>JAIMAU010000003.1 GCA_023511795.1 Armatimonadota bacterium | reverse complement strand
CGGGGGTTGGATTTGAACCAACGACCTTCGGGTTATGAGCCCGACGAGCTACCGGACTGCTCCACCCCGCAGTGTCGCTGAAATTATACCATGCTGTTCTAGT
Source organism: Armatimonadota bacterium (assembly GCA_023511795.1). Taxonomy (NCBI): domain Bacteria; kingdom Bacillati; phylum Armatimonadota; species Armatimonadota bacterium. The sequence continues at coordinate 324,442 of JAIMAU010000003.1, read as the reverse complement.
TTTGTAAAGACCGTGTCCGCAGTTTTTCCAAGGTTTAGTTCAATTTTTGTTATTTCTCGGTAAAAGGACTTCGCCGCCTTTGTGGTGTAACATACTCTTGAGATGATTCCAAAAGAGCGCATAACAGCGGCACTGGAGCACAAGCCGACTGACCGAGTGCCAATCTATCACTGTTCGGTTTCCTCGCGCACAGCATCGCTGGTTCTTGGGCGCGAAGCATATGTTGGCGGCGGCATTCAGCAGTGGCGCGAGTCTGCGGCGATGTGGAGTGGACCAGAGGCGCACAGGGAGTTCATTGAGCGCACCCGTCGGGACACGATTGACCTTGCCAAGGCGCTTGATGTGGACATGGTCCGCCCATCATGCTGGCGAATGACGAGAAAGCCGACCAGGCGGCTGGATGAATATACGTTTCTCTACGGCGATCCCGAAGGCTCATGGGAGGTCATGCGGTTTGACCCCGAGACTGAGCTTTACCAGACGGTTGACCGAAGCCCACAGCCCGAGCCGACCGAGTCAGACATAGAAGCTGAGGTTGAGCGCCTCGAAAGGGGTCTCGACTCCTACGACCCCAAATGCGAAGACGTATGCGCCGATGCGGTTGAGGTGCTGAAGGCATTCGGCGGCGAGCGCGCCGTCCCAGGGATGGGAGTCGGAGTTGGCGTGCCGAACCGCTCGACGATATGGTTTGAAATGATTGCCGCAAGACCTGATTTAGTCAAGCGCTACATTGAGGTTCAGACCGAATACACCTTAAAGCGGATAAGGTGCTACAGGGAGCTGGACGTGCAGGTTATGCTTGGCGGCGGCGACATGGCATGGAACGAGGGACCAATTTATTCTCCGAGGTTTTTCCGCGAGGTCATGGCGCCCGCATTTGAGCGGCTGACAAGCGAATGCAATGCGATGGGGAAGTACTACTTCTTCGCAAGCGACGGCAATCTTTGGCCCATAGCGGATGATGTATTTCCGATAGTTGACGGCTTCTATGAGATTGACCGCCGCGCTGGGATGGACTTGAGGAAGCTTCGCGAGCGGTTTCCGCACTTAACGCTGATTGGCAACATCAGCTCCCACACACTGCATATGGGCACGAAGTACGACGTAATTGAGGAAACAAGGGACTGCCTTCAAGCGGCGAAGGAGCTGGGCGGCATAATCGTTGGAGTGTCCAATCTAATCGTCTGCCAGACTCCGCCTGAGAACTTCTTTGCGATGCTCGAGACGATTCGCAGTGAGCGGTAGCAGATTGAACCGACGAGCTGATACTGGGCGGTTGGTGGGCATTTGAAGTTAGCTTCGTACCCCTGTCATCTTTTTGGAAGGCGCACGGGCGGGCACATGCGGCTGGCAGCTGCCTCGGAGCCGGCTGGCGAGAACCTGAGTTTGATTCTGCGGCGAATGTGCTGGATGCCTAAGCCTAAGCCGACGGCCGCAGATTTTGCTAGCGACCAAAGGACTGCGGCTGGTGTTGCATCTTTTGCGCCGCCCATTTTGCGGAGTATCGGTCTGGCGGCTCTGTATAAGCGGGGGTTCGCAAGCTTTAGTGCTTCTGAGTAGCAGTTTGAAAAAAGGCGGGTATTTCCCTTGGCACTGCATATGCGAGCCATTGCAGAGTAGCCTTCCGACCAGAAAGGGCTTCGGAAGCCGCGCAGGGGAACGCTGGCTATAGGATGTTCAAGCGACCGCCCGGCGTGAGCTGTTCGAAGGTACCAGCGGTACTGCCGCAGTGCTTCTTCCAAGTCTCCTTCCGATTCGGCGAGCGCTGCTAATTCTCGGTGGACCTCAGCGGGCGCATTCGGAAAAGATGCGGCTTGGCTTAGGAATTTGCGGGCGCTTTGCTTATCATTCTTCCGCATGGCGATCCGTCCGAGGCCATACCAGCCCATTGGGTCGCTGTCGCTCAGCTCGATGGCAAGGCGGTAAGCCTTCTCGGCTTTGTCATATTCGCCGTGTGCCTCATAAATCAAGCTGCCGAAGCCGCACGAACATTTGTATGTCAAGTCAAGCTCAACTGCGCGAGCATGGGCTTCCCTGGCGGCATCAATGTTGCCCTCTGCCCTAAGAGCCAGTGCGCGCCAGTGGTGGAGTGAGGCATCTTGGGGATTAAGCTTCTCGGCGGCTTCTCGAAGTTTGTTGTGCAGTTTGATGTCGCCGTCAAGGAGTGCCTCAGCCATTTGCCGCTTAAGCGAGGCATATTCAAGTGCCTTGTCGGGCTGATTTGATGCTAGAATTAAAGCCAGGTCGTCGCCGAGGTGCTTCCACTGGAGGGGAACGAAGCATCCTGAGAGGGAATAGCTGATTGCAACCATCTCCGCCGCCAGCGCCAAATCTGACAGCAGGGGGGCAAGCTCGGATGGCCAAATCCAGGGCCGCTCAGCCATCCGATGGAACCCGCTCAGCGGTATATCTTTGAGGAGGAGGTAGTCAACGTCGATGTCTAGGAGGAGCGGCGGCTTGACTTCGGGGAGTGATTCGAGCGAGCATACCGTTACCGGCCGTCCGTAAAGTGAAAGCCCGCCCTGCCGCTTTTCTGGCTTGAACCAGCAGTCCGCTCCGCCGCTGGTATTGGCAATTGCTTTGAGGTGGCACCAGATGATTCTGCGGCTGGTGTTCGCGTCCCAAGTATGTTTGGGTGTGACCCAGTGAACCTCGCGCAGTATGCCTTCTCTCAGCGCCCACCGCAGGTAGTCGGAGATTACCGGTGCGCTTGTCCCTTGGGGCTCGAAGAGGTCAGGATGGGCATCTACGTGCACTACAGCCGCTTCTTTGATGCCCGCCGCTTTCCAAAGGTGGTAGGCTTTGTCGTGATTGTCGAATGTATTTATTTTCTCAGTCATTTGGCCATTCAATCGGCTTGCATTCCATGACCTTCAGTTCGCCTTTTTGCCCCATCCGAAGCTCGGCGGCGAGATCAACTGCAAATCGGCGCATTAGGGTAAGCTCTCTTAATGCTTGAGGCACGAAAGGCTGGAGCCATGTCTTCTCGATTGCCAGCATTGCTTCATCGAGCTGAGCGGCGGCTTTTTTGACTTCGTCTGCCGCTTTTAGAAGCCTTTCGCCATCTGCGCCACTGCGCGCCAATTTAACAGAGTTGGTCATGCTTAAAAAGAGGTCGAGCACCGCTTTGATGCGCCTGCATTCGACTAGATAGAGGTTGATTAGTGTGCTCTGGCTGTTGAGGGCTGACTTGCTCCTAGATTTAGATGATTTGCCGTCAATCATTCTTTCGAATATAGAAATTGCCTTTTGCGTTTCGGCGGACGCCTGGCTGAGAAAGCCCAATACATTCAGCGAATTGTGGAGCAGCTGTTCGATAATAGCCTGGGGATAGTTCTCGCGTATGAATGCGTCGGCTTCCCAATTGGCGTACAGATATGGATAGCTGAACAGCCGACTGAGCCAGTTCATCATGCCGCCGCCACCGGTAACGTTGTCGAAGTAGCAGAGCCCCCTCAGCCCTTCCTTCCAGCGGGCGCCGAAGAGGAGCTTCGCGTATTCTTCCCTTACTGCACCGGGGTGTGCCCAGCGTTCGGAGTTCCACGATTTCGCCGCCAGCATGATGTAGTGCTGGTGGAATGCTGGATGCCAGACTCCATATGCTTCGACGCCTTCTGCGCTCTCCTCGACGCCCTTATCTATCGCCCAGAAAACATTGTGCAGGTGGTCGGTGTAGTTAATCCAGTAGAAGTACCCCGTCATCGGCACCACCCACCGCCTGAATCCCAGCTCGGGCATAGTGGTGTCGAAGAAGTCGGAATACCGCCACCAGTGGAGCACAACCGAATCCTTTAAGCCTTCCTCTTCGAAGCGCCTCTTCAGCTCGTCATTCATTTTCCCGCCGCGGAGGAAGTGGTCGTGCCACATGCCGATGTGGTTTATCCCTTTCTCTTTTAGGTGTTTCGCCAGGCGAACTGCGTAGTTGACAAAGCGGTCTTCGGGCGATGTCTTTGAACATTCGGGGCACTCGCACCAGGGGTCTATGCGCTTTAGAGGCATATCCATATTCATCCCGACCAGCGGATATACTTCGTCCAAGCCAATGTGGAACCAGTCAATTCCGTTTGGCAGTAGATATCTGTCGCAGATTTCGTCGAAAATGCTGAACATCACCTCAAAGGTTGCCGGACTGCTCATGCAGAAGCCGTATTTCTTCGGTGTGCCGTCTGCGAACTTCGCCGATGTTTCTGGATAGTGGCGAGGTATTTGCGTATTGTGGCCTGGGGTGTTGAAGTGCGGCCTTACGATAACGCCCTTTGACTTCGCATACTTGATAATTTCGCCGAAAAGGTCTTCTGCATATATCCGAGGCACATACTCAAGGCGTATGTCTTTTTTCTTGGACGGCGAGTAGTAGTTTACGAGCTTGGGCGTCTTCAGCTTCGGATACTTCTTTATAGGCACCATCATCCATTCGGAGATTACCCCATCGTATTGGATTGGCCAGTTGTTGTACAAGCCTATGCTGACGATATTCATGCGCATTGCCGCAAGCTCGTCTATAGCATGCTTCCATTCATCGAGCGTCATGCTGTCTGGTCCCCAGCGGCATTCAACGTAAATGCCTCGGTATGCCATATCGGGGTAGTCGAAGACGCTGACATCGGGGAGCTGGGCATTTTTGCCCTTGCCTTCGACCAGCTCTGCGAGCGTCATTGCCGCATAAACCAGCGCCTGGGGAGTGTATCCGAGAAGGACGACATCATCGCCTGTAATGGTTATTTGGTAGGCTTGGTCGCGGTTGACTGGAGCTTCGGGAAGCCTGCTCCCCTCAATCATTCGGCTGAAGCGCGAAGGTCCATCTGGGGTGCATAGAATTATGGCGGGCGACTGCCTGCCGTCCTTGCTTTCGGGTATAATGCGGTCGCTTGGGTGGCTGACTGCCTCGCAGACTATCCGTGCGGCTTCGCAAACTGCCGCATCGGCATTGTCGGCAATCACCACGTGGTAGGCGGGCTTCCCTCCTTTGAAGAGAGGCAGTCTTCTTTCTCTAATCTCTATTTCTTTCGGCTTGAAGAATGCGTTCATTGATTCAGCAACTCTACTTCCCTTAATATGTCGCCTGCCGCATTTGCAATGCGGACTCCTGCTGATGGCTCCAGGGTTGCCGAGAGAATCGGCATCGTTTCGTATGTGCCTGGATAAAATGCGTCTTGGGTTGGGATGTATCCAAAGCATGCATTTGCCAGCCCGACGATGAACGTCTGCGAGAATGGCGACCACTCCTTAATGCTGAGCCCATATTCTACGAAGTATTCGCCTGGAATGCCTGCGAACGCTGTATCGCCTACGCGAATTACCTGCAGTTCAACATTGGCATTCTTGCCGTCAAGCTCGTATTTTTCGATGAGCTTTGCCTGAGCAAGGTCGAACTCGCTTGGGCTGGGCATACTGCGCACCTCAGCCGCCCTGCGCCGAAGCTGGTCGGTGAGCGGATGGTAGAGGATGTCGAGGATGCGCGTCTTCGCCGCCAGCACTTCTGAGCTCATTGGGGTGGAAAGCTCCGATGCGGCAAGCACTTTCCCTGCTAGTACGCGGGCAATTCGCACTGCCTCGCCCCACCCAGACTGCTTTCTTGGGTCTGAGACGTCGAGGTGGTTTATGTTCCCCTGCGCCCCCTGCACGAAGACTACCAGCGGCTTGCTTTCGTAAATATCGCTTACAATGCGCGCCATCTCGCCTGGGAAGTCAGCAGATATCTCGCATCCGCCCACTACGTCAACATGCAGGGCGTAGTTCGCCAGTATGGCGGTCGGCATGCCGTCTTCGCCATCTATGCGCAGTACGTTCACCTGCGGGTCAATTGGGCCGTCGGGGCCGAGTATGTCTGGGTTCAATTTCCCTGGGTTGAACCGCACGCTCCCATCCTTCATCCGATATCGGCGGTTGAAGGCAATTCGGTCCTCGTATTCCTCACCGAGCCTGAGGGTCGCGGGCTTCATGTTAGAATGCGCCTCGATTATGGCATCGGCAATAAGCCTGGGTAGCTCTTGAACATACTTGTCGTTCGGCAGTACAAGGGGCTGATGTATGCGCGTTTCGGGTCCTGTGTGGGTGTGGGTGGCGGAGACCATGATGTTTTCGGGCGGGATGCCGACTTCGCTGTGGACAAGTCTTCTTACTTCCGCGGTTTGGTAGGACTGAATCCAGAGGAGGTCGCAGACGCAGATGGCAGCTTTCGCCGTGCCGCTGTCGAGAACCACCGCCTTCGCCAGGAGGTCGTCGTGAACCGCCGTGGATTTGCGTTCGTGGAAGTACCCTGCAAGCGAGGTGCCTACAGGCGGTGTTATGACTTTTGTTCCTGTCCCAACTTTAATCATATTCTCCTCCGTGGTTGCCGTTTAAGCTAGTGTTTTCAGAAGTTCGCCCGCCGCATTTGCAATTATAACCCCAGCAGATGGCTCGAGCATGGCGGAGACGATAGGCATTGTTTCGTAGGTCCCTGGGCAGAACGCATCTTGGGTGGGTATGTATCCAAACGTATTGTTCGCCAGCTCCACAACGAATGTCTGCCGAAATGGCGACCATTCTTTGATGCTTATGCCGTACTCAACAAAGAGTTCGCCTGGGATGCCGACGACCGCCGTGCCTGCGATTCTAATCGCTTGGACCTCGACATCGGCGAGCTTCCCATCGAGGCTGTAGTTCTCAATGGCTTTTGCTTGTGCCTTGTCGAAGCTGTCTGCGGTTGGGTTTGACCGAACGGCGGCCGCCTTCTCTCTCAGCGACTCGGTCAGCGGATGATATGGTATTTTAAGAATGGATTTGCGAACCCCCAGTGTGCCGTCCATTGGCTGGGAGAGCTCCGAAGCCGCAAGCACTTTGCCCGCAAGCACTCGCGCTATCCGCTCTACTTCGTTCCGCCCTGTTTGGCTGTCTGGCTTTGAAACATCCCGATGGTTGATATTCCCGCATGCACCCTGCATGAAGACTACCAGCGGCTTGCTTTCGTAAATATCGCTTACAATGCGCGCCATCTCGCCTGGGAAGTCGGCAGATGCTTCACAGCCACCCAAAACATCGGGGTGGAGGGCATAGTTCGCCAGTATGGCGGTCGGCATGCCGTCTTCGCCATCTATGCGCAGTACGTTCACCTGTGGGTCAATTGGTCCGTCGGGGCCGAGTATGTTTGGGTCTTGCTTTGGGGGATTAAACCGCACGCTCCCATCCTTCATCCGATATCGGCGGTTGAAGGCAATTCGGTCCTCATATTCCTCACCGAGCCTGAGGGTCGCGGGCTGGAGATTGTCGTGCGCCTTGATAATTGAGCTGGCAATCATCTCCGGCAGTTTGCTGAGGTATTCCTCGCTTACTGGCACAGCTCGCCCGCGCCTGACCTGGGGGCCTGTATGCGTATGAGTCGCCGAAATCATTATGCTGTCGGGCGATATGCCGGTTGCCCGATGCGCAATCTCTCGCGCTCTGCGGACCTCTTCGGCTTCGACTGCTTGGAGGTCGCAGACTGTTATGCTGACCTTCGTTGAGCCGTCGTCGAGAACGACCGACTTTGCAAGAAGGTCGTCGCAGATTCCCGAGCACGGCCGCTCGTAGAAGTAGCCGCCAAGTGAGACGCCAAGCGGCGGGTTGATTATTTGTGTGCCTGTGCCTGCTCGCATCATTATTTGCTACTGCTCAGTTCGAACGAGTATTCCCCGGAGCCGACCTCAAATCTAACCCAATCTCCTTCGTCGCCTGCTGATTCTATGCCGTCAGCGCCTGGGATGAATTTGCCGTCTTCCCATACCAAGACCCCGCTTTCTTTGACGATGGGGTTCTTTATGCCATTCTTCGGCACCCAGATGGATGCGCGGGAGTTTGCGGGAACAGCGGCGGCAAGAGTCAGCTTGCCTTGGGAGCGCTTCCAGTGCGATGCGGCAGTCCCTCGGATGGTTTCAACCGAAGCCTTTGCCTCTGTCAGGTCTCCCATTACAAATGGCTTGATGTCAAAATGCTCGAACCCGCCGTGCTCGAACTTCGGCGCTATGCCCGCAATCTTTCGATAGAACCAGGCGCTGATTGAGCCGAAAGCCGGATGGTTGTGTGAGTTCATGCCGTTGCCCACAGCATACACCCACAGCTCCCATATAGTAGTCGCTCCATTTTCTATCATATAACCCCACCCGGGGTAGTCTTTCTGAGTTGCTATAGTATAGGCGACATCCGGGTGTCCTTCGTTGCAGAGGACGTCGGGAAGGTAGCGTGCCCCAAGGAATCCCACGCTCAGATGCCCCTTGTGGTTTACCATTATATCATGGGCCAGGTTATCCACAACCGCCTTTTTGTGCTTCTCAGGGACGATGCCGAGGTAGAGCGGCCAGGCATTCGAATATTGACTGCCATTTCCATACGTATTGGACTCTGGATGGAAAAACTTGGCATTGAAGGCAGAGGCAATTTTCGAGCACAAGGCGTCGTATTTGCGAAAATCCTTGAAATGGCCTGTTTTTCTCGCTATCTGCCTCAGAATATCAGCGACGTAGTAGAACGCTCCCGTCGAAATTAGGTCCTTCGGAGTCTCGACGACGCCCACCCAATCGCCGTAATTGTTGCGGCTTAGGATGCCGTCTGGCGCCTCTTTGGCAAGCATATCCACATAGCGCTTGAGGTTTTCGTAGTGTCTTTCCAAAAGCCGCTGGTCGCCGGTATGGCGGTACATGTCCCAGACGATAACATGATAAGCCGCCGCCCACATCGGATCTCCGGGATTCGACCCCCAAACATGGGGGACTGTATCTGGGATACTGCCATCTTCGCCCTGCTGGTCTTGTATGTCCTGGAGGAATTTGGAGAATGCGGCACCCATATCGAAGTTGTAGAAGCCGACCTCCGCCGCTACTCCTGCGTCGCCCATCCACCCCTGGCGTTCGTCGCGCTGGGGGCAGTCGGTCGGAATGCTGTGCCAGTTGGTTTTGTAGCCCCAGACGGAATTGTGCTGGATTTGGTTTATTAGCGCATTGGAGCATTCAAAAGAACCTCGCTGGGGGAAATCGGTTCGAACGACGCAGCCGAGAAGGGTGTCGAGGTCTGGCTCCCCAGGGAAGCCTTCCAGCTGGACGTACCGGAAGCCGTGATAGGTGAATCTTGGTTCGTAGACTTCGACGCCGTCACCCTTAAGGATGTAGCGGTCGGTGGCTCGAGCGCTTCTAAGGTTTTCTTGGTTCACCATGCCGTAGTCGTAAAGCACTTCGGCATAGCGGAGGCGCACCTCTGTTCCAGCTGGGCCCGACACTTTCAGGCGGCACCAGCCGGAGAAGTTCTGTCCGAAGTCGTAAACCCAGATGCCTTCTTTTGGACTGGAAACTGCCTTTGGCTTGATTGTCTCACTTACCCGAATGGGTTGAATTATTTCTGCGGAAAGTTTTTGGGTTGGCGGTGGGACTGTTTCCGCCGGCTCCCACTTTGAGTCGTCGAAGCCGGGAGCGTCCCATCCGGGCTGTTCAAGCCGAGCGTCGTACACTTCGCCATGGTAGAGGGAGTTCTCTAGGATTGGGCTGTTGCCTCGCTTCCAGTGGGAGTCGGTAACTATGCTTGTCCTTGTGCCGTCTTCGAATATAATGTTTAGCTGAAGAATGAATCGCGGAGACTTGCTGTACCATCCTTTGCCTAGTACTACGCCGACGGCATTTCTACCTTGCCAGAGCATGTCTGTTACATCGTATGTGCTGTAGAGCACTCGCTTGCCGAAAACCGTGTATGCCGGGTCGAGGACGCGGTCGCCCACTTTTTTGCCATTCAGGTGAAGCTCGCAGTAGCCTAGCCCTGTAACGTATGCCCGCGCCCACCTGACAGGCTTTGGCAGTTCGAACTCCCTCCGAAACAAGGGAGCAATCTTCGGCTCCTCAGAGGACCTGAGGATTCCTTCTGTAAGCTGGCTGGCAGACCATCCGCTGTCCTCAATGCTGTCGAGTGCTTTGACCTGCTTCCCAAAGGCGATGTCGGTGCCGTCTGGGCTTATGATCTGCATTTCTGCAAGTGCTAACAGCCTCTGGCCGTCCTGCCGCATCCAAAGCTTTGTAGCCGTCAGCCTGACGTAGCGCGCCTTGACGGCGTCGAATTTGTGCTCAACGGGCTGTTCCTTTGGGTTCGGCTGGTCCTCGGCAGTTTTGTCAGCAAGTATAGTTGGCTCCTTGAAGTCTGGTTCATTGGAAGCCTCAAGCCGGTAGCGCAGTGGAAAACCAAAGCCAGGGACGTCTTCCCGCCAGTTGTATGGTCTTGCTGGGAACAGCTTAACAGCCGAGAACTCCATTGGTTCGCCCAAATCAACCTGCACCCACTTAACGTCCTCCGCTTTGGAGCTGAGTGCTGAGTGGTAGCCGTTGCCGCCTCCCGGAGCCGCCAGCCAGACGCCCTGCCACTCGGATTGGTCCAGCAGGGCGGTTTCAAACCACGCAGGTTCGCTGAATTCGCTTTCGACATCATTTGCGTCCCAAACCTTGACGCGCCACCAGTATCTCGTCCCGCTTTTCAGCCGGGGTCCAAGCGGAAGCGCAGTTATGTTTTTGCTTGATTCTACTTTCCCGGCGTCCCAGATATTTGCCTTGCCGTTTAGGAGTTCCTGGAGGTCGTCTGCAATTTGAATCTGAAATGCGCTTTGCCTGCAGTTTCTTCCATCCTGAACAAACTGCCACGAGAATCTGGGTTCGAGTGCATCAATGCCAAGAGGATTCTCGCGATATTCAATCAGAAGGCGGGTTGCACGCGGCTTTGAGTCGGCGCGCACGTCGTTTGCAAGGTTGAGTATTACTCCTGCGGCGAGAATGAACAGAAGCCAGCATGGATTTGAAATGTCAATGCTCATAAGAAATCCTTCCCCCATGGTAGTTTTAATGATTGATACCTAATTTTTCTCTAACTTGCTCTACAAATTTTGCGTCGCCTTGGAAGCCTAGGCTGCGGGCAATGCTAATCTCGCGCCACGCCCCAGCATAGTCTCCTTTTGCGAATAGCGCGGTCGAAAGGTTGTAGTGTATAACAGGGTTGTTCGGCGTGAGCTCAATGGCGGCGTAATAGTGTTCGACTGCCTCATCCACCTTGCCGAGCTTCATCAAGGCGTTTGCCAGGTTATTGTGTGCCTTGGCGTCATCTGGTCTCATTTCCAAAATCTGCCGGTAGCCCTCAATTGCATCTTCAATGCGGCCAGTCGAACCTAGGGCGTTTGCCATATTCCCTTGCGCCTCAATTGATTCTGGGTGGATGCGAAGCGCCGCCGCATAGTGCTTTATCGCCTCACCAATCTTTTTCTGGTCTGCCAGCGCGAGACCCAGGTTGTTGTGTGCGACATCGCTCTCCACCACGGCGAGAGAGCGGCGGAAAAGGGTGAAGCTGTTCTTCCAATATCCGAGCTGGGTGTATGTGCATGCGGCGAAAACTGCTATGGTAGCGAACGCCAAGAATGGGAGAATGCTTGCTGGCGTTTTTGAAAGGAGGTCCCGGCTTTTCCCATTTGCCGCTTCTGGTTTGCTTTCTCTACTCGCACATCCTGCCAGTTCGGGCATTCCCCAGGCTAATATTATGAAGATTCCGATAAGTGGAATGTATGTATATCTGTCAGCCATTGCCTGCGCGCCGACTTGAACTAAGCCTATGACGGGTATAAGCGTTCCGATATACCAAAACCAACCTGCCATTAGGTAGGGCCGCCCATGCTTTGAAAGGCGGTAGACGAAAAACGATGCGCTGGCTAGGATTACCGCCGCCGCGAGAACCTTCCACTCCGGCAGGGTATCCTTGGGGTGCGGATAGAAAATAGCTAGGTTCCTAGGCCAGATGGTTTTCCAAAGGTATGTTGCATATGATACTGCGGCATTGGCGGTACGAATCCCAGGAGGAAGCACTTCCAGCGACCCAAGCGACCTGCCTCTCGCTTGGGCAAGGCAGGTAACAACGCTGGATGCAAGGGAAAGGGCGAAAAGCGGCGTCTTTTCCCAGATGAGCTTCCAATAAGAACCCCTGCTTTTCCTTTTTCTTTCGGCCGATATCTTGCTCTTTTGGTTGGTGGTGAATGGGTGAGTAATTCTGCACAGAGGCCAGAAGTCGAGGAGAAGTAGCACGAAAGGAAGAGTTACGAGCATGGGCTTTGCCATTAAGCCTGCGGCAAACAATATTACAACAAGCATATATCTGCTGGCGCTTGGATGCCGAGCATACCAAACGTATGCCAGCATGGTAAGCATCCAAAACATCGTGCTGAGGACGTCTTTTCTCTCGGCTACCCATGCGACAGATTCAATATGGAGTGGGTGGGTGGCGAACAGTGCCGCTACAAAACCGCTCTTCCACGGCGACCTCGTCATCCAATTAAAGGCTAGGAACAGCAGGAGGACGTTCAGCAGGTGGAGCACCATGTTGGTTAGGTGGTGCCCCATTGGCTTGAATCCGAAGAGTTGAATGTCCAATATGTGTGAGACCCAAGTCAGTGGATGCCAGTTGGCGGCATAGAATGAAGTAAGTGCCCAGCGGATGCTCTGCCACGTGCCTGTTCTCAGATAATCGTTGCGGGTAACGTATTTGTCGTCGTCATAGTTGATGAAGTCGTGGCTGAGCATCTGCCAATAGACGGGTAGGGTAATGGCTGTCAGCATAAGAATAATTGCTAAACTTGTACCCCAGGGCTTCTTAATAGTGCCTCACCACCTATCCCTTCAACCCCGACATCACAATGCCCCTCACGAAGTACTTCTGCGCCGAGAAGAATATTATCAGCACCGGCAGTAGGACCGCTACCGAAGCGGCCATCATCAGGTGGTACTCAGTCCCATGAAGGGTTTTGAATGATGCCAGTCCGAGCGCGAGCGTCTTATTCTCCATAGATTGGATGTAAATCAGCGGCCCCATGAAGTCGTTCCAGTGGCTCATGAAGCTGAATACCGCTACTGTTGCGAGCGCTGGCTTGGAGAGTGGAATTGCTACGTTCCAGTAGACTCCGAAAGGACTGCATCCGTCAATTTTTGCGGCGTCCTCCAGCTCTGTTGGGATAGTTAGGAAAAATTGCCTGAGCAGGAAGATAAAGAATGCGCCGCCGCCGAAGAATGCCGGTACAATGAGCGGCTTAAGTGTGTCAATCCACCGCAGATACGTAAATAAAATAAATGTTGGTATCTGCGTAACCTGAGCTGGAAGCATCATCGTTGAAAGCACAAGGATAAAAATCGCATCGCGCCCTGGAAACCTCATGCGCGAGAAGCCGAATGCAACAAGGGATGCGCTTAGCACTTGCCCGATTATGCAGGAGATGGTGATGATGAGCGTATTTTTTAGGAATAAGTGGAATGGCAGAACCGTCAGTGCGTCCTTGTAGTTTTTCCAGACGACAGGGTTGGGTATCCACGACCGATTTTTTACGATGACCTTTGAAGCTTCGGTAAGCGAGGTTGAAAGCATCCAGAAGAAAGGTATGAGAAAGACGCACGACAGCCCAATTAAGACTGCGTAAGTTAGCGCAATCTTCGCATTTCTCCATGCGCGAACTTTCGGGTTGCCAATTCGTTTATTTGAAGCTACAGCCATTGGTTGTTCTCGCCACTCTGCCTTTCTGCTACTGATAATGCACCCATCTTCTGGAAAGACGGAATTGGATTAGCGTAAGCGTAAGTATGATAATAAACAAGAGCCACGCCATCGCCGAAGCATATCCCATTCGGAAGTACATGAACGCGTTTTGGAAGAGATAGAGCACATAGAACAGAGTTGCATTCATCGGGCCGCCGCCAGTCATTATAAATGCGGCTCCAAAGACCTGGAATGCGCCAATAATGCTCATTATTAGGTTGAAAAAGATGGTCGGGCTGAGCATTGGGATGGTAACATAGCGGAACTTTTGGACGGTGTTTGCTCCATCAATCGTTGCCGCTTCATAAAGTTCCTCAGGAATCCCTTGCAGTCCTGCTAGATAGATGAGCATTCCGCCCCCAACGCCCCAAAGCGACATTATTATGAGCGCTGGCATTGCCCAGTGGGGGTCTGCCAGCCACTTTGGGGGATTCGCCACCAGCGGCACCAATTTCCAGTTTATCCCATTTGAAAAGTCAAGCCACCATACCTGATGCCTCAGCGCACGATTCAATAAGCCAAGCTCTGGGTTGAAAATCCAGCTCCACAATAGGTAGGTTGCGACGCCCGCGGTGACCGACGGCACGTAGAAAAGTGTGCGGAAGAGCCTCATGCCTTTTAGCTTTTGGTTAAGCAGAAGTGCCGTGCCGAGTGCGCCGCACATGCCTAGTGGAATTGCAAATGCCGCATAGTAGATTGTGTTAAACAGCGACTTTCGAATCAGTGGGTCGCTAGCCATCTTCGCATAGTTCGCAAAGCCGACAAACTTAGGCGGCGTAAGAATATCCCATTTGCAGAAGCTGAGCGCAAGCGATGCAATCACTGGGCCCAGGGCGAATACAAGAAAGCCAATCACCCATGGAAGGATAAACAAAAAGCCTTGAAAAGCCTCTATTCTTTGCCTCTTAGTCATGCGTTGCTTCATGATTTGACCATAATAGATAGTTGAACTAAAGAATTGCAAGCATTTTGCTTGCTGTCTTAATTTTTCGCAGTGATAGCCCTTCTACCATACTTCACCGCTGACAGCGGCATTTACCTCTGCGGCGAACTCCTTGCATACCTTTTCAACTGGTTCGAAGCCGAGGAATGCCGCTTCGAATTTTGTCATCGCTTGGTTGAACTCGGTGAACTGCGGTGGGAAAGGAGCCTGCCGCCCATATTCAATCGCATCGAGGAAAATCTTGTCGTTCGGCGGCGAGATTGGCGACTTTAATACCATATCGGACATTGCTACCTTTTTAAAGGCTGGGAATGCGTTTCCTGCCTTTACATTTAGGACTGCTCCCTCATAGCCCGATAGAAACTTCAGGAACTCCCATGCTTCTTTTGGATGTTTTGTCGTCTTGAGAATGCAGTTGCCGCCCCATATGAACGTTGTTGCGCGGCATGCTGGTCCCTTTGGCATATGGGCTATATCCCACCTGAAAGGCACCCCTTTGCTGAATATTTTGTAGGCATATCGGCTGTCGGCAATCATCGCCGCACGTTCGGCAATGAACATCTCTTCGAAGCTTTGGCCAAGGGTTTGCGTAGACGTTGGGGCGACGTGCTCTTTGATTGAAAGGTTTACATAGAACTCCATGCCTTTAATTGACTTGGGATCGTCCATTAGACATTTTTTCATGTCGGTAGTGAGAATGTCGCCGCCTGCCATCCAGACCCAGGCTGGCCACCGGTTGTAGGAATTGATGTTCACGAAGCCAAATTGGTCGATTGTGCCGTCGCCGTTGGTATCGCGAGTCAGCTTCTTTGCGGCCCACAGGAACTTATTCCAATCCCAGGTCTCGTCGGGATAGGAGACGCCGTATTTGTCGAACATATCCTTGTTGTATACGAGGGCGATGGTGGAAAAGTCGCTCGGCAAGCCGAGAAGCTTGCCTTTGAAGCGCATGCCGTCTAATACTCGCTCGAAGTAGTCATTTAAATCAAATGTCGGGTCCTTTTTAATTAAAGGGTTGAGGTCCAGCAGAATGTCTTTTACCGCATAGAATGGAAAGTTTTGCTGAGTAACGTGAATTATGTCAGGCGGAATCTTCCCAGCAATTAGCGTAAGCAGTTTTGCATCATATCCCGTATCGCCGAGGCTTGAGTTGAGGCGAATCTTGATATTTGGGTGGGTGCGCTCGAACTCGGGAATTAGGTATTTCTCATACAGCTCAAGGAATTCGGGAGTTGCGTAGTTGTACCATTCTATTACTACTTTGCCATTCTCGTACTCAACCCGTTCCTTGGGCTTCATCACCCAGTGAACCGCGGGAATTGCAATGATTATGATTGCAAGATATGTGAACGTCCTTTTCATTCCACTCAGATTCCGAAGATTCTAGCGGCGTTTAATCCTAGTATCTTTTGCTTGTCTTCCTCCGAGATTTTCGCAAAAGCAACACGCCCGATTTGCGGCCTGGCGTCGAGAAAGGGAATGTCGGTGCCGAAAAGCACTCGTTCAGCGCCGATTTGCTTTACCATTCGCTCGAGCGTGCCGTACACTATAACCGACCCTGTAAGTTCGAGGTTGATGTTTGGGTATTTGAGTGCCGCTTGAATTGACTGGTTTGCACCCTCTGAGCCGAAACCCGAATGCCCTAGGATAATGCTGACATTTGGATACATTTCCGCAAGCTTCTCAAACGTTTTAACAGGGTTTCGCCCGCCAGTCGAGGTATGGGAAAGGAGTGGAAGTCGGCGCTCATTTGCCCACTCCCACACTGGGCGGTATTTCTCATCGTCAACATTGCACTGGTGTACGTCTGGGTGAATCTTAACGCCGACCATACCTGCTGAGATGCATCTTTCCAGCTCGGCGACTAACTCGGCTTCGGGGTAGTTTGGATTCACGGTGGCATAGCCGTAAATTCGTTTTGGAAACTTAGCCATCGCACTAAGCACTTCATCATTCCCATATCGGAAGTCGGGACCAATTGCCGAATGATGAGCGACGATGCACGACCTAATTCCTAAACGGTCCATCATTTCAATCATTCCGGCGGCATCGCCTTTTGGGATATTGAAGTTGTGCCAGCGCCCCATATGGCAGTGAGCGTCTATTACTAGCAGGTCGTTTAGAGGTATGCCGCGGCGTACTTTATCCATCAGGCCGCCCTTAGTTTCTTTGTTCATCTCCATTTGTATATTTCTCCATTCACCTTTTTTGCCGCCGCAATCATCTCAGGGTAGGGCGTGTCGGTTACGTCTACCAGACCTATATTGTAGTTCTCTCCGTCGTAGACTCTGCCTGTAAGCGGCTCATCAACATACTGAAACCAATGACAGCCGACGAACGCTGGGCATTCGATGACGCTTCGCACATATTTTACGAAGCTTTCAGCCCTCTCGCGCTGATTCGCTGTCGGCACGAGCCCTTGGTGGAACATTCCTCGGTCCAATGCGCCAAAGTGGAACTCGCCGATGAGAATAGGCTTCCCAAGGTCGTTCTCGCCAGTCCAATCTGCGCAGTTTATTCCGCGGGTGTAGATGTTGAAGCTGACTACATCCGCAACATCTGCGGCGGCTCGGACTGCCTGCGGATGACTCCATGCGAACCGACAGCCTAGATAGAGATGATGCGGCGCATATTTCTTGAGCACACCCTTGATTATTTCAAAGTAGCGGTGCGAGAATGCATACACCCACTCGTTTAAATCATTTTGACAAGCGGCGTTTGGCGAATCAGGGACTCTTAGCGCATCCCAGCTGGCGGCTTTTGTTTCCCAGGCAGCATTTAAAGCTTCCAAAGTTTTGTACTTTTCTTTGAGCCTTTTAATCATCTCAACTCGGCAGGGTTGGTCTGGCGGGCTGGCAAGCGTTCCTTTCTCAATGGCATCCCATGCCAGCTCATTGTCAACGAAAAAGCCTATGCAGAACCTATCTGCCGTATGCTTCTTCGCTACAGGTGCGATTGAGTTTTCAGCCGCAGCAGCATACTCTGCGTCGAACACATCCGGCATCTTGGCCCAATACCCGCCGCCGCCTTCAATTCGTCGGAACTTCCCTGTCACATGGGCGCAGGCAACGTATGGCAGACAGCCGCTTGTCATGACGTCTTCCTGCGACCAATTGCCAATGGTGTTGAATCCCCATGCCTTCAATCGGGCGCAAGCTGTTTCTCGAAACTTCCGTTCCCATTCGCTTCCATATTTGCGGATTAGGTTAGCACGGTAGAAGTTGACGGTTTTCCCCTTGCCGCCAATTACGTCTGCCATAGAGTGTGCTCCGCTGGAGTATCCAACCGCTGGCTTGAACTTCTCATCTTCTCCAGGGAGCCACTCGAACCATTCTTCGCGCTTTTCGGTGAAAGTGCTGTCGCCAGTTCGCACGCAGTCCACGCCTATGGAGAAGAATAAATTGCCATCTGGGTCAACCAGCCACCATTTGCCTCCCACTTTTTGGGTTCTAAACCAGCCGGTCGCTTCTTGCTTTGGGCCATTTGCCCAGCCGCCGAATCTGTCGCGGTCTTGCCACTTGGATTCTCTCAGCGACTTCTCCTCCATCTCACGGCGTTCGGCGAGCTCTCGTTCGCTTTTTAGCTTTCCTGGCCAGGTTTCGTGCTTGTATTGGCCAAACTTGTCCACAAAGGGAAGAGAAATTGTATCTGCAATTAGGCGCATATTTGCAATCAAGAGAGTATACTCTTGATTGGGATGTGAAAGGAAGACCTGGAATCCGACAATCTTTGAGAGGTCGATGGGAGTACCCGATGCCGGCGGACCAGTAGCTGGCACTCCTCGCATCCCCCAGAATCGCTCGGGCTTGTTTGAGCGAAATGCCATCGAAAGCGTAGTCCACTTCCCCGGCAGAGCGGTCGCGTACCCGGTATTGCAGTGGTTCCACCCGTCAGCGCCTTCATTGTCAACGCGAACGCTGAACTGAATCGCTTGCTTTTGTGGATTGAAGACGTCCACGGCAATACCTGAATAGGCTGACCAGTCCCAGGTGCCTTCCTTGGGCTTGAAAAAGATATTTGGCCACTCTACCTTGCCGAATTTAACCCTAAGTGCGGGTCTGCCGTCCTTAATTTCAGCCTCCGCTTTGACGCTGTTTAATACTGCGTTTTCCGGAATGGATTTTCCATCCAGCGGAATAATTATTTTCTCGGCGCTGGCTGCACTTCCCTGAAGGACTAGCAGAGCTATTATGCTCATGGTCATCAGCATTTTTAGCCTCTCTAAATCTTTTTTTGGCTGAATAGTGATTTACACCTAATACCCTACATTCTGCAATAAGTTGCAGAGATTCTTTCCTGCAATCATTGCTTTCTCTTCGTCGGAGATGTCGGCATAAGCGATTTGGGCAATTGAAGGACCTGCTTCCGTAAATGGAAGACCGGTGCCGAAGAGAAGGCGGTAGGCTCCAAACCGCCTGCACACCTCCTCAATCCCGAAGTTCACCTGGTATGTTGCGGTTTCAATGCGCAAGCCTTCGTATTTCTCAAACAGTGGATAAATATATCGGTCAATTCGGTAGGAAGTCCTAAGAAGAATAAGGTTAATCTTCGGATAATCCCTGAGTATTTGGGCGACGTCCTCCCAACTCGTTTGGTCCATGTCGAGAAATAAGGGAATATTATTTGCCTCAATCATTTCTAGGAGCTCGCCGGAACACCACTTCGATAGGCGGAATTGGTGGAGCACAGGGAACGCACGCAAGGCGCGGACGCCTTTTTTTCTCATTTGCGCCAGGAGCTCGTCCGGGGGAGGCATCTCGCCGGTGTGGTGCGGCATCACGACCCAGCAGGGGTGGAGCGGCTTCCCTTTTATCTCTTGAATCAGCATCTCATTTCCGACGGATGGCGCATATTCTTTTGCCATGGAGTGGTAAACGAGTGCCTCCGAGATGCCGATGTATTCCATTTCTTTCGTCAGTTCATCCGCAGTAGTTAATGCTTCGGGATGGCGGACGCTGTACCTTCCGATTTGCGCATTGCAGTCGAAAAAGTTTATATCCGGTTGTTGATTAACCATTTCCCTCCTCCAAATAGTGGCAGGACTTCAGTGCTGAAAACTCACTCTCCGGTAGAACAAGTACCCAGGAGAGGACAGATAGGATGGCGTGATATTGAATTCACTTCTGCGTGTCAAGGATATTATCTTTCACAATGTGGCCAACTTTTCTATCATACACAATTGGAGTTTCCACACAGTGGCGGATTATGTTGTCCTTAACAATCCAATTTCTGCACCCCTGGCCGAGAACCAAGCCGGATTTCATTTTGGTTGAATTGCTGTCCCAGCTGAATATTTGATTTGAGCAGAACGTTGTATCAACCGCCTTGTATGCGACGACCGCCGAAAATTTCCCCGAATTGGTCTCGGAATTTGTATGTATGGTATTTCCAAGAAAAATGTTTAGCTGGCTCCACTCATCGCTTTTCGGATCGCCAATTACGATGCCGCTTTCCAAACTCTGCTCCAGCCGGTTGTTTTCAATCCTATTAAAATGGCTCCCTATTATCCTCAAGGCAACTTGATTGCCCCAGTGATAATTTTTTGTGTAGGTTCCTGCGGATGAATGGTCGAGATATGCACCTGTTCGAGGAACCCTATTAGGTTGCATTCCAAACTGATTGCCGGTGATGTAAAAATCATTATTGTAGCGGCTGTAAAGCTGATGGCCTAGGTTGCCTACCAGCCAGCAGTTGCTCACCGTATTCGAGGAAAATGGAGCTTTGGGATTTCCCTCAAAGCGAATTCCGCTTTCGGCAAAGTTCATGATGCGGCAGTAGTCAATGTAAGCGATTCCAGACCATTCGCCATCCTTAAATACTATGCCCGACCCAGTCTTTGCATTTGAATCTCCTGTGATTGCAAGATTGCGCACTGAGCAGTTCCAAAGGCTGCCTTGGAATACTAGGGCATCGCCATCGCCTTTTCGCTTGATTACGGTATTCCAGCCGCTGCCGGCTAAGCACACGTCGCTTCTCCTAATTACAATCGGCTCGGTGATTGTATAAGTGCCTGGCTCGAGTATGATTGTACCTCCTTTTTCGTTCGCCTCAGCAACGGATTTTAAAAGCGCCTCGACGCTCGATACCTGCGCATAAACCGGCTTTGCATGCGAATTATCGGCGGATGCCTTTGCCTTCGGTGCGCACATAATGATTAGAATGACTGCCGCTAAAGGGCACAGTTTCATTGTCTTAATCGGACAGCCTTTCAACTAATCAACTCCCCGATGTTGTCTTTGATTTTCCGTATTGCGCCTACTATATCGTCCATGTCTTGCTTCGTTCCAAGGAGCATGTTTTGGGTGAGCCATACGGCTTCGTTGGCGCAGGCATTCTCGGCAATTGGACAGCAGACCTTCGAATAGTCCATCTCCCGCCCGTAGAAAGCGCATCCGACGGGACAGCCGTTTGGCTCGACATAGAAAAGTTGCTCTTTGTAGAGCGGCACGTAGCCCGCACTGCAAGGTATTCCTTCGGCGTTTAGTGCCTCCAAAAACTTCGCCCGCGGAACGCCTCCGAAGCCTGCGGAATCATAGCGGAAAATATAGAGATGATAAGCGTGAGCCGTAACCCTTTGGTTTCGTTTTAGCGGTCGAATGCCCTCAATCTTTGATAGCTCTGAGTCGAGATAGAGAGCGTTTTCCTCGCGGATTTTCATCTGCTTTTCGAGCCGCTCCATTTGCGAAAGTAGGATTGCCCCCTGAAACTCCGTCATGCGCATGTTCCAGCCTAGGATGCGATGCTCATACCACTTCCCTTCCGGCACGCGTCCACAGTTGTGAAGCGACCATGCCGCAGAGTACACCACGGGGTCATTTGTAATTACTATGCCGCCTTCACCTGCCGTCAGATTCTTGCTTGCTTGGAAGCTGAACGTTCCAGCGTCGCCAATGGCTCCGACTCTCCGCCCTTTCCACGCCGCGCCATGAGCCTGGGCGGCGTCCTCGACAACCTTAAGGCCATGTTTTCTCGCGACCGCCATTATGCCGTCCATGTCTGCTGGCCCGCCGCCAATGTGAACCGCAATTATAGCCTTTGTTTTTTCTGTTATCGCCGGTTCAATCTTATTGGGGTCGAGATTGTAGGTGTCAGGGTCAATGTCAGCAAATACGGGTATCGCGTTTACTTGAAGCGCCGCGCTTGCGGAGGCAATGAACGTGTACGGCGGCACGATAACTTCGTCCCCTGGCTTAACTCCAACTGCTCTGAGTGCAACCTCCAGCGCCGCCGTGCCGTTGGTAACGCATACCCCATATTTGGCATCGTGGAACGCCGCAAATTTCTTCTCAAACTCGGCGACCTTGCTTCCAGTGAGACAGCCCCAGTGTCCACTTCGGACTACCTCCGCAACTGCGTTGACATCACTTTCATCAAAAACTGGCCAGCTCGGCCACCCTTTAGTCCGAACTTTGGCTCCACCATTTATAGCAAGCTTTCCCATATTATCGCTCCTTTTGCGAATCTCGAAGTATCAAAATATTTTTGATGCCGTGTAAAGTTTCAACATAGGTGGTCTATTTCCCTTCGCAAAAGAAGTAGCTAATTCCTGCTGGGGATGGTGTGGACAGCGGTATAATTGCCTTCGCTTGACAAACCTCAGCAAAAAGAGTAGTATGCCACTAATAGTCTAATTTCATTCGAAGGGTTTTTAAAGATTCTCCTCGAAGGAGAAGAGGTGATCTTCCGTGCTGCCAACTATCAAGGATGTTGCAAAGTTCGCTGGGGTGTCTACCGCCACCGTATCTCGCGTGCTCAACGGTGCGGATTCCGTTTCGGAGGAAACGAGAATTCGCGTCGAGCGTGCCATTGCCGATCTTGGATATCGCTATAATGCCCTTGCGCGCGGCTTAAAGAAGCGGCGGACAGGACTCCTTGGCCACATCGTTCCCAGTATTGCAGGACCAGTAAGCCCCGCTCTTGCTAGGGCAGTAGAGGACCAAGCTCAAAAGTTTGGATATAATGTCATCCTCTGCAACTCGTACGACAGCATAGAGAAGGAGCGGGCATATATAGATATCCTTCTCGAACGACGAGCCGATGGTATAGTAATGTCGTCGCCAATACTGCCAGAGCACATAACTTTTCTTCGAGAACGCGGGGTGCCTCTTGCGATTATCGAAAGAAGAATGGAGACCACCGGTTTCTATTATGTTGAGCCCGACAATCTCAAAGGCGCCCGAGGTGCCGTCGAATATCTCATCAAGCTGGGACACAGGCGCATTGCTATGATAACTGGGCCAATGCACACGCTAATCTCGCGAATGAGGGTGAAGGGCTATGCAGATGCTCTTGGGGATGCAGGCATTCCAGTAGACCCTGATTTAAAAGCCGAGGGCGACTACACTAGGGCATCTGGCTTCCAGGCTATGCAGAAGTTTCTCGAAATGAAGTCCAGACCAACGGCTGTTTTTGCCGCAAACGACGCAATGGCAATTGGAGCAATGCAAGCCGCACGTCAGGCTGGCCTCAGAATACCGGAGGATATCTCGTTTATCGGCTTTGACGATACTTACGCCGAATTGACTATTCCTCAGCTCACCAGCGTTCACCAGCCGCTTTATGAGATTGGCGTCCTTGCGGCTAAGCTGGTCGTAGCTCAAATCCAAGGGAACGCGGACCAATTCCGAATGGAAAATATCCTTCCATGCTACTTGAAAGAGCGCGAATCTTGTGCCCCAGCTCCGGAGAGTTAAAGCGCTGTAGAGCTGATGTAGTAACCATTGAGGATAGCCTATTTCCCAAGGAGACCCAATCGTTTTCCCAGTTGGATGAGCCACTTCGAGTTCCCCTTTCAATGAGAAAAGTGGTATAATAAATAAAACAAACTTTATTCACGGAGGTCTGTTTATGACCAATACGGAATACGAAGGCACGGGTGCCGAACCGCAGGAGACCCACTTCACGTCGACAAGCTACAGCAGTAAAATTCGATGCGGTGCTTGCGGCTCACCTGTGCGAAATGTTCCGACAATGTACGAACACATGAATATTGATTGGCGCTGTGCAAAGTGCCTCCGAAAGGACAAGCCAGTCCTAGAAGACCAGATTCCCTAGTGCAGAATCAACAAAATAGGTTTCTTAGGAAAGCCGGGTTAATCCCGGCTTTCTTTTTTGGGAAAATGGAACAAGCCATCGCTTTAACTACGTCAGTGAAATTGTATGATAGCTTGCCGTCGATAGACCCACTGGTGGTTGACGCTAAGCACCGTATGCGTTATACTTCTTTCGGACTGTTTTTTTGAAGGAGGATGACGATGCCCAGAAGGCTAATCGTCTGCGTTATAACCTTATTTGCTCTTTTATCCATGGCTGTAGCCTTTGCACAGGATAACTCACCACCGCCGCTCCCGCCACTTCCCCCTGAACAAGGCGTTGGGGCTGATGAGGCACTGCCGCCCATGCCGCCGCCTCCTCCGCCACCCGTGCCCAAGCAGAAGCCCCCTGCCGATGAAGCAAAAGAGGTTTTGCCAAAGCCTCCGGCCGAAAATGGCAACAATGGTTTGCCTGGTTCAACCGATGTGCAAACAGAAAATCTTGCGCCATCTTTCCCAAGCTCTGGTGCGAAGTGGCCAATGTTCAAAGGTAACGCGGCGCATACAGGATATACCGAAGAACAGCTTACATTCCCGCTCAAGCTCGCCTGGCGCCATGTAACGGAGAGGTTTCTTGAAAATCCGTCTTCGCCTGCAATTGCCGACGGAGTTGCCTATTTCTGTTCGAATGGAAGAATATACGCTGTAAATGTGGAAACCGGTTCGCTCAAATGGAGATATCC
This sequence comes from Armatimonadota bacterium, assembly GCA_023511795.1. Taxonomy (NCBI): domain Bacteria; kingdom Bacillati; phylum Armatimonadota; species Armatimonadota bacterium. Next base: position 300,176 of record JAIMAU010000003.1, on the reverse strand, counting down.
TGAGGAGAGCCTAACCGCCAGCATAAAGACATCTCCGCTGATAGGTGATGATTTAGTCTACTTCGCCGCTGGGGATGGAAATCTTTATGCCATTGACAAAGAAACCGGCACTCTGAAGTGGACGTTCCGCACAAAAGGAGGCATTGTTTCATCTCCCGTTCTTGTTGATGGTGTTATCTACATTGGGGCAACTGACAACAACCTTTATGCTTTGGATGCGGCTACCGGCGCACTGAAATGGCCAGGTGGCTTTCGTACGGGCGATGATGTTCTATGCTCGCCAGCAGTGGCAGAAGGGTTGGTTTATTTTGTATCAAATGACATGGTTCTGTACGCCGCTTATACTGCCAGCGGCAAGCTCAAATGGTCGGTTAGGATAGGCAGTGCAACCAGAAATTCAACGCCTGTCGTAGCCGAAAACACTGTATATGTTGGCGGCGGTGTAATCCTCCATGCTTTCCAGGCGCAAAGCGGACGCTTGAGGTGGGCGGTCAACCTCCCCACAGATATTTCGACAGTTCCTGCATTTGCAAACGGAACCATTTATGTTGGATGCAGGGACGGCAAAGTCTACGCGCTCACGTCGGCTGGCAAATTTAAATGGAGTGCTCCTCCCGACCTAGGTGCCCCCATTTATGGGTCTCCTATAGTGGCTGGAAACACCGTGATAGTTGGCGGGAGGAAAGGCGTTTTGGCGGCGATTGACGGAACCACGGGCGAAATCAAGTGGAAGTACATTTTGGGACCAACCATCTCGGAAGCCGGCTCGCTTATACAGGTGAATATAACCGCGGCGCCGGCCGTTTGCGATGGAACACTCTATGTCGTGGGGGATGATGGGTCTCTCAACGCATTCCGCGCTGACGCCCCTGACAGCACACCGCCGGTGGTCGAAGCCGTGAAACCTTCGCGAGACAGCGTTCTGCCCGGAATGCCGCCCGTGGAGTTTGCCGCTCTCGTTACCGACCCTGGTAGCGGGATAAACCCAAAGAGCATTTCAATGTTGCTTGATGGAGAAGCTGTTGATTATAAGTTTGCGGCAGAGCGAGGCATAATTTGGTATAAAACAGTTAGACAGCAGCCAATCACTCCTCTTAAAGATGGCCGCCATATTGTTACTCTTTCGCTTGAAGACTGGAGTGGAAACAAGACTACCGAGCAGTGGAGCTTCTTTGTAGACAACAGACTGCGTTTGGCTCCCAAGCCAAAGCCAAGTGGCACGGAGACTAGCGGAACGGGCGAAGGCCCGCCGCCAGGGGCCGCTCCCGGGGAAGGCCCGCCCCCAGGATATCGCTAGATTTTTACTGCTCAAGGATTTAGAGCGGGCAGTGCTTTTTGCGCACTGCCCGATTTTATTTGCATCCAAACATTGGCAGTCAGAAGGCGCCTGCACTGCTTGGCAGAGATTGGCAATGCGTGCAATAATGGATAGCGAGAAAGTGCCGAGGTTAGCAAGTAAATATAACCTTGCATTCATGATGACATGCCGCCTGGGAAGATATGCTCAAGCATATTCTAGGAGGCTGTCCTAATGAGGAGTTTTGATTACTTAACAAGGTATATGAAATTGTTGTGAGGTAGTACCGTGAGTGCAACATCGCCATTTGTAAATCCTTTCGAAAGCAGTGGAAATTGGTATAAAGCCAACTTGCACACCCACACAACCACGTCGGACGGGGGGTTTAGCGTGCAGGAGCGCATCCAACAGTACCACGAGAAAGGGTACTCCATCCTTGCTATCACCGACCACGACCGAACGAACGATGTCTCAGCTCTTTCGACGGATGAGTTTCTCGTTATCTCTGGAACGGAGACACATCCGAATTGTCCAGGTGCTGACCCGTATCACTTCGTTTTCTTAAACGTTCCATATGGTTTTGATTGCTTAAATGAACCTAATCCAAATGCTCGGATAAAAATGGCGCGCGAGGCGGGCGGAGAGGCGATTATCTGCCATCCATATTGGTGCGGCCACAATATAAACCACCTAATGAAGATTAGCGGGGCAATCGCCTTGGAGGTCTATAATGCTACATGCACAAAAATCGGCAAAGGGTTCAGCTCTGTTCAGTGGGATGACTTGCTCGACGCCGGGATTATCCTTCCTGCAGTAGCTGTTGACGATGCACACCGAGGCAGGGACATCTTTATGGGCTGGACGTGGTTCAAGGCTGAGAATCTTACTGCCGAGGCTGTTATGGAAGCACTTCGTACAGGATGCTTCTATTCCTCATGCGGTCCTATCATAGAAGATGCTCGGGTTTGCGATGGAAAGGTGATTGTAAAGTGCTCGCCAGCCTCCGAGGTACATTTCATTGCCCAGAGGTCACACGGCTTAAGCATCTACAGCGACGGCGAGGGGCCAATTACCAACGCAGAAATTCCTTTGCGCGATAGCTGGCGGTATCTTCGCGTAGAAATCGTTGATTTTCAGGGAAATCGCGCATGGACCAATCCACTTGTTGTTAGGTAGTAAACTTGAAGAAGCCATAGCGATTTATCATTTTGCTTGCCGCAGGTAGCGCGTTTTCGCGGCTATACCATACAAAGCTGTAGCGGTGGCGAAATGGAAATATTTTAATTATCCGGTTTGCCCAACGAATAGGCCATCCCCTCAGGCTTTCAGACTTCTGGCTTCCAGCAGTATCTCCTCAAATATTTGCTCAAGCTTGGGTGGCAGTGGCTCAGGCGTGTGGGTGCTGAGTATTTCCTCTTTTAGATGGCGGCACTTTTCTTCCGTGCTGAGTGCACCACTTTCGAGCCATGCTTGGTAGTAATTTCGGTCAAGCAAGCGAGGGAACCAAAGCTCGCGTCGGAAATGTTCCACAGTGTGTGGGCGGTCTATAAATATTCCCCCGGGTCCAACTTCTTCTATTTCTTTCAGCCCAAGCGCATCGTCCGAAAAATCAATTTCTCGCATTATGCTTTCTACATAAGAGATAATTTCGTCTTGCAGGACAAGAATGTCCAGCGATGATGCCTGGTCCACCCCTGAGATTCCCATGTGGCCAAAAATATCCGCTCCTGCGGCGGCTCCCAAAGCCAATGTGATTCCAACCTCTAGCCCTGCTTGGGCATCTGCGCGTTTCGAATCTGTTAGGCCGACGTTAATGTATACCGGCAAGCCGTAGTGCTTCCCTATTTGTGTCATTGCCACCCCGAAAATTGCTTGTTCCGGACCCGAGAAAATAAGCTGTGTTGTTCTCATGTCGAATGCATGACAAATGCCTCCATAGCATACTGGCGTTCCGGGCTTAATAAGTTGTGTTATGCAGATGCCTGCCAGTATCTCAGCATTTTCCTGCGCCAATGTCCCCGCTACTGTCGCCGGTGCCGAAAGACCCATTTGAGCCATCGGCCCGACTGGCACGGGAAGGTTGAGCCTTGCGGTCTCGAACAGAATGTCCACCCCGTTGAATGGGAAGCGCAGAGGGCTGATTGGCTCAAGAAAAGGATAGCAGACAGGGAATTCTGCCGCCTTTTTTTCATCGCCGCGCAGGGCAATCATCATCTCAATAATATATTTTGCGGAAAGCCGATCATGGAACCAGAAGTGAATCGGCTTGGTTGTGTTTCGAAGCATGGTTGCCATGACTTCCACGCACCGATATTCGGACGGAATCTCTCGGGGGTCTGCCATTGCGCCTACAATGTTGATATTATCCAGGGCATCGGCGAAGCGCGAGGCGGTTCCAACATCGGCTAGCGTTGCAGGCCGTCGGCTTTCGCCGAGATTGTCAACCCACAATGCTTCGCCGGCGATAGAATTGTAATTCCGTTTTCCAACACCAAACGCCGCTTCTTTGGAAACGTCGCGTCCGTAGATGGCAAACTTCTTCCCCGCCTGTTCCAGCGATTTTGCAACAAGTTCGTTAGGGATGTAGACGCGTTTGTTGCAGAAGTCAACCGACGCACCTGAGTCTGCGAAGCGCCGAAGCATTTCATCATGGGGTAAATGGATTCCGACCCGCTCAAGGATAATAAGCGAAACGTCATGTATTCGTTTTATTTGGTCGTCTGTAAGTACTTTTGCAAACATATATTAAACCCGCTTTTAAACCGCAGCCGAAACATCACCAATTAGTGTTCGAACCCCCAGAGCTCCTGCGGGAGATACTCCTTTTGAGCGGCTAGAAGCTCATCAGCCAATTTCTCAGCCATCTCAAGTGATTTGACCGAGCCATCAAGGACAAGCGCTTGGACGAATTTAGTTCTGCTTCCCTCTAGGGCGGCTTCGACAATTGTTTCTACCCACATCAGCCTAGTGGCAAGAGTTCCAGCCAATGCGGAGGGAAGAGGCTTCTGGGGGATTGGTTTTAAGCCTGATGCATCTGCAACTGCCGGCGATTCTATGACTGATTCCGGTGGCAGGTTTGGCACTTGTCCTCTGTTTGGCAGATTAGCAGAATAAACTCGCCCAGCATTTGTTTTGATGCTGTCAATGATTTCGATTACCTGCTCATGCTCGCCACCTATTTTCAGGAAGTATTCTTCCCTAAGTGGCTTCGACGACAGCGCATCTTCCTTCATTTCTTCAAATATCCTATCGCCCCAGGCGATTGTCTCCTCGAAGCTAAATGCATCTACCCCCAGTTTCTTGCCATAGTAGCTTCCATCCGAGAAAAACTGGGTGAAAAACTCGCATACATGCCTATCTAACACGGCTGGGAATGCGCCAAACAACTTAAGCAAATGCCAGCTGAATGGGTCGCCGTCTTCGATTTTTCTAACGGCTGCTATTTCCCGAAGCCTAGGCATCGCATCCTTTCCGTCAACCTGGACTTCGGTGAACCAAGTCAAATGGTTCATCCCCACCGCTGTGTAGCTCAAGCGCGAGATTTGGACGCCGAGCATATTTGCTAGGTAATGGGCGACTCCATTTACGCCGTGGCACAGCCCAACAACTTCAGCGTCGGTTGCCTTCCTCACGCCTCGACATACTGGCGCCATTGGGTTGCCATAATTAAAGAATAGAGCGTTTGGTGCAAGGTCGAGCACGTCTTTGGCGATTTCAACCATCGCTGGAATCATTCGCAGGGCGCGCGAACTTCCGCCAGGCATAACGCTGTCGCCCACCGGCTGGTAAATTCCATACTTTCTGGGAATGAAAACGTCCTTTTCCCATGCCCGCCGCCCGCCAACGCCTATAGTGCAGATGATGGCAGTTGCACCAGGTAACATGTCGCGTCGGTCAGTCGAAGCGCTGAGTTTGATTGGTGCTCTTCGAGCTTCAATCATTTTGCGAGCCAAACCTTCAGCCACTGCCAGAGCTTCGGGATTAATATCAACAAGCCCCAGCTGGATTTCATTCCCCCGATTGATTAGGTCTGCGATGAGTCCTCTTGTAAACATGGCGCTGCCAGCACCAATGAGAACAATTTTTTCTCCCACTTTTATCCTCACATTTTTTGGTTCTTATGAATCGGCATTTGCCTGCAGGGTGTCTGCTTTCTTATGCATTCTAGTCAAGCGCTCTCTCCTGGGTCAAGAGAAAGTTATTTGCAATTTATGAGCATATTAAAAGGATAACGCTTTTTCACCGATGAATTGTTCATTAAAGGAGCGCTATGGCATATGGAGAAAAAAATGCGAATTGGCGGCATGATTTTCCTGCTTGCGGCGGCAGCCATTCTAGCGAATACAAATATCTCGGAGGGCGGAAAGGTGAAGATTGACAAGATTGCATACTTCAATCAACCAAATTGCTATCGGCTTTCCAATGGCACGGTAGAGGTCATCGCCACTAGCGACATCGGCCCTCGGGTCATTGCTTATCGGTTCATTGGCGGCGAAAATATCTTGGCTGAGCTTGGACAAGGGGCGGTCGTGAAAACCGACCTCGGCGATTGGCATCCGTGGGGTGGCCATCGGCTGTGGCATGCACCAGAATCAATACCAAGGAGCTATGTTCCCGACAATGCGCCAATTGAGGTAGAAAAGGTTGGTTCAAATGCTATCCGACTGATACAGCCTGTTGAAGCACCCACCGGCATCCGTAAAGAGATTTTGCTAAAGCTGGCAGATGAGGGAACTAAGGTTACATTGATTCATAAACTTACAAACGAAGGTATCTGGCCTGTCGAATTGGCTCCATGGGCACTGAGTATTGTGGCGGGCGGGGGGACAACAATTATTCCTCAAGAGCCATTTATTCCCCATGAAAAGGAACTTCTCCCAGCTCGCCCTATGGTGCTTTGGCATTATACCGACTTGAGCGATTCCAGGTGGAGGTTCCTAAAGAAATACATCTGCCTGCGGACCGACGAGAACCTGCGATACCCGCAGAAGATTGGCGTATTGAACAAGCAGGGCTGGGCTGCATATCTCCGCAAGGAATTGCTTTTCGTTAAGAAGTTTCCTTTTGTGGAAGGCGCAACATACCCAGACATGGGTTGCAACTGCGAGACTTATACCGACGGCACGTTCATGGAAGTCGAGACATTAGGCCCAATGGTCAGACTTAACCCCGGGGCTAGCACAGAGCATATAGAGGAGTGGTTCCTTTTCGACGGCATAAAAGCAGAGCTTACAGATGCTTCGCTTGATGAGGTTCTCAAGCCAATAGTTGAAAAATGTAAATAGAGCGCATCAAGCGTTGTGTTTTCTATTTAGATGGTAGGAAACGTCCCATGAAATATTATCTTTTTGCAAAATTCTTCCAGCATCTCTCCATAGATGAGTTAATGGCTCACTGCGCAGAGGCTGGCGTCGATGGACCGACTGCCGTAATTCGTGAGGGGTATTGGCTCGAGCCTGAGTCATACGCAGAGGCGCTTCCGGGATACGTGCAGGCGGCTGAGAAAGCTGGATTAGAGGTAAAGTTTGCGGATACTAGCTTCCCAATGGGCGAGTTGGCGAGAGATAATACGCCTCTGAAGGTTCTTGCAGATAATGGCATAGAGGCCGTCAGGCTAGGTTATATTGCAAAGAATGATGCGGGACACATGCGCGACTTGGCCAACCTTGCCCGCTATCTTGCCGAGGGAGTTGCGCATGCCGCAGAGGATGCCGGCATAAAGGCTGTTATCCAGCTTCACGGCAACTGCTATCCCCACAATTCCACTGCCGCTTGGCCCATGGTTAAAGGGCTTGACCCTAAGTATATTGGCATAATGATTGACCCCGGCAACAACCTGCACCAAGAAGGTTTTGAGCGCTGGGACTATCAAATTCAGCTGCTGGGGGAGTATATCGCCGCCGTGGGTGCCAAGGATGCAGTGAGGGTACGCTCAGGGCAACCCGATTCTCCTACCAAAGGTTGGGTAAGCGAGTTTGTGCCGGCATTCGAAGGCCAAGCAAATTGGGAGCAGATTTGTGCCGAGCTCCACAACATCGGCTTTTCAGGCCCAATGATATTGATGCCGTTCTACGATACTGACAATTTTCCACTCATGTACAAGAAATTCAAGCAGGAGGTCGAGTATCTTAGAAACATCGAAAAAGCAGTCGGAAAGTAATCAAATGCATTGAGGATATTTCTCAGAGCTGGCCGCCTCGAATAATCGTTGCCAGCAGCATGAATGGCGGAGAGACAAGCCATGGAGCAAAACAATGCGATGACTAGAAGGAATTTTATTAAGGCGGCAGGCGTCATGGCTGCCGGACTAGCGCTTGGAAGTTCTGAAGCATACTCGGAGGAAGTCATGAAGAAAAAAAGACCAAACATACTTTGGATTTGCACCGACCAACAGCGATACGACACGATTGCCGTCCTTGGGAATCCTTATATACGCACACCAAATTTGGACAAATTGGTTTCAGAAGGCGTCGCCTTCACGCATGCCTTCGCCCAAAATCCTGTCTGCACCCCCAGTAGGGCTTCTTTTCTTACTGGGCGCTATCCTCGCACTACTGGCGCCAGGCAGAATGGCCAGGCAATTCCGCCGCATGAGGTGCTTATCACCAAAATGCTAGCCGATGCAGGCTATGACTGCGGCCTATCGGGCAAGTTGCACCTTGCTCCTTGCCATAAGCAAGTTGAAAAGCGGATTGACGACGGCTATAGGGTATTCAATTGGAGCCACGACCCTCACCCTCACTGGGGAAAGGACAACCAGTACACAGCTTGGCTTGAGTCCAAGGGCTATAAATGGAATGACATTTATCGTCCTCCAAAAGGCAAGCACGCCTTTGCAGGAGTGCCAGCAGAATTGCACCAGACCAAGTGGTGTGCTGATAGGGCGATTGATTTTATTACCGAGAAGCGTCAGGGTCCTTGGCTGATGAGTGTAAATATCTTTGCCCCTCACCACCCATTCGACCCACCAAAAGAGTATCTTGACCGCTACGACCCCGACAAGCTTCCAGACCCAGCATATAAGCCAGGAGAACTCCACAACAAGCCAATATTCCAGCAGGTAGACCACGACGGCGCATACGGGGGAATGCTGCTGGGATTCAGCAAAATGACTCGCAGAGAGCGGAGAGAGGTAACTGCCGCATATTACGCAATGATTGAGCAGATAGACGACAACGTCGGCCGCATGCTGAGAGTGCTGGAGGAAACCGGCCAAAGAGAAAACACGATAGTTATCTTCATGAGCGACCACGGCGAGCTTTTGGGCGACCATGGTATGTACCTCAAAGGACCCCATATGTACGATTGTTCGCTGAGGGTGCCGCTTATTATTTCTTGGCCAGGACACTTCGTAGCTGGGCTCAAGAGTGATGCGCTGGTCGAACTTGTAGATATCGTGCCTACGATACTTGACGCCGTTGGGATGGAGATTCCAGTTCGCGTTCAAGGCAAGTCGTTCTACGGCATCTGTACCGGAGATGCAGACCCACATAAGCACAAAGATTATATCTACGCAGAGTATTACATTGGTCAGCCTTTCCATGACAGCTTGAAGGAAAAACCCCTGCTGACTACTGTGCGAACTCGCAAGCATAAGCTGACTTCTTATGCGGGCTTAAAAATAGGCGAGTTGTATGACCTGGAGGCTGATCCTGGCGAACATGATAATCTGTGGGATAGCCCTGAGCACACCGCTCTCAAGATGGAAATGCTTAAACTTTGTTTCGACGCTAGTGTGCTTACTCAAGACCCAATTCCTTTGCGCACGGCACCTTGGTAAGTTATTTATTTAAAGCCTTCAAATGGCAGGGAGGGAGAAGAAATGAATAGTAAGCGAGCAATCACCCGGCGGGATTTTTTCAAAGCGGCGGGAGCGGCCTCAGTGGGTTTGGCATTCAATACCTTTGGCGTGGTTTCTTCTGCAAAGGCGTCCGACGAACGCCCGAATATCCTCTTCATGATTGCAGACGACTGGTCATTCCCGCACGCCAGCATTCTTGGCGATAGAGTAGTGAAGACCCCTACCTTCGATAGAGTTGCGAGAGAGGGCGTACTATTCACAAATTCATTTTGTGCCGCCCCAACATGTACGCCGTCAAGGGGAGCCATATTGACTGGCCAGGCTATACACTGTCTGGATGAAGGTGCAAACCTCTACGGCATTTTGCCTGCCAGGTTCAAGACATTCCCTGATATCCTGGAGGAAGATGGTTACTTTATTGGGCTGAGCGGCAAAGGATGGGGACCTGGGAAGCTTGAGGGCACGGGAAGAACGCGCAACCCAGCAGGTCCGCAGTTTAAAAACTTCAAAGAGTTTTTGGAGCAAGCCCCGAGAAACAAGCCATTTTGCTTTTGGTTTGGCAGCCATTTTCCGCATAGAGATTATGAATTGGGCTGTGGTGTTAATTCTGGTATGCGTCTAGAGGATGTAGAAGTTCCGCCTTTCTTGCCTGACACCCCAGAAGTGAGAAGCGATATCCTTGATTACTATTGGAACGTTGAGCAATTTGACAAGCAATGTGCCGCTGTGCTCGAAAATCTTGAATTGTCTGGCCGCGCCGAAAACACCATAGTGGTCATCACAAGCGACAACGGCATGCCATTCCCAAGGGCGAAGGCAAACCTTTATGAGGCAGGTGCGCATATGCCTCTCGCCATCCGTTGGCCAGCAAGAGTGAAGGGCGGCCGAAAAGTGGATGAGGTCGTAAGCCATACGGACTTCGCACCGACGTTCTTGGAGGCGGCTGGCCTGAAGCCGCTTCCTGACATGACTGGACGCAGCCTGATTGATTTGTTGACCGAAGATGAACCAGCACGGCGCGACGCCGTTTTCGTGGAAAAGGAGCGTCATGTAAATTGCCGTGAAGGCAACTTGGGATATCCTTGCAGAGCAATACGCACTAAGGATTTCCTTTATATTCGCAACTTCCACCCAGAGCGGTGGCCTGCAGGCGACCCAAAAATGTGGGTGGCAGTTGGCGATTTTGGTGATATAGACACAAGCCCATCTAAAAAGCTCATCTTGAGCCGGCGGGATGACCCCAAAATTAAGCCATACTTCGAGCTTTCAACCGCAAAGCGGCCAGCCGAGGAACTCTATGACCTAAAGCGTGACCCGTGGACCGTCCACAACGTGGCAGACGACCCTGAATATGCCGGCATCAAGGAGAAATTAGCGCGGAGACTGCAGACCTGGATGACAAAAACAAGGGACCCACGTGCGACTAATCCAAACGATGACCGCTGGGATAGCTATCCTTATTTCGGCAGACAAGGAGAGTGGGTTTACCCCAAACCTAAGCAAAACAAGTGATAATCAAAAGAAAGGGAGTCGAGCGATATGAAGCAATACACGCGAAGAGATTTCTTAAAAGCGACATTAATGGCTGGTGCTTTTGCCGGGCTTTCTGCCATTTCGCCAGAGCTTGCATTTGGAAAGGAAGAAGGCAAATATAATGTCCTTTTCATAGCCGTTGACGATCTTAGGCCTACTTTGGGATGCTATGGTGCACCAGTCATCAAGACGCCGAATATTGACGCCCTCGCAGCTCGGGGCACCGTCTTCACCCGTGCTTACTGCCAGCAAGCGGTATGCAGTCCGTCGCGGACCTCGCTCCTCACGGGTCTTCGTCCTGACAGTACCAAGGTCTACAACCTTGAGGATCATTTCCGAAAATTCATTCCGAACGTTGTAACGTTGCCAGAGTACTTTAAGAAGCATGGCTACCACACCCAGGCGATGGGAAAGATATACCATCCTGGCCTTGATGATCCCCAGTCCTGGAGTGTACCACATTGGGCGGCAAAGGCACCAACTTACTTGAAGCCCGAGAGCTTGGCTCAGCAGAAAGAACTTAGAGAGAAGCTAGAAGCACAAGGAAGAAAGCTCAAGGACGAGGTAGTAGAAAAAGACCCCCAAACTGGATTGCCTCTCAAAATTATCCGCAGGGCATCCATTCTAAAAGGGCCGGCTTGGGAAGACCCCGATTGTCCCGATAATGCTCTTGCTGACGGAATGATCGCCGACCATGCAATCGAAACCTTATGCGAAATCAAGGATAAAAAGTTTTTCCTTGCAGTCGGCTTCCATAAACCACACCTACCGTTTGTGGCGCCTAAAAAGTATTTCGATATGTACGCAGGCGAAAAAGCCAAAATAGGCTTATCTCCAAATCCCTTCCCGCCAAAGGACAGCCCTGAGATTGCACTTACTACTTTTGGTGAACTGCGTTCGTACACGGATATCCCGGACGTTGGACCCATATCCGATGAAAAGGCGCTAGAGCTTCGCTATGCTTATTATGCAGCCGCAAGTTACACTGATGCTCAGATTGGGCGGGTGCTTAATGAGTTGGAAAAGCTTGGCCTTAAGGATAAGACAATCGTTGTGCTTTGGGGCGACCACGGGTGGCACCTGGGCGACCACAGCTTGTGGTGCAAACATACAAACTTCGAGGTTGCAACTCGCTCGCCTCTCATCATAAGCGCCCCCGGACAAAAGAACAAGGGTGCAAAGACAGACGCTCTAGTGGAATTTGTCGACATTTATCCGACCCTCTGCGAGCTTGCAGGACTGCCCATACCCGATAACCTTGAGGGCACTAGCGCTGTGCCAGTGATGAATGATCCCAAGCGCAAATGGAAGAAGGCTGCATTCAGCCAGTATCCACGTCCGGGGAATGTGATGGGTTATTCCATGCGCACAGACCGCTATCGCTACACCGAATGGATTAAAATGGATGGTGGCGATGTTGTTGCAGTTGAGCTTTATGACTATGAAAAAGATCCATTGGGCAACGTAAACATTGCTGGCTTGCCAGAGAATAAGGAACTTGTGGCTAAATTGAGCAAGCAACTTCGCGGTGGTTGGAAAAGGGCTAGACCTTAAGAGCAAAGTTTAGGAGGCTTGGCATGTCCGAAAATCAACCTAGGCAAACAAGGCGGGAGTTTCTAAAGGGAGCTGGTGCGATTGCAGCAAGTGTAGCACTAAGCGGGCGAATTCCTGCTGGATTCGCTGATAATAATGCGCGAAAGCCAAATGTAATATTCATTTTTGCTGACCAACTCAGAGCCTGTTCTGTGGGATGTTATGGCGACAAGCAGGCGAGGACGCCAAATCTCGACAAGCTGGCGTCGGAGGGAGTGCGATTTACCAACGCCATCAGCACCTGGCCTGTGTGTTCGCCGTTCCGTGCAATGTTAATGACAGGGCGGTATCCTATGTCGAACGGCGTTGTATACAACGACTTCCCAATATGGGATGGGCTTCCGTATATTGGCACTGCGTTTAAATCACAGGGCTATGCCACAGGGTACATCGGCAAATGGCATCTTCAGGGCAAGACTGAAGGCAAGGGTGGAGTGCCGCCAGATAGAAGGCTTGGGTTCGACTACTGGGAGCCGGTGAAGGGACCGATACTCTCGGAAGGACCCGATGGCAAGCAAATATGGCGGCCTAACGTCCAAACCGACAAGGCAATCAGCTATATTAAAGCTAACAAGGATAGACCCTTCTGTTTATTTTTATCTTGGAACCCACCGCATGACCCATACATCGCTCCTGACGAATACATGGCAATGTTTCCGCCGGAAAAGATGGAGTTGCGCCCTAACACCGCTGAAAAAGAGCTTGTGCGAATCGAACTTGAGAGGCATCCTATTCCAGCTAGCAACTCCGAAGCCGCGATGAAGCGGGCAAAATGGCGGAGGATAATAGACTCCGACGACGGTATACGGCGGAATATGCAGGGATATTATGCCGCTACCCATGGCTTGGATGTCTGCATTGGTCGTATCATGAAGGCTCTAGATGAAGAAGGCATTGCAGAAGATACAATTCTTGTATTCAGCTCTGACCATGGCGATATGCTTGGTTCACATCGGATGTCGCATAAGCAGGAGCCGTTCGAAGAATCCATAAATATCCCATTCATACTTCGCTACCCAAGGCGCGTTCCTAAGGGCATAACTACTGATGCGCTTTTGTCGCCAATGGATATCATGCCGACGCTTCTTAGTTTGGCAGGTCTGCCTATTCCAAAAGGCGTTCAGGGAATTAGCCTTGCAGATGCGGCACTCGGCAAGCGCTCTGACCAACGCGATGCGCTGCTTATTATGAAGATGCTCCCCGGTGGCAATCCCTGGATTATAAACGCGGCCACTGAGTGGCGAGGAGTGCGCACAAAGACCCATACATACGTTCGCCTTGCGGACGGCGGACCATGGATACTTTATGATAACAAGAATGACCCCTACCAAATGAGGAATTTGGTAAACGACCCGGCATATAAGAAGCTCCAAACTGAGATGGAGAGCAGACTCAAGCGGCTCCTCAAGGAGGCAGGCGACCCATTTGACACAGAGAAAATCGAGCGGGAAATTGCTGAGAAAAGCAAGACAATGCTGAAAAGCCGAGCTGGAAAAGGCATTTAACCTTTTCATTTGTCAGGATTGTTCAGTGCGCCAATTATAAAATGAGCAGAAAAATTAATCGGCGGTTTTTTCTAAGGCAGCTTGGCATGTCTGCTGCTGGTCTTAAGCTGGCTCCAGGTGTGTTGTTAGGCAAAGATAGAGGCGAAGAAGCGGCAATGGGTAATGTGGAAGATATCCTAAACACAGAAATTCAGCGCACCAAGCCCGACTATATAGTGTATAAGCCTAAAAGCATTGATGGCTCAACGTTCGATACTGGAAACGAACATTTCCTGGTGTTTGATGGGCCGGATGGCTCGCTGATGGCTGTGTGGACCCAGAGTAGCTATGAAGGTGCTGGGGACCACCGCATTGTTTTCTCGCGTTCTGATGATGAAGGAGCAACTTGGTCTCCACCAAAGCGCTTGGTAGGTCCCACCAAACCCGGCGATGGATATATGGCAAGCTGGGGATTCCCCATTGTCTCGAAGTCAGGGCGCATTTATGTAATCTATAATCAGTATCAAGGCATAGACGATGTCATCCACCAACATACAGGCACAATGGACTGCATCTACAGCGATGACATGGGGAAAACTTGGTCGAAGCCGCAAACCATACCCATGGCTCGAAGCCCCTACGACCACCCTGATTCAAAAGTGCCCTCCAATTGGATTGTCTGGCAGAAGCCAATAAAAGATTTGAAGGGCAAGTGGTTTACAGGCTTTACCCGCTGGGTCAGCAAGGCTGTACGAACCCCTCCACATAACAACTCTTGGACTGCATGGGAAAGTGTGGTTGAGTTCATGCGCTTTGAGAACATAGATGAAAATCCTCAGCCCAAGGATATCGAAGTTACATATTCCGCTTGGGGTAACAATGCGCTCCGAGTCCCTCATTACAGCAATCCCCTTCTAAGTATTGCCCAAGAGCCGAGTCTGGTGCGACTTCCCGATAAGCGGTTGTTTTGCACAATGCGTACAATGTCTGGTTATGTTTGGTACAGCATTTCCAACGACGACGGTCTTAATTGGTGCAATCCACGGCCACTCCTCAGACGCGACCATGGCCTTCCAATACTCCAGCCGCTCTGTTGTTGTCCGATATACGAATATTCAGCGGGCAGGTACATCCTCCTTCATCACAATAACGATGGTCGTGTGGATGGCCACCAGCCTGAAGAGACGAAATTCAACCGCCGCCCAGCGTTTATCGCCCTAGGTGAGTACCGTCCAAATGCTGAACAGCCGATTTGGTTCAGCCAGTCAAAGCAGTTAATGGATAACGACGGGCATGGCATTGGTCCGCTGAACCGCCTCGATATCGGGGTCTATCCAAGTGTAACGAAACGCAATAATAACTTTGTGCTCTGGCATCCAGACCGCAAGTTTTTCTTGCTAGGCAAAAAGATAACCGATGAATGGCTGTCTGACCTGGAGGTGCCTGCCTGAATTGTTGCGTTTGACTACAGCCTTCGCCTGCTTGGCTCTAACGGCATTAACCTCATCTAAAGGAGTGTTCTCTATGGGTTATATGCTCGATGCCGTGCCGTGCGGTTATTACCTTTATGCTTATGACGATTGCGGCATCGAGGGTAGGCAGCCGCATGTTAGGATGGACGACTGCTATCTCTGGACCTTCAACACTAGCGATACGGACGCTGATTTGAAGTCTAGGTCGGCGGTCTTCAGCTATAAAAAGATAATCGCCGTATACGAAAATCTTGATCCAAAGCTGGACTACATTGTTGCCGTAACTTATGCGAATGACCACGTATACAACCGAGTGCAAAGCATGTGGGCGGATGGCGTCGAGCTCCATGGTCCATATGCGCTTCCAAAGGCGAAGGCAGTCCGTCTTATATGCAAAATACCCCCAGAAGCTACAAGTGATGGTAAGGTAACACTGGAGTGGAGAATTCACGGCGAGGTTAACGCCACAGTTTCGATAATTGAACTTTGGGCTTCGTCTCCACCACCAGGTCCATCTATTCGCTTTGGGTCTATTTTCGGCACTCAGACCGAGTTGACCGGCAAAATACTGAGTTTGAGCTATGATGGCATTGAGGGCGTTAATGTCAAGCTTACCTCGGCTGATAAACCTGGCGTGGTATTAGAAACTACCACTGGAGTCGGTGGCTCATTCAGCTTCGACCGACAGCAGGTTGAGCGATTGGAGGGGGATGTTCGCATCACGGCGAACTTTGAAGGGTCAAGGATTGAAAAGGTCTTGGCTTCTAAGGACTTATTCTTCGACCCTATTCGCTTCAGGCCGATTCCCGTCAAGGTGGGCGGCTTGAAAAGCAACCACCTGCTACTTGATGGCACCTGGCGCATCAGTCCCAACCCCCCTGAAGACAAGCGCCCGCTTCCAATGGACAGCACCCTTTGGGGCGATATAAAAGTTCCTGGCCAATGGCTCCAGCAAGGATACGATATCCCTCAGGATAAGCCGGTCGCAATGGCGCTCGAGTTTGTAATCCCACAAGAGTGGGCTGGCCACCGCATCTTTCTGCGGTTCGATGCAGTTCATGCCGGAACTGATTACTGGCTAAACGGGCGGTATCTAGGCTACAGCGAGAATCTGTTTACGCCTGTCGAATGGGAGATAACAAAATTCGCCCATGTTGGTGTGACAAACCGCCTCGACCTTCGCATGATTGTCGCAACCGTTTCTGAGGCACTTTCGTATTCTTCAGGGTATGCATTCCACAACCTGGGTGGTATTGATCGTTCGGTGCATTTGTATGCACTGCCGGCGGTCCATATCAGAAGCCTGCGTTTGAATACAGACCTGGACAAAGATTATAAAGATGCCGACCTCAAGCTTGCATTTTCTGTAGACGGAGCACCAAACCACGCGGGCATGGTGCTTAATATCCTTCTTTTTTCGCCCCAAGGAAAGCAAATCAAGCATTCCCTTCCGAAGCTTGACCTAGTGGCTGGGCAGACTGATTTTGAGGTGGTTGCTCATGTCAAGAATCCGCTCAAATGGAGTGCAGAGAAACCCAATCTCTACCGCCTTGTACTCGAACTCATGGATGGCGAAAATCTCGTTGAGCGGATTGAGCGCACCGTCGGCTTTCGCAAGATTGAATGGCACGACAAACAGCTTTTCATCAACGGCAAGCGAGTCAAGCTGGCTGGTGCATGCCATCATGAAGTTGACCCACTGACGGGTCGAGCGAATACGATGCACCATGCCGAAGAGGACGTTCGCTTGCTTAAAGCGGCGAACTTGAATTATATCCGAACATCTCATTACCCGCCGACCAACGAGCTGCTTGATGCCGCTGACCGACTTGGAATGTACGTCGAGGTGGAGGCGCTATTCTGCTGGGTGGGCCCTAGAGATGATGTGGAGTGCCTGCGGCAAATACTCGTACCAACGTCAGCAATGGTTGACTACTGCCACGCGCACCCCAGCGTGATTATCTGGTCGCTTGCCAATGAATCACACTTTAATGAGTTTTTTGAAGTCTCAAATAAGCTGATAAAGTATCTAGACCCTACGCGTCCCACGACATTCAACAACCCAGACCCGAAAGAAATCTGCGATATCGAGAATTACCATTACCCTCCAATGCCTTGGCATGAGCAGTTTAAAGATCGCTCACGTCCCATCCTCTTTGGCGAGTATTGGTTTCCGGTTTGCCATGAGCAGACCGACGTTATGATCAACCCTGGCCTGCGAGAATATTTTGGCCGCGGCCATGCCGACCCCGATTCGAAATTTGCAAGGGAAATAGCGGCAGAATATGACCTTCCGGTCATGAAGCCGTGCGCAAAGCCTGGCGCATGGAGCGGCATCTATCACTCCGACCACATAGTAGGTGGAGCGATATGGGCTTCCCACGACGATGCCTTTTACTTCCGCGATGGAAAGCATTGCGGGTATGCTTGGCACCATGGCTTTTGGGGCTTGATTGATGTCTGGCGCCGTCCGAAGCCTGAATGGCATCTTGCACGACTTATCTTCAGCCCTGTTTGGTTTCCAGCTAGTTGTGTGGATTATACCCCTGGCAAGGAGTTTGTGCGTGTTCCAGTAGAGAATCGCTATTCGTTCACAAGTTTGTCGGGATTGAAAATAACCTGGGAAGTTTGTGGTAAATCAGGAATCGTAAAAGCTAGCATTCCTCCTTCTTCGATTGGAAATATAGAGATTCCAATCCCAGAGGGGACTCCGATGGGCGAAAGTCTCATCCTGCGAGTTTGGGATAAAAATGGCAATTTGGTTAATGCCCGTTCGATTCAATTGGGTGAAATTGAGCAAAAACCTCTGCCAAGAAGTAAGGCCGGCCCGCCGGAATGGCAGGATGACGGGAAAACAATCGTTATTTGGGGCAGAGGATTCTCGCTGGTTCTCGACCGCACTCTAGGCGATTTCGCAGTCAATGATAAACGGCATGATGCTCCAATCACTGCATTTCCTTCCATCCACCTGACTAGATATGACTTTGGAGATTTGGCAGGCCCAAACTCGCCGCCCTACGCGGTATTCCCCGAAATCAGAACTAGGGTTGTTGAGGAGGTCTCCGCCAAAGAGACGCAGGAAGGCCTGAAGCTCACTGTTCGCGACCGCTATGAAGGTTTTGCAGGTTGGACCAGCTGGCTTGTAGATAAAGAGGGCATGGGACGAATTATTTATGACTATATCTACTTAGGCGACGAGATGAATATGCGGGAGCTAGGCGCAAAGCTTATCCTAAAGTCGGAATGCGACGAGATAAGGTGGCGCCGGTGGTCGGAGTGGGGAAATGTATTCCCCCAGGAGTGCATTCTTAGACCTGAGGGTAGCGCAAGGGCCCGCCGCGACTCAAGGTGGGGAGAGGAAGCGTGGAATAAGAAGCCAGCTTGGCCTTGGTCGCTCGACCAAACTGAGCTTGGAACTGCAGACTTCCGCTCAGTAAAGTTCAATATATACGAAGCATCGCTCGAATCGCCGGATAGAAAAGGCATCAAAGTTCACGCCAATGCCGACGTTCACGTACGCACCGCACTTTCGAAAGACGGCGTCTGGATGCATATCTTGTCTCAGTGTCGTCTTGGCCAGATTTTGCTAAAAAAGGGCGACCGCCTTTCAGGCGAGTATGTTGTGGAGATTGTGAAATGAGAAAGGGGTCGGTGTGGCTAATCGCATTAACCTTGCTTTTATTCCACAGTATGGGGGTTGCCGGCAATATGGAGGCTGAGATTGTTAAAAAAGGCAAAACTAACTGGCGGATAGTCAATGTATCAGACGGCGAAGTCTGCAAGTTTGCGGCAGGCGAACTGCAGAAATATCTAAAAGAGATGAGCGGCTGCGAACTGCCGATAGGTCCGGGCGACGGCCCTGCGATTGTGCTAGGCCTCCGCACGGACCTTTCTTCGGACGATGATATGCTTCTGCCAGAGCCCGCGGTTGGTTTTGATGGCTATGCTGTGGCAATAACCTCGGACAGAATTGTTGTTGGCGGCGACAATGAACGCGGCGTTGTTTATGGCATTTATGACCTCTTGGAGCGCATCGGCTGCCGATGGTTTTATCCTCAGCAGGATCCCAAAGATGTTGAGGTTGTTCCTCGCCTAAGTACTGTTCGTTTGGAGGTTGGTAAAACTGCGATTGCCTCACCTATCGAATACCGAATTTGCAACGCGAGCTCTTTCTTTTTTGAGGTTAATCCTCCAGCAATGAAAGCCCAGCTCGACGTTGCCATGAAAGCACGGTATAACGGCATGGGCTGGCAGTGTGACCACCGTACTCCCGTAGGCGAACAATATAAACAGATGGAGGCTGGGGGCGTCATTAAAGAGATAAAGAAGCGAGGCATGATTCTTCATGGCCCGGCGCACAGTTATCCCCATTTCCTTCCGAACGACCTCTACAGCGAACATCCAGAATGGTTCGGAATGCGTAATAGAAAGCGTGTTAAGCAGGAGTTTGCCGGCTCGCAATTCTGCCTTTCAAACCCTGAGGCTCGGCAAATGTTCATTAAAAATGCTGAGAAGTTTGTGCTGGAAAGCCCTGGACTAGACATTTTTTGCCCGCTTCCCTTCGATGGTGGGCAGTTCTGCGAGTGCCCCGAATGCTCCAAATCAACGCCAGCTGACCTGATGTTCGTGCTAATGAATGAGCTAATTGAGCGGCTTTCGGTAAGTGCGCCGAAATTGCTGGTCGAGACCTATGGCGGCTACAACCCAAAAGAGCCGCCAGAAAAGGTGAAGCCCCATCCAAAACTGCGAATCATTTGGGCTCACTGGGGGCGCTATCATGGCTATGGGTATGACGATGCAAGATATGACCTTAGAGATAATTTGGAGAAGTGGCGCAAGGCAGCACCAGGTGGGTTCACCCTCTGTCAGTATTATACCGATAACTTTGCAACTCCATGGATATCTGCACCTTATGCGATTGTCATTAAGGGTGATAGGCGATATATCCTAAGTAGTGGCGTCAAAGGTGTATATGTGCTTCATTGGGCGAAGGGATATTGGTGGAACCACGGTCTGAACAGCTATATGGCTGGTAGGTGCTTCTACGACATTTCCCTAGACCCATATGACCTAATTCGAGACTATGCCGTGCGCTATTTTGGCGAGAATGCTGGTCCATTGCTGTCAGCCTACTACATTCAGTGGGCAACGAATATAGATTTGCTTTATCATGTGAGGGATGGGACCAGCGAGTCGGACCGCAAATTGCTTGCCGAACAGCGCCGCCTCTGGGTAGACCCGGCGGTCGAGGCAGTTAAGGACGACCCCCTTCTATCCCACCGTGTTGGCAAGGTTGACAAGCTTCACCGTGTGGCTGAAATGCTGGCGGAGGCGCATCGCATGCGGGAGGAGGTTGCCGAACAGCGCAAAGCGGGCGACATCAAAGGGGCTAGGAAGTTGCTGGAAAAGGCGAAGGCATACACAGATGGAGTTCTCGCTTATATGGCATCCGTCGCCGAACTAGGAGAGGGCTTGATTGACCGCAACGAGGTTTCTGGTTTTATTACCCTGGGGGTCAAGAGATGGATTGAAGAAGAGGAAAAGGCGATTGAAGGGATTGCAAAGTAAAAGCCGCTTGCTTTTTAATTAAAACCGTTGGTTTTTGCCGATGAGAGATGTTTGCTTTTTAAGCAAGCGCTAATCTTTATCGGCGGTGAAAGAAATTACAAGCAGAGGATTTTTTGGAGGGTTAGTATGAGATTCCTAAAGTGCGGATTAGTAGTATTGTTGGCATTTACAATTCTGCCACTTGCAGCACTCAGCGGACAAAATACCGAAAGGATTCCAACGGTCCAAGAAGCTATTAATTCGCGGCGAGATATATGGGGCGAATTGGCGATGAAACAGCCTAATGGGCCAAGCTATGAGTTTTTCGAAAAGCTTCTTCCACCACTTAGGTATGTCAGTGCCACATTTGAGCACTACCCAATAGTGCTCTGCGCACCCAGTGGAAAAGTAAAGGCAAGGTTGGTTAGCAATGGGAGCTCGGTCAACGCCTTAGCCCGCACTCTAACTTGGCGCTCTGAAGCCGGCAACCCCGTTATCTTCTATGTTGGAAGGGATGAGGAAGTCTTCGGCAAGGACCTTAGCAAACTTGACGGCCCAAAGTACGAAAAAGGTTACCTCCCGATTGTTCACAACCGCTACCGCCATGCCGGCGTCACCATCGAACAAGAGGCATTCGCATGTGTTGAGCCGCCATATTCTGATAGCGGCGTCGTGTTCTTGAGCTTCAAAGGAAGCGGCAAATTGGTGGCATTGCTCACAATGACCACAAATGCGGCTATGTACCCCAAAGACGGAGTACTTCGCAATTCAGAAGGCGGCGCTGTGTTGTGGTTTGGCAAGGGATGGAAATGGGAGCCTGGAGGCCAAAGGTTGGTTACTGAACTGTCTCCTATTAGGCCGGCACTGCTAGCTGTTCCAACAAAGCCTATACAGGAACAGCTACCAGCTCTTGATCAATCGCTATATCAAGCTCAACGCAGAAAGTGTGCCGATGTCTGGGAAGCACTCCTCAGCCGTGGGATGCAAGTTGAGACCCCCGAGCCAATTGTTAACAATGCTTGGAAAGCCCTTATAATTGGTATTTTTGAACTCGTGCACGGCGATGAAATGCGTTATAGCGCCGGTAACCAATATGCGCAGATGTATGTAAGTGAAGGGTCAGACGCAATCCGAGCGGTTTTGCTGTGGGGCTATAAAGCAGACGCACGCCGAATGCTCTTGCCGCTAATGAACTTCAGACGCCAGGGTCTACTTTACCATCAAGCTGGCAAAAAACTTCAAATGCTGAGCCACTACTACTGGCTGACAAGGGATGAATCGTGGTTCAAGGAGCATCGGGACCTATGGATGCTCGAAGCCAACCGGCTTGCAAACGAACGCGAGAAAGAAACGGGATTGCTGCCTCGCGAACGCTACTGCGGCGATATTGGCACGCCGGTTTATTCCCTGAGCACGAATGCAAATGGATGGGCAGGTCTCCGCGACCTTTCAGCTATCCTCAGAGAAATGAAAGAGTATGACGAAGCAGTCCGTCTTGAAAAATCGGCTGAGGAATGGCTGCCACCTATATTCGATGCTCTTGAGAAAAGTATACGTAGAGATATAGACCCACCTTTCATCCCCATTGCGTTATTTGGAGAAGAAAAGCCATATGACCCTCTGACTGGGACGCGAATTGGCGGCTACTGGGACCTAGTGGCACCGTATATACTCGGTTCGGGCATTTTCAAAACTGGTTCGTACTATGAGACTTGCATCAAGCGCTACCTTGAGGAAAAGGGTGGGCTAATGATGGGTATGGTGCGCACCCATCCGGGGATATCGTGGTGGATGGTCAATCAAAACATTGATGATCTCTACACGATTCGGTATGTTCTTACACTGTTGCGGCGGGACGAAGTAGAGCGTGCTCTTGTGAGTTTCTACGGCAAGCTGGCTCAAGGGCTCACGCGCGATACTTTTATTGGGGGCGAAGGAACCTGCCCTCTGCCAAGGGACGAGTTTGGTCGTCAGATATCTCTCCCTCCTAATAGTGCAAGCAATGCTTTCTTCCTCTGGATGCTTAGGTACATCCTAATTCAGGATTGGGATACAGACGATGACCGAAAGCCAGATACTCTGCGGTTGATGTTTGCCACACCAAGGAGATGGATGGAAGATGGTAAATTAATCAAAGTAGAACGAGCTCCAACTGCCTTTGGGGAAGTCTCGGTAACCATGACCTCCTACCTTAGCAAAGGCGAGGTCATCGCCGAAGTAACCGCGCCGCCCGAGCCGCCGAAGCACATGCTTATCCGCTGCAGGCTTCCGGATGGTTGGAAAGTTGTCTCGGCAAAGGTGGGCAACCGCAACCTGGATGTAGATGGACAGGGCACTGTAGATATAACGGGGCTGAAGGGCAAATTTGACATGTCTTTCAAGGCCGTTCGAATAGCTAGCAGATAGCTTACGGCAGTTTAATAGATATTACTGCGATAAGAAGCTCAAATTTAGCAGTATATGCGAAGGATTTGCGGATTTACTGCCTAAATGTGAAACGAAGACTTTTGTAAGGAGGCTTGTACTATGCCAAAGCTACCAGATCCTACGCCTGGCGACACTAGTTGGTTTGTTCATGATAGATTCGGCTTGTTTATTCATTGGGGAATTTACTCCGCTGCGGCCCGCCACGAATGGGTCAAGAACCGAGAGAAAATCAGCGATGAGGATTATCAAGTATATTTTGACCACTTCGACCCTGACCTTTATGACCCCACCGTCTGGGCTAGGGAAGCAAAGAACGCAGGAATGAAATACTTTGTTGTTACAACCAAACACCATGACGGATTTTGCCTTTGGGATTCTGCGCTCACCGATTACAAGGCTACCAACACCCCGGCTGGGCGCGATCTCCTCAGACCAATGGTTGAGGCGTTCAGGGCAGAGGGCCTAAAAGTCGGATTCTATCACTCGCTTATTGACTGGCATCACCCTGAGTTTCCAATTGATGGCTTGCACCCAATGCGTGACAACCTAGAGTTTCGCGAAGCCCAAAAAGGGCGGGATATCAGAAAGTATGTCGAATACCTCCACGGACAGACTCGAGAATTGCTTACCATGTTTGGGCGTGTCGACATCATGTGGTTTGATTTCTCATATCCAAAAGCCGATTGGGGCTGGTCAAAGGGCAAAGGCCGCGACGACTGGCAGTCCGAAAAATTAGCCAAAATGGTTCGGGAGCTTCAGCCGCACATAATCCTTAATGACCGCATCGACCTGCCGGAAAGTGCGGATTTCCGAACGCCGGAACAGTATCAACCAAAAGGATGGCTGGAGGTTGATGGCAAGCCGGTTGTTTGGGAAGCATGCCAGACCTTCAGCGGAAGTTGGGGATACTACCGCGATGAATGCAATTGGCGCTCGACAGATGAGTTGATTCGGACGCTAATAGATTGTGTTTCCAAGGGCGGCAACTTCCTACTGAATGTTGGGCCGAATGCTCGAGGCGAGTTTGATCCAAGGGCTATTGAAAGACTTCGGGGAATCGGCGAGTGGATGCGCCTGCATAATAGATCAATCTACGGCTGTACTGCCAGCGACTTTGTGCCTCCTCCTAATTGCGCGTATACTCAAAATGGCAAGCGGCTGTACCTGCATATCTTTGCATGGCCTTATAAACACATCCACCTGGAAGGACTTGCGGGCAGGGTTGCCTATGCTCAGTTGCTGAACGACGCATCTGAAGTAAAGAGAATCGAGATTGACCCTCATCAAGAACCGCAAAACACTACGATGAAGGGCACGCCTGGGACTCTTACCCTTGAGCTACCGCTTCAGAAGCCGCCCGTGGCAATTCCGGTGGTGGAGTTGTTCCTCAAGTGAAGCAAATCATGCTTTTTCTTGCTATTATCCCAGCCTGCGTGTATGCAAGGGATGTATACCAGGTCCGCAGGCTTTCTGAGCATGAGTTGCTGAAAACCTACGAGAATATAATGCTTGACTGCTGCCGATTCTCGGACAGAGATTGGCATGAGTCAGCCTTCGATGTCGAAGCTGGATATTGGGGCAACGGAATAAGCGAGGGTAATGAGGGCATTCGTGCAATTGGAAACATGGTTCTCTCGAGTGCCGCACTTTTAAAGTACTCTCGCCTAAAAGATGCTGAGCGCCAATATCTCAAAAGCAGGGCTCTACGCGCAATTCGGTATGCTGTTGCAACCCATGTCACCGGGACGCAAAAGTGCACCGACGGCAAAAAGTGGGGCTGCAGTTGGCAGTCAGGGATGTGGGCGAGCAACCTGGCGTTCGGTGCGTGGCTTATTTGGGACGACCTTGATAATGAATTGCGGGAAGGGATTGAGCGCGTCATTTCTAAGGAGGCAGACCGCCTCCTTAATCGAACCCTGCCAACTAATCGCTGGGGTGATACCAAGGCTGAGGAGAATGGTTGGGACCTTACTTGCATATCTATTGCATCAAATATGTTTGCCCGGCATCCCAATGCATCTGAATGGAGCAAAAAGGCAATCGAATATATGATGAATACCCTTTCGGTTCCCCGCGACCTTAGGGATGAGAGGCTAATAGATGGGAGACCGGTCAAAGAATGGGTCAAGGGTGCAAATTTACATCCCGATTTCACGCTCGAGAACCACAACTTCTTCCATCCATCCTACGTTGCCTGCAGTAGTTATTTCCTCGCAGTGGCTTCGATGCACTATGCCTATGCAAGACGTCCAATTCCACAAGCAGCAACTCACCACCTCATGGATACTTGGGCAATGTTCCAAACTTTAGTGCTTCCCTGCGGAGAAACCATTTTCCCACAAGGGATGGACTGGGAGTTGCACGGGCTTCCCTATATAAATCTATTTGCTTTTCTATCCACCAAAATGCACGATTCCCTTGCCGCAAGGTTGGAAAGCATTCACTTGCAGTACATAAGGACGTGGCAGAATATGCAGGATGGCAACCTGGCAATTCCTGGGTCAAAATTAGGATTCACGCGACATGCCATCTTTGCCGAACAGGTGACATACGGCTTTCTCTCGCATAAGCTATTTGGTCCGGCATGCGAGCCTAACGCCGCCACTCGCCAATTGGAATGCGTGCGGCAATTCGGTCCAATTGGCGTTATTCTTCATCGCACCCCTAGCAAGCTCGTCTCTTTCTCCTGGAAAAATCGAATCATGGGCACGCTGGCACCCATTGGAGAGAAGCACGAAGGCAATTGTCATTTCGCCGTCCCGATAACGAATGGCTTTATAGGCACGTTCCAATTGGGCGAAGAAGGGAGCCAGGCGCTGACGGTTGTAAAGCACTCATGGCGAAAAGCGGAGAATGGATTCGAGACATTTGGTGAGCTGCTTACAAACGGCGGACTTCTTAAACAGGAGCTCAAGGTGACATCGGTTGGTGAGAAAGTAGTGGTCTATGAAGACAAGGTGACCGCTCTAGATGACGTATTAATTGAAAGCGAACTCGGCGTTCCAGTTGGTATTGAAAATGATATTCTCACTGGCGGCTTGAGAACTGTATATCACCAGGGCGGCAAAATTAACTTCGACTGGCGGAACCCGCAGAAGCCAGTTGCATTCCATGGCAAGTGGGTCAATGTAGATGGACGGTTGGGTGTTGTGTCTGTTGCTGGATCTGGAATAGCTTATGTGCAAGCCACGGCGTACAATAGTCAGGCAGTCTATGCAGATACACTCTATGGTTCTTTCTCAAATCGCCGGCGGCAATTCAAAGCAGGCGATCAGATTGCATATAGGTTAATTGTTTTCTTTGTTGAAACAACACCGGAAGAGACTTCTCTAATATCGGAAAGTGTAATGATAAAAGAGAAGCCCGAAGGCAGAGCGCTCAGCATTAAACTTTATGAAGGTAAAGAGCTTCAAGTACCGCTAATGTAGAGGTTTTTGCATGCAAAGTCGTCCGCTTAGAATACCAAAGGATGTGTTAATTAGCAAGCCTAATCCTCCAATCGCATGTGCCGGCGAAAAAGGGTCATGGGTTCTCTCCTTTATCCTCTCTAAGCCGGTTTCGTCTGACCAAGTGCTCTGGCTTTGCTTTCATGGCGGCCGCAATCTTAAGCCTCCATGGCAAGGGTTTCAAACCGATAATCCATCCCAAGAAGGATATGTTTCCCTGCAAACCGCATCTGGCGAACTGCTGAGCGCCATCAATCGTAGCGAAGATAACGGCATCTTTTCATTCAGGGTTCCCTTAGAAGGGTTTGAAAAAGGAGAGGTTTTGACAGCACATCTGACTGGAGTTACCGCACCTCGGCTGTCTCACCCCGATCGGTTTGTTCTGCTTATGGTTGCCTCTCCTATTGAGGAAATCAAAATTCACGGCCTTTTCGGAGATACGCTGAATCGCATCGTTGGTGCGTGCATGTTTCCAATCATAGGAAGTGTTCCTGTTGGCATCAGGGCAATAGCGCCGAGCACCGTTCCTCCTGCGGAAGGGTTCTCCCTGCTTGTGAGGCCTGAGGATGCGAATCGGAATACGGCGTGCCAAACCCCCGGTGATATTGTCGTGCACTTGAATGGCGAAAGGATACTCACCAGCCGCTTTGAGGTTGATGGCTCGAACTGCGTCCGCATTGCCGCTTCAATTTCCAAGGAGGGTATCTACCGATTCGAGGTGGAGGATGCCGCAAATGGTATGAAATCTGTTACTAATCCAATCATATGCGGCAACGCCGAATATAAACTCTTATGGGGTGCTTTCCACGGCCATACTGAAATTTCCGATGGCGTCGGCTCTCTCGATAGGTATTTCAAATACATTAGGGACGAATGTGCGCTTGATTTTGCCGCCTCAAGCGATCACGACAATGAGAAGGAAACGCCAGACAACCTTTGGCACTTAGTTCAGAAAGCTGTGGCTCGATATAATGAACCTCACCGATTCACAGTTTTCCTTGGTTATGAATGGGCAAAATGGCGCAAGCTTGGTCACGGTGACCGCAATGTGTATTATCTAGAAGATTATAGGCCAATCTACCGCTCTGATGAGGGCCATTATCCGACGCCGCTGGATCTTTTTGGTGCACTGAAGAATGAATCAGCAATCATCATCCCACATCATCCTCCACATCCGGGCAACCACAACGATTGGACCTTTCATGAGTCGGATAAGGAGCGGCTGGTCGAGATATATTCGATATGGGGATGCTCTGAACGCAGCCCCGAGGATGGCAATCCTTTGCCTGGTAGTCCTGTCCTTCGCGAGGATAACACGCCAATGAACCCCTTAGGCTACGTGCAGCGCGCCCTTGCGCTCGGATGGCGTGTGGGTTTTACAGCGGATTTTGATGACCATCTTGGTCATGTGGGCGACCGAACAACGCGCGGTCGTGGGCAGACTGGCGGGCTTACTGCTGTTTGGGCGAAAGAAAATACCCGGCAAGCAATCTGGGAGGCACTTTGGAATCGTCGGTGCTATGGAACTACAGGCGAGCGCATTATTTTGAATTTTCAAATGAACAATGGTTTTATGGGGTCGGAATTCCTGCTTGCAGAACATCCGAACCTTGCGTCATCTCGAAAAATCCTGGTTTCGGTCTGCGGCACTGCACCAATCAAGCTAATCGAAATAGTAAGGAATAATAAAGATATCTATACTTCAACTCCTGGCAGGCTCGACGTCGAACTAGAATGGGTGGATTGCGAACCGCTTGACGATGTTAATCTGCCGCCTACAGTGCACTTGCCCAAGCCATTCACCTTCTACTACGTTCGCATTACCCAAGAAGATGGCGCAATTGCCTGGTCGAGCCCAATTTGGATTATCTCATAGCACAATTTAGTGTTTTAAATTGCGCCTAGGTTGGTAGTATATTTAGGATAGGCAGGTTAAGCGCTAAGCCTATAAGGGTCAAAATGATGTAGAAGGGAGAAAAGCACTTTGGACTTGAAAGGAACGCAGACAGAAAAGAACTTATTAAAAGCATTTGCCGGAGAATCTCAGGCAAGGAATCGTTATACCTTTTTTGCAAGCGTCGCGAGGAACGAAGGCTATATGCAAATCGCTGACGTTTTCCTCGAGACAGCTGAGCAAGAGAAGGAGCATGCCAAGCGATTTTTCAAGTTTCTCCAAGGCGGCGATGTTGAAATTCAAGCCACCTATCCCGCAGGTGTGATTGGTACAACCGCTGAAAATCTCAAGGAGGCAGCAGAAGGCGAATACTTCGAATGGGCAAAGCTTTATCAGGAGTTCGCCAAAGTTGCCGAAGAAGAAGGCTTCCGCCAGATTGCAGCTGTATTCCGCGCAATTTCAATCTCCGAGAAACAACACGAAAAGCGCTATCGGGGGCTTTTGGCAAATGTTGAGGCTGGAACCGTGTTCCAAAAAAGCCAACCGGTGGTTTGGCGTTGCAGGAATTGTGGATATATTCATGAAGGAACATCGGCGCCGAAAGTTTGCCCAGCTTGCGAGCATCCCCAGGCATATTTTGAATTGCTAGCAGAGAATTGGTAGCCATCGCTATCAAATCCCATTAACTTGCAATAGGAGGCAAGAATGTTAAGTCAGAGAATGTTAGATGCATTAAACAAGCAGATAAATGCAGAGATGTATTCGGGCTACCTTTACCTCTCAATGTCTGCCTACTACCAATCAATTGGCTTGCCCGGTTTCGCAAATTGGTTCTTTGTGCAGAATCAAGAGGAGCAAGCCCATGCCCAGATTATCTACAATCACGTAATTGACCGCGGTGGGCGGGTCATCCTCAAAGCAATTGAGGCGCCGCCGACTGATTGGTCAGGACCTATCGCACCCTTTGAAGACGCCCTCAAACACGAGCAAAAGGTTACCGCAATGATTAATGATTTGGTGAACCTTGCGCTGGAAGAAAAGGATTTTGCCTCAAATGCCATGCTTCAGTGGTTTGTAACCGAACAGGTAGAAGAGGAGAAAAACCCAGCGGACATTCTCCAGCAACTCAAGTTAACAGGCGATGCACCTGGCGGTTTGCTGATAATTGATCGTGAGCTTGCCACGCGTGTCTTTGTGCCTCCCGCAATTCTAACAGGCGGTGAAGCAGCGTCCGCGGGTTAGCCCCTGTCGTTCGCAATATAGGCTTCTCTTCTCCCTTGCCTAATGAGAAGGAAAAAAGGCCCAAAAGGGAGAAGAGGAGCCTTGTGAGTAGATTCCAAATCCCAATCAACATTTTCCAGTTGAATGCTGATATATTTTTTCCTAGGACCATCTTGCATTCCCCAACCGAACACATAACTCCCTTGCATGCAATAATTAACTGCTTGATATTTATTCTGGTTAGCGGCGTGAACCCCTTAAATTATGAAGGTGAAAGCAGTTTGGCGAATCTTAAGGGTATATTAATTGCTTCGCTTTGCAAGGAAAATTAGTCATGTTAGAGCAAAAAGTAACTAGGCGGGAATTTCTCAAATCGTCCGCGGCAGTCGCCGTTGGAATCGGAGGTATCGGTATGCCTTTTGCAAAAGAGCCTGCTGCAAAGAAGCCCAACTTTGTTATTATCTACTGCGACGACCTGGGATATGGCGACTTGGGGTGCTTCGGGTCGAAGGAGGCGAAAACTCCAAACCTAGATTCTCTTGCTAAAAGCGGCGTACGCTTTACAAATTGGTATTCGAATTCCCCTGTATGTTCTCCATCTCGCGCATCTTTGCTGACCGGCCGCTATCCAATGCGCGCCGGAGTTCCTCGTATTCTCGGCGGGAAGCGGGGTTTGGCTGGCCTTCCGCCAACAGAGGTTACGTTGGCAACAGCCCTGAAGCCCCTCGGGTATCGAACAGCGATTTTCGGCAAATGGCATCTTGGCACGGCAGAAGAATACCGGCCAAATGCTCATGGGTTTGATGAGTTTTTTGGGTTTCTGGCTGGCTGTGTTGATTACTATTCGCATATTTACTACTGGGGCCAGGGACGCGGCGAAAATCCCGTGCACGACCTTTGGCACAACGACAGAGAGGTGTGGGAAAATGGGCGCTATCTAACTGAGTTAATCACCGAGAAAGCAGTGGA
Organism: Armatimonadota bacterium; assembly: GCA_023511795.1. NCBI lineage: Bacteria > Bacillati > Armatimonadota > Armatimonadota bacterium. The sequence continues at coordinate 269,492 of JAIMAU010000003.1, read as the reverse complement.
GTTTATCAAGCATCAAAGCAACCAGCCGTTTTTCCTCTATGTGCCTTACAGCGCACCGCACTATCCAATGCATGCGCCTAAAAAGTATCTTGACCGCTTTTCTAACATGCCTCCCGACCGCCGAATCATGGCCGCTATGATTGCCGCTGTGGATGATGGAGTCGGCGAGATAGTCAAAGCGCTCAAGCAGGCGGGTCAACATGAGAATACCGTAATCTTTTTCTCAAGCGACAATGGACCATCTAATGAGACCCGCAATTGGCTCGATGGCAGGGTTGATCCATATCTCGGCGGCAGTGCGGGAATCTTTCGCGGACACAAGGGGAGCCTTTTCGAGGGAGGAATACGCATGCCGGCAATCATGAGCGCACCTGGCCGCATTCCAGCAGGAAAAGTTTGCCACGAAGTAGGCGCAATGATGGACATCTTTCCGACATTCATTGAATTTGCTGGCGGTAAGCTCCCAGCTGGCCGAAGTATTGACGGCATAAGTATCCGGCAGATGGTAGTCGAAGGTGCAAAGTCCCCACATCATCGGCTCTTTTGGGAGTATGATGGCCAACTTGCAGTTCGACAGGGAGAGTGGAAGCTCGTGCTGAATGGCAAGCTTGATTTCAACCAAACCCAGCCCGATGCTGTTCATCTTTCTAATCTAGAGACAGACCCTGGCGAAAAGACCAATCTAGCAGATAAGCATCCGTCCCTCGTAGAAGAGCTGACGACTGCCGTCCAAGGTTGGTTCGCCGAACTAAGGAGTGATTAATGATGAGTGACAGTTCGAAAAATCGCCGTGGTTTTATATTGAAAGGCTTGCTGGCATTATTAGGTGGACTCATTGGCAGGCGCGTGCTGGCCGAGGAGAATTCTTCTGGATTAGAAACCGAAGGGGAGGTGCTCAAAACCTGTGTATATAAAGGACGGCCGCCTATTGAGCCGCTTGATACAATGATTCGCTTTGAGCGCTCGGATAACAATAACGGGCGGGCTATGACTCACGAAATCCTGTCCCTAATGCATGAAGAAAAGGGCACAAAGTCTTATCCTTGGACAATTTATTCTCACTTGACCACTCATCATGTCGAAGGAGATGCTTGTGTAATCTGTTCTCGCCTGCATAAAAACGGTAGGGGTTGGTCTTGTGGTCTTCATTCGGAAGTTTTCAGCAATGCTCCAATGGTTGGTCTAGGCGTTAATGTTGAAATGAGCAATCTTTATGCAGGCTCAGAGCAGACGGTATTGTATGGCGTCAATGTCATGGCTTGTGGACCAAATCCATGCCAGAGCGGCATTGTCATCAAGAATAATGGCTCAGGCCCAGGTGCTATCTTTGAAAAGCAAATATCGCTTGAAAGCAGCGGTTCGATTGGGATTGACCTGCCTGCGAAGTTTGACGTTGGCATTCAAATGCATGGGAATGCCATAGCTTTAGACGGTGAGGGCAAAATTAAATTGCGCTACTCCAATGGGCGCATAGAATTCCTAAATGGCGACAAATGCATTGGTCATATTAATGTGGAAGAAGAGGACCACAAATTATAGGGCTTGTGCATTTGAATATATTGGTCTTCAAAGGAGGAGAAAATGGCTTACAAGATGATTCAAGTTGGCACGGGAGGCTTTGGTGCCTGGTGGTGCAAAGTATTTCTCCCACCAAACATCAAAGAAGGACTTGTTGAAGTAGTAGCTGCTGTGGATATTAATTCGGAAGCTTTATTAAATGCTCGTGAGCATCTTGGTTTGCCAGAGGATAGGTGCTATACCGATATTAAAAAAGCGTTCGGCGAAAACCCTGCCGATTTCTGCACTATAGTCGTACCACCGGCATTTCACGAGGATATAGTCGACGTGGCGCTTGCTCATGATATGCATATACTATCCGAGAAGCCAATCGCAGACACCTTGGAAGCATCCGTCCGCATTGCCGAAAAAGTCAAACGCGCAGGAAAGAAAATGGGCGTTACCATGAGCCACCGCTTTGACCAAGACAAGACTACTCTTCGGCAGGAGCTTAGGTCGGGGCAGTATGGCCAGCTTGACTATTTAATTTGCCGATTCACATGTGATTGCCGGCGGTTTGGAAGCTGGGGCAAATTCCGTCATGAAATACCCGACACCCTAATGGTTGAAGGAGCTGTTCACCATCTCGACATACTTGCAGACCTAGCTGGGGCAAAGTGCGATACTATTTACGCACAGACCTGGAATCCGCCGTGGGGTGAATTTGCTGGTGACTCCCAAGGTCTTGTTATGATGTCTTTTCAAAACGGAGCGCGCGCTTTCTATGAGGGTGCCAAGACCAATGCTACGGGGCTCAATGGCTGGGGCCAGGAATACATTCGCGCCGAATGCGAGAAGGCAACTATTATCCTAAACCACCGCCGGATTGAGCGATTTTGGTACAACCCATCTGGTTCATATTCGGATGAAGGCACAGGCGAAACAATACCGCTCATCGAGCAGCCAAAATGGGCAAATACATGGCTTATTGAGAAATTCGTGCGTTGGCTCGACGGCGGCGAACCAATGGAAACAAATGTGGAGGACAATCTCCAGTCGGTTGCGCTAATCTTCGCGGCAATCAAAAGTAGCAAAACAGGTAGCCCCGTTAAGGTGCAGCAGCTTCTAGAAGAAACGCGCAGAAACATCACACTAGGCTGGTGACGGCATGGCGATGGCTATTTCGGCGAACAATCGCTTAGCTTATTTCTGCAAGGCGAAGCTTAGGGCGAATAGGGCGGAAACAACAACCATCAAAGGGTGCAATTCCCTCCACTTCCCAACCATCAGCTTAACTAGAGTGTAGGCAATGAATCCGTATCCGATTCCTCGCGATATGCTTAGTGTGAGAGGGATTACGAGGATGGTTAGGAATGCTGGGAACGATTCCTCTAAGTTGCCGAATGGAATCTCGCAGACTACAGCCATTAAAAGAAAGCCAACGACTATGAGCGCTGGCGCGGTTGCTACGGCGGGAACAATGCTGATTGCTGGTGCAAAGAACACGGCAAGCAGGAATAGAACGCCTACAACCACTGCAGTCAGCCCAGTTCGGCCGCCCGTCGAAACTCCAGAAGCGCTTTCAATATAGGTAGTTACTGAGCTTGCACTACATATCGAACCCCACACTGCCGCAAGTGAATCCACAAGGAGCACTCGGTTCAGGCGCGGAAGGCGTCCATCAGGGGTCAGATAGCCTGCTTCGCCTCCAACTGCGATTACTGTGCCCATGGTGTCAAAGAAGTCAGTGATTAGAAAAGCAAATATCGTTGCAACTAAGCTGAGATTCAACGCCCCCAAGATGTCCAGCTTTGCAAACGTCGAAAAGTCTGGAGGGGCGATTAGCTTATCGGGTATCTTACCAATTCCGGCGGCGATGGCAATGCCGGTGGTGATTAAAATCCCGAGAAGTATAGATCCTTTAATTCGCCGAGCCATGAGCACAAGCATGATAACTAAGCCGCATGTCGAAACTAACGTGCCGGTGTTTCGAAAAGAACCAAAGCTTGTTAGCGTCGCTGAGTCTCCAATTACCCAGCCGGCTTGCTGCATGCCGATATATGCGATTAGAAGTCCAATTCCAACCCCAATTGCTCGCTTTAAGCTTAGAGGGATAGCATGCATAACGGACTCGCGAATTCGGGTAAGCACTAGAATTGTAATGATTGCTCCCTCAACAAAAACAATTCCCATGGCTGTCTGCCATGGGATATTCATGCCCTTTACAACCGAATAGGCGAGCACAGCGTTTAAGCCCATTCCGCTTGCTAGCGCAAAGGGGTAGTTTGTGTAGAACCCCATCAAAAGTGTTGGGATTGCAGCAGCAAGGGCAGTGGCCGCGATAGTTGGGACAAGGGGTAGCCCGGCTGCCTGAAGTATGCTCGGGTTGACGAAGATAATATACGCCATGGTCATAAACGTAGTTAAGCCGGCAATTACCTCGGTTCTTATGTCAGTGTTTCTTTCTTTGAGTCGGAATATGCGTTCGAGCATTCTGCCACCCCAAACTGTTGCTATTGTTTCAATGCCCGGCTCTAGCCGACTTTTCTAGCGCCGTTGTGTCTTTTTTACCATGGACGATAACAAGAATCGAGCGATTTATATCAGTAAGTTACAAAGCTTTTCACATCATAGCCTTTGAGTTGATCTCGACCACGAAGGAAAGTAAGCTCTACAAGGAAGACAAGGCCAGCAACTTTTCCGCCAAGCTCCTCAACGAGCTTCACCGAAGCCGCCGCAGTGCCGCCCGTTGCCAATAAATCATCCACAATTACTACTCGCTGTCCAGGAACAATTGCATCACGATGCATCTCGACTACGTTTGTCCCATATTCCAAGGCATACTCGCACTGGATTGTTTCATGTGGGAGTTTGCCTAGTTTCCGCACGGGGATAAACCCAACGCCTAGCTCTAGCGCAATTGGAGTCCCGAACATAAAACCCCTTGACTCAATACCAACGATTGCCTCTGCCTTTTTCTCTCTGGCAAAGTCAGCCATCCTTTGTATAACCTCAGTAAATGCTTGTGGATGCAATAGGACTGGGGTGATATCTTTGAAGATTATCCCCGGCTTAGGGAAATCGGGTATATCTCGAATTAGGTTCTTTAAAAGCTGTTCAGACATGGCGTCAGCTCCTCTCTGTGAGCTATTGTAATTATAAGATACAGTAATTACAACAATAGTTTATTACCTCCTCCCAATTGCTAGGCTTTCCTCATATGGCGGCTTTAGGATGCCGCGCTCGGTGATGATAGCGGTCACATATTCGGCTGGAGTCACGTCGAAGGCTGGGTTCATTACACGCACGCCCTCCGGGGCAATTCGAATACCAGAAATATGGGTAACTTCCTCAGACGGTCGTTCCTCAATGGGGATCATTTCGCCGTTGGGAAGCGAAAGGTCCACGGTTGACATGGGAGCTGCGACGTAGAACGCGATGTTGTGTTTTCTCGCTAGAATGGCGAGGCTGTACGTGCCAATCTTATTTGCAACATCGCCATTGGCTGCAATTCTGTCTGCTCCGACAATCACGCAATTGACTAAACCTTTTTGCATGGCATAGCCAGCCATGTTGTCTGTAATAACCGTGACCGGAATGCCAAGTTGCTGAAGTTCCCATGCTGTAAGGCGCATGCCTTGGAAGCGAGGGCGTGTCTCGTCGGCAATGACTTTGACTTTTTTGCCAGACTCAACGGCGGCTCGGATTACCCCAATAGCTGTTCCATATCCTGCGGTTGCAAGGGCTCCTGCATTGCAATGAGTGAGCACGGTGTCCCCATCTTGAATAAGCTCGGAGCCATTCTTGCCGATGCGTCGGTTTACCTCAATATCTTCTTCGAGTATTGTGATAGCCTCGTCTACGAGTCTGCGCCGGATTTGGTCTATTGGAAGGCTAGCATTTTCGTTTGCCGCGCGTAGCATCCGTTCAATCGCCCAGAAAAGGTTTACGGCAGTGGGCCGGGTGGCGCGGAAATCATTGGCTACTTTCGCGATTTGTTCCCAAAAATTGTTTTCTGGAATTGACTGAGCAGCAAGAGCAATCCCAAGGGCAACCGCAACTCCTATGGCGGGTGCGCCTCGTACTTGCATTCTTCTTATTGCTTCCGCGATGCCTTGGTAGTCGGCATATTCAATATATGCCAGCTCGTCTGGAAGCTTTGTCTGGTCTATAAGAACTACCTTACCATCTTTCCAATCAACTGGTCGAAGTTCGGCAGCCACCGCAATACCTGTGTACTTTTTCTAGCTGAACTTAGTTAAGCGATTGGAGACTTCGTTTGCAAATCGCGAAATATAGCCTGCAACGTACTCCTTCACGTCTAGCGATGGGTTCTTAATTAGGGGAGTTAAGTCCATCGCAAAGCTCATCTGGGTTGTAATATCAGTGCCGTGAGACTCGAAGTAGGTTGCATTTGCCCTGCGCCGCCCAATTGTCGCTAAGTCATACCGCTTTCCTCCGCAGATTTGGGAGTCGAAGACTCCTAGGAGCGCTGCTGCCAAATTCTCATGCCCCGCAAGGTCGAAGGCTACTTTGTCCTCATCAGTCATCCAGTCGAGGTCCCGCCAAACTTCGCATCCATAGACGGCTTTGGGTTTGGCATCGTCCGGAAGCTCTCTCAATGCTTGAATTGTGCGGAGGGCGACCGACACGTGGGTGTCGTGTTTGTCCGCTAGGTTATGAGTATAAAGAATCTGTGGGCGGCCCGCTAGCAGCAGTTTTTTAATATCCTCAACTACGTTCTTGTTAGACGGATCTTTTACCGCTGAACTGCTGTAATCGAGAAGCGCAACCGCTGCGTATTCACCTACAACAGCTGCTTTCTTTTGTTCCGTTCGCCGGACCTTCTGCATGTCTTCATCGGTGTAGTTGGCATACAAGTCGTCCCTCGGACTGCCGGCTCCATTTGTCACTACAACGCCCGTGAACCAATTTGTTGGGCTTCCAAAGCATTTTAGAATGCCGTCGTATGCCATAATTTCAATATCATCTTGGTGACACCCTATTGCCATATGGGTTGTTCGAGCAATTGCTTTTTCAACTAGTTCGCCATCTGGGACAAATATTTCGGCATTTGGATTTGTGAGTTGCATTAGTTTTCCTCCGCATCCGTCGCTCCCTATTCTTGTGAAAGAGAGCGAGGTTTGAATTATTTCTTAATCTCCGGAAGGCTTGCCGCCGCAACGGCTTGGCCAACACGACGTGTGGCTTCATCCTCTGGCAGGTGAAGCGATATCCGGTCCACGAGCTCAGGAAATTCCGTCCGTAAGACTTCCTTCGCACGCTCGATTATTATTGGTCCTCCACTGCCTGAGGTTACGCGGCCAAGAACTAGCATGTGCCTGATTTCATAAAAGTCAGCGTAGTGGGCGATGGCGTATCCTACATAGCAACCAATTGTGTGCCAAATTTGCTTTGCACGTTCTTCGCCTGCCTCAAGCAAGTTTTGAACCGATTTTAGCTTGTCTGCTAAACTCAGATTCTCATTAAGTTCGATTCCTGCTGCGCTTGCCAACCTGAATACTCCCTGCTGGGAAAGATATTGAACGCCACAGCCTGCGTCACCTGACCATTCGTCTACCGGGGCATCAGGATGATAGTCAATCGGCGCAAAAGCAAGTTCATTCAGCCACCCTGTGATATTTCCTTCTTGGTTGACGTATCCTGCCGCCTCGCTTGACCCCATTGCAATGCCAAGAACGGCGTTGTCATTTAGAGACATTGCACCTGCAAGTGCGGTCACATCGCCGTCGTTTACAACAACTAGTGGAACACCCCATTCTTCGCCCATTCGATTGAATATCGATTTTACTTTTGTCTCAAACAGCTCCTTCGGGACGCCACGGAATAACGAGGCAACCATTGGGCGGTTATTGATAATAACCCCAGCAGAGCTTCCGCCTATTGCGTCTACCCGAGGCATATGGGCGGCGGCCGATTTGAGCCCAGCCATGATTTCGCGGTAGTGGTACTCAGGATCGCTCTGTCCGCGTGGGTCCCATACAACTTCCTCGCTGAAAACAGGCTCGCCATTAATCACAGCGGCGGCTTTCCGATCGCTTGCGCCGAGATCAAATCCTATGCGGCATCCATCTAAGTGTCTGCCAAGAGCGGCGCTAACTTCGTGTGGTGGGGCAACCTTTTCAGGGTCGGTAATTTCAACTTCGAACGGCTTCTCGTACGTAGTTGGGCCCATGAAGTCCCAATCAAAGGCGCGCTCCCCATTTGGCGAATACACTTCTTGAATGTATTCGCCAATCTCTCTCGGTCCGCCGATGGTTACTTTCCATGCGCCTTTCTGCCATAGAAAGAACTTTACCAGGCGCTCAACGTATGGAAAATTGAGGCTTGCTTTCTCATGGCTCGCCGGAAGTATCTGCGTTTCATATCGCGACCTGGTTCCGTCCCCTCTCTCCAAACCTATTACGAGAGGGACGCCTCTGCCAGATTCTTTGACAAGTTCGCGAAATGCCCGGTTTGCCAGGACCGCTGGGCGGAACATGTCATCTAATGGCGGTTTAACCTTCGGTATGCCGAGTTCTGCTAGCTTTTCCAAATCTTTACTCATACAATTACCCCTCTGCTATATGCGAATTGGCGGTATGATTGTTGCTGAACAGAGATTGCGGCGGTTTGCCCGCCTTTTTCGCCAAAACGCGATTGCCAATGTAAACGTATGCATTTCAATAATACGGTGCAGGAGTGATATTGTCAAGGTGGGTGAGCGTTTCCCAGCCTAGCAATTGGCGTTCATGCAGGACACGGCAAAAATACCTGGCAAATTCCAAATCTTTATAGAAGGATTTGACCTGCTATTGAAAGTATGAATCATAAAGAGGTTGATTATGATTATTTTTGAATACCAATACTAACCGAACAGTTGTATTGGACCTGGAGCGAGTAAAGGATGAAAAGAATTTGGGTTATTTTGCTTGCCTTAGGCATTATTATTCCCTGCAGAGGTGATGTCGTGAGCATTCCAGACGATTTTCCAAAGTTTTCAGTCCCTGGCTATGAAAAGGAGATGGCGAGCATTCGTCAGCTTTTCTGGCTGCATTACCCTGGCTCAGGTCCCAAGGCTACGCTTTGGGACGAGTGGCTCAGTAGCCCAGCATTGTGGCCTGCTGTGAGTGGTTCGATGGAAAAAATGCGTAAGGATTGGGCTCGTGTTCTTAGCGAAAGGATTATTGACCCCGAGGGGTATGTGGCTACTCATCAGCATGCATCAATAGCTCATCAGCTTGGCTGGCCGTTTCCTTTTTGGAATCAGGGCGTGGGTACTGTAGGGTGGCATTTTTCGTTCAAGAACACCGTGGGTCCCCCTTGGCGTCAGCATGATTTGAGCACAACCAGCGGATGGAAATTATCTGGTGCTGAGGATAATGGAATTAGCGAAGACGGTTGGAAACTCGAACTGACCGAGCCAAATGCCTCTGCTTCTACGCCTTCGATTAAGGTGGACACCTTCCAGTCGCCATTCCTCCAACTTCGCTGGTCAGCGACCGGCCTTGGAGATGCAAAGCCCTTCATCGAATGGGCAACCAAGGAAAATCCCAGGTTTTCTGCCGACCGCCGAATGTACTTTGAGCCTGTTGAGGGGACAGCGATAACCTATACGATGATTCCACTCTACAAGCACCCAAAATGGGGTGGTGAGGTCACAAAGCTTCGAATCTGCTTTGGAAACTCTGTTCCAGGCGGGTTGGTTACTATTCAAGCTTTTTTTACCCAATACGATACGCGGCACAATGTTAACAGCCAGAACTTTATACTTGGTTGCTCAAATTACTTTCACTGGACAGGTGACATCAATTTTCTTCGACGGAATATTAACCGCATGAGAATGGCGCTGAGGCATATGATGACAGAACATCATACGCTTGAGAAAAAAGTTGTCTATACTACTTGGGTTGGTCATGATGGTCGAAGCGGTTTGAAACGCAACGCCGATGGGTCAAAGGAAATCTTCTCCGGCATGGGAATTGGAAATAACTATTGGGATTTGCTGCCATTTGGTAGAATGGATGCGTATGCGACAATTCATTACTATGGTGCACTTCTGGCAATGGCAGAAATAGAAAAAGAAATTACTGAGCATCCGGAATGGAACATTCCGCTTGGCACGCTTGCTTTTAATTCCGAAATGCTGATTAAGCATGCAGAGGAAGTAAAGGAAACTGGCAACAAGATTTTTTGGAACTCTAAAACTGGACGTTTTGCTACTGGTCCCGATGCAGATGGGAAGATGCATGATTATGGATTCACTTTCTTAAACCTAGAGGCAATTTACTATGATTTTGCTACGCCAGAGCACGCACGCTCGATTATGGAATGGATGTCAGGCAGGCGTACTGTAAAGGATGATACTGCGCAAGGGCTGGATATCTACCATTGGAGATTTGCGCCTAGGGCGACTACAAAGCGAAATCTGGATTACTATTTCTGGGCATGGAGCTCACCTGAAAGCATTCCTTGGGGCGGTCAGGTTCAAGACGGTGGAGCAGTACTTGGATTTTCTTATCATGACATCATGGCGCGCATTTGCACTCTCGGTGCGGACGATGCTTGGGCTCGCCTAAAAGAAATCGTTAAATGGTTCGATGAAGTCCAGGCGGCAGGCGGATATCGGAAATACTACGACGGTTCTCGCGAGGGCACTTTGCAGGGTGGTGGAACCGCAGGCGGCCTCGGCCTTGATTGTGAGTTCTTCGAGAGTGTTATGGTTCCGCAAGTGATGCTCGACGGATTCCTTGGTTTCAAACCGACTGCGGATGGTTTTAAAATAGCCCCCAAGCTTCCGCGAGACTGGCTTGAGCTGACCATTGACCGTATCCGCTGGCACGATTTCATCTTTACCATCAAGGCGACGCATACCTCAGTAGAAGTTCGCCGAATTTCCAGTCTACCAGCATGTGAACCGGTCGTTATCTCACTGCCTGGCAGTTGGAAAGCATCGGATGTATCAGGAAGTGTGGTTAAGAGGCTTCACGATGGGTTGTTTGAAGTAGATTGGAGAAGCGGTGATGCTGTAAGGTTTGAGATGACCGACTCGAAGGTGCGATAGAAATAAGTCATCTGCGAAGAGGTTCGATGGCGACTTTCTAGGGTTTGCTTGACATACGCACGGATATATGGCATCCTGTAAGAAGTTATAGTACCCACAACAGTAAGGAAGATTAGTAGTTGTTCGCCGCACTCAGACACCGAAATTATAGGCTGTATTGGTCAGGAATACTGATCTCAGCCATTGGTAGCTGGGTGCAGACAATTGCTCAGGGATGGCTTGTCTTCAAGCTAACAAACTCCTCCCTGATGCTTGGCACAGTGCTGTTTCTAAATAGTATTCCCTTCACAGCGCTGTCGCTTTTCGCGGGGGTGATTGCAGACCGGGTTGACCGCCGAAAGTTACTTCTGCTGACCCAAAGCATATTGGCACTTTCGGCTTTCATATTGGGGGTGCTCATCACTATTGGGAGCATTAGAATTTGGCATATAATGGGGTTGGCGTTTTTAAGTGGATGTGCAAACGCTTTCGATATCCCCACACGCCATTCGAGCATCCCTTTCCTTGTTGCAAAAGAGCACATAATGAATGCAATTGCTTTGCAGTCGGCAGCGTTCAACAGCGCACGTATCATTGGGCCGGCGATTGCAGGGATACTTGTAGAACACATCGGGATAGGACGGTGTTTTTTCGTTAATTCGGTTAGTTTTTTGGCGGTCATTGCGGCCTTAATATTAATAAGAATTAAAAGTCCGAAGACTGCAGAGCGAGCCGACGTGCTCTCTGAGTTTCGACAAGGGATGAGATATGTTTGGGAGCACAGCACCATTAGGACTCTTATCATTATGGTGGCTTTCCCCAGTGTGTTTTCGATGCCTTATACGACGTTGATGCCTGTATTTGCAGACCGAGTGCTAAAAGTTGGCGTGACTGGCTACGGGACCCTAATGTCGGCAGTAGGTATAGGAGCACTTGTTGGAGCATTGAATCTTGCTTTTTTTAGCAATTCCCAGAGGAAAGGCTTGATTCTCTCCATAGCGTCGGTCTCGCTTGCAGTTATGCTGATACTTTTTGCAAATTCAAAGATATTTCCCTTGTCGCTGGTTTTTTTGGTTGGCCTTGGTTTTATGAATGTAACTTACCTTGCAACGACAAATACGCTTGTGCAGAGCATTGTGCCGGATAATCTTAGGGGGCGCGTTGTGAGCGCATACTTATTTGCATTCCAAGGCCTTTTGCCACTTGGGCATATCCAAGCGGGGGCGCTGGCAAATATAATTGGAGCGCAAGCGACGTTGACTATTGGTGGTATTATCTGCGGCAGCGCCGCTACTCTGATGCTCTTATGTCAACCCAAAGTAAGGTCCCTTAAGTGATGTTTTAGATGATACCGCCTAATCCGATTATGGAGGTAAGTATTTGTTCCGAATCTGTTATATAACTTTGCTTTTCTTGGTTTTATCTGTGGGTGCAACAGCGGCTGTCTCAATCCCACCAGTAGCTTGGTCAGGTGACGGTGCAAAAATTGCCGTAGCCAGCCAAATTGAAGGATCGTATGGCATACATATATTTGACCCTAATGGATGTAGGGGTAATTTTATAAGATTTCACCATGAAATTCTTGCGATGAAATGGCCAGCAAGCGACCAGCCAATTGCAGTTTTAGCACGTCAGCCGGATGGCAAGTGCTATTTGTGGCTATTAAATATTTCAGGAGTCATTAAGAAAATTTCTAGCAGGGCTGTCTACATACCGAAAATAGCAAGCCCAAATTATTTCTCTTGGTCGCCAGATGGAACATCTATCGCCTTCGCTTCGAACTCCGGCGGTAGCGTGGATATATACCGCATTCGGGTTGATTCGGGCAGAGAGCAAAAGCTGACAAGCGGGAGCATGGATTTTGAGCCAGCTTGGTCTCCCGATGGTAGTAAAATTGCTTTCACAAGCAGAAAGGGAAAATCCCTTGGCATATATCTCGTCTCCTCAGCAGGCGGTTCTGCGCGGTGTGTTATTGACACACCTGACGACGAAGAGAACCCAACATGGTCGCCCGATGGTACGCACTTAGCATTTCTTCGCACTGGCGGGCGTACCGGAATATACACCATATCAATCTCAGGTTCGGGGTTAAGGCCAGTCGCCATAGGGGGAAGTAGTTATCGGTCGCCAGTATGGTCATCTACCGGTAAGTGGATTAGTTATATATATGGAAAGGAACCAGCAAACATTTTTGCTACTAGCGTTGCAAAGTCCACAGGATTTGGTCCCCATTTTCAGGTTTCGTTCGACCGTTCAAAAGCATTTAGCACCTGGTTAAGAGTGCCGACGTGGTCTCCAAACCACGACCGCCTTGTTTATGCAACTTACGAAGACGGGAGATTGAGCGTCCGCATTGCCACTCTTTCAGAAAAAAGTGGCCCCGCGATATCTTATGTTTATACTGCTCCGCCTATTGTCCACAAGCGCTAGTAAGGGCAATTGTTTAGATTCATGCGCTGTCAACAATTCAAAAGCGTATTTATATCGAAAAAGCAGACGTTCCACGTATTCGAATGCTAAAATCATTTGATGTCGAAAAGTTTGTGTAGACCTGAGATTTCAAATATTCGGCGGATTGAGCCATGAGTTCCTCTCACCTGAATTTTCCCTTGTCCTTTTAGCTCATGGTAAGCTTTAATAAGAGCTTTCAATCCCTCCGAATCCATGTATTCGACGCTAGTTAGGTCTACGCAAAATGTGGTATGATTACTTTCTATTAGTTGTTGGAGACATTTGGCGAGGTGCGGGGATGTATCAAAGTCGAGATCACCAGTTACAATGACGACAGGCATTTCGCCATCGTATTCGAGGTTTACTTTGAAGTCCATCTACTTCCCCCTAATCAATTTTTTCTTTGCCATCCCTCAACTTCGGGGGATAACGACGGCCTGCTTATCCTATAAATTAGCATATATTAGCCTTCTTGTCAATCTCTTTAAGCAACTAGTAGATTAAAAATTCGCTTTTAAAATACTTTGACTTATTTAAAAGTATTGCTACTTTAAGTATGGCAGACGCCGCATCTACGGCAGATTCCGACCAAACATTCTTCCGTAGGAGCAGCTATCATTGCTCGCTCGTATTCAGCCCAGAGATATGCTTTTGCTACTCCGATGTGGATGTGGTCCCAAGGGAAAATTTCATCTTTGTGCCTCTGCCGGTGAGCGTAAAATTCGGGGGAAATCTGAGCATTCTCAAAAGCTTTGCGCCATGAGAGACCCTCACGATGCATCAAGAGTAGTATTTCTTTCAGCCTGCGGTCGCCTCTAGCGAAGATTCCTTGGAGCACGGCTTCCCTTGCGCTTTCGCATGAAACGTTCACATGTTTGACAGTTCGAAGCGCCCTTCGGATGGTCGTTAATTTTTCTGAAAGTTCTTTTTCATGTTCCATTGAGCACCATTGGAATGGCGTCCAGGGTTTAGGAACAAAGCAGCTAGCAGATACGATAAGCCGCCGCCATTTAAATGCCTCAGCAATTTTCGTAACGAGGTGAATGATTGCATGAACATCTTTGGTTTCCTCAGTTGGAAGACCAACCATAAAATAGAGCTTCAAGCTTCGAAAGCCTCCGTCCCAGGCAATGGCCGCCGCATTAAGTATCGCTTCGTCGCTTATTGGCTTATTTATCACTAAGCGAAGCCGCTCACTTCCCGCCTCCGGTGCCAATGTTAGAGTCTCATGGCCGCCTGCATGAAGGGCTCCTACAATGTCGCGGTTGAGGGTGTCCAAGCGAGTGGATGATATCGAAAAAAGTCTGTTTTGCTCAATAAGCGATTGGCAAATTAAAAGCGAACTTGGATGGTCGAACACAGAAGCACTCACAAGGCCTACTCTTGTTTGTCGTGCCGAGCGCTCGGAAGCCTTTATCCCCGAAAGCACAGATTCTGGGCTTCGGGGTCTTGGAGGGCGATAAATGTGTCCCGCAACGCAGAATCTGCATTGCCTACCGCACCCGCGTGCAATCTCGGCGAGTATCATATTCGAAAACTCGGTCTCGGGCGTTTGTATGACGCTTGCTGGGTTATACAAGTTGAGGTTCCTTACCCAGCGCCGCCTAATTCGTTCTGGTGCGCCGTGGGTTACTTTGTAGCCGCTGAGCGTGCCATCGTCTTTATAAGAGGGGTGGTAGAACTTCGGTATGTAGATTCCTTCGACTTGTGCCAGGGCTTCCAAAACGGCATCACGATCGTTCGGGCGGCGAAGTATCTCAACCATTTCCTTGATGAGTTCTTCCGCCTCACCGATTATAAAGGCATCAAAGAACGGCGCTAGAGTTTCAGGATTGAATGTAACGGCGGCTCCCCCTGCGATTACAAGTGGCTGGTCTTGCCCACGTTCCTCTGGAAGTTCGCTAATTTTCGAAAGAGAAAGCATTTTAAGCACATTGAGGTAATCAAGCTCATATGAGATTGAAAAAGCTAGCACATCAAAGTTTCGAACCGGCATTTGGGATTCCATGGTTATAAGCGGCTCGTTGGTTCTAAGTAGGTCTGCCATATCATCGGCATCGGGGAGGAAAACTCTCTCACAGACCGCGCCCTCTGTTTCATTTAGCATACGGTAGACCACTTGGAAACCTAGATTTGACATGCCGGTGTAGTATGTGTTTGGGAAAGCGAGGGCGAATCGAATGTTTGCAGCATGGGGTTTATAGATTGTGCCCGTTTCCTTTTCAAGGCGCTTCCTAATAGTCTCTGCTAGCTGCTTTGACATGCCGGCACCTCAGGGAACGGGTTAATAGAGAATGGGAGAATGGGAATCATTGCTCTTCTTTTCTTTTGCCCATTCTCCCATTTTAACTCTGGTTTGTTTTTACCCTTTTGCGTGTCTTTTTATCTTCGCCGCAGAAAAGCAGGGATATCAAAATCTTCTGCCACGCCGCGGGTTGGAATGCTCTCGCGGGCTGTCATGCGTTCGGTGCCCATGGTCCTAGCTCCGTCGAAGCCAGTTGCTAGAACTGTGACCTGGACTGCGCCTTCCATTCGCTCGTTAATAACTGTTCCAAAGATGATATTTGCGTCGCGTTCGTCGCTTGTCTTGAATATAACGTCAGCTGCTTCATATACCTCGGAGAGCGTCAAATCTGGGCCACCGGTAATGTTGAAGAGAACTCCCCTGGCTCCTTCGATACTGCTTTCAAGAAGCGGGCTTGATATCGCCGCCTGAGCAGCCTCCACAGCGCGATTGTCGCCCGTTGCATAGCCAATGCCCATTAGGGCTGTTCCTGCGTCTGCCATTACAGCCTTAACATCTGCGAAGTCTACATTAATCATGCCGGGAATAGTGATGATATCCGAAATTCCCTGAACACCCTGCCTGAGGATGTCGTCTGCCATCCGGAACGCCTCAATGAGGGTGGCTTTCTTTTCGGTGACTGCTAGTAGACGGTCATTTGGGATTGTGATGATTGTATCAACTTTGTCCCTGAGGCTGTCTATGCCTTCCTCTGCTGTGCGCGCCCTTCGGGGCCCCTCGAAGCTGAATGGTTTGGTGACCACAGCTACCGTGAGAGCACCCAATTCTTTGGAAATTTGGGCCACAATCGGAGCAGCGCCGGTCCCTGTGCCGCCGCCCATGCCTGCGGTGATGAAAACCATGTCCGCGCCTTCAAGTGCCTTTTTGATGTCTTGCTTGCTTTCCTCAGCCGCATTTCGTCCAATCTCAGGATCGCCACCGCAACCCAGGCCTTTTGTAAGGTTCTCGCCAATCTGCAACCGTTCGTCAGCAGATGACATTGCAAGGACCTGTGCATCGGTGTTCATGGCTAGGAAGCCTACGCCAGTAACGCCGCACTCAATCATGCGATTGACTGCGTTCGTGCCTCCTCCCCCAATGCCGACCACTTTGATTTTTGCGTAATGGTCCGAATTGCTGCCGTTTGCCATAATACTTTGCCCCCCTTTGCTGTATTTAGAAAGCTAGTCTTGGTTAATCCTAGCAAATATCTCGCGGATACGCTTTAATATGTTAAAGAGAACTGTGCCGTCGCGCCTTTCATCCATTTGCTTGTCCTGGTATTTGCGCCAGAACTCTAGCAGACCGACCGCCGTCGAACATGCTGGACTGCTCACCGCGCTTGCATGCCCAGTAAGGTTTGACGGTGCCCCGACTCTCACGGGGAAGCCTAGTACCTCGGACATCAACTCCGGCAGACCCCGAAGTAGTGCTCCTCCGCCAGTTAGCACTAGCCCAGCAGAGAGCTTTTCTCGGCATCCTGCCTTTTCTATCTGCTCCCCAATAAGCTGGCACATCTCTGCGGCTCTGGGTTCGATTATCTCCGCCAGCACTTTTTGGGGAAGCCGCCTTACTTTATTGCTGCCTATACTGGTGAATTCGAAGCTTTCATCATTTCCCACAAATTTGATGGCAGCATATCCATAATTTAGTTTGATGCGCTCCGCTTCCTCAATTGTTGTTCGAAGACCGACGGATATGTCCTTTGTGACATGGTTTCCGCCGACGGGAACAATCCCAGAGAAATATATTTCTCCTTCTATATATGCGGCAACATCACTTGTGCCGCCGCCAATGTCTGCCAGGGCAACGCCAAGCTCGCGTTCCGCCGGCAGAAGTACACACTCGCCGGTTGCTACGGGCTCAAGTACCGTGCCATCAACCGACAGCCCAGCTTGGTGGACACATTTTAGCACATTTTGGAGGAATGTGGATACCCCTGTTACAACATGAGTTTCTACTTCTAACCGATTTCCATGCATTCCAATTGGGGCACGAATGCCACGCTGTCCGTCAACCGAATACCACCGCGGGATTGCATGGATTATTTCACGGTCGGAAGGCAGAACAATAGTTCTGGACGATTCCAAGGCACGCTCTAAATCGGCCTCGGTAATTTCTCTCCTCGGATGTGTTATTGCTACAACGCTTCGACTATTTAGGCAGGCGATATGTTCGCCAGTTATGCCGACGACTACGGAGTCTATCCTTTCGCCTGCCATTTTTTGTGCTTCCTCGACTGCCTTGCGAATGGCTGAAACGGTCGAGGCAATATCTACTACCACCCCTTTCCTTAACCCCGTGCATGGAGTTATTCCAACACCCAGTATTTCAAGGCTTGCACCAGTGGTTATCTCGGCAACTAGGCAGCAAATTTTAGTGGTTCCAATGTCTAGACTGCTTATTAGATAACTGTAGTCCAAAGCAATCCCCGCCTAATGTTCCTTTTTTGTCAGCGCAATCTGGGTGAGCCAGTAGCGCCTTATAAGCGACAGGTTGAGGAAGACTCGCCCTCCAAGTGCAACAACAGCCGCAAGGAATAAATCAACTCCAATCTGGTCGCCAAGATAAGCTAGCAGAACGGCGAGAAGCGTATTTACTAAGAAACCGCTAATAAATATGTCTGCGCGAAACTTTTCTTCCAGTCCTGCGCGAATACCGCCAAAAAGTGAGTCCAATCCGGCAAGTGTCGCCAGGGAAAGGTAGCTTGCAAATCCAGCTGGTACTGTAACATTTGGTAAATATATAATTGTGAATCCAATTAGTAAGCCAACTATCGGCAGCCAAACCATTCTGCCCATCCTATTCTACGCTCACCGGCTTGGCATATTGGAATTCTGTGCTTCCGTTGTATGCCGGCACCATCAGGTTTTTCTTTTTTTGAATTCGAACCATATCGCTTAGGTCTTCTAGCATTTTAAACTGGTCGACAATCCCGCCCCTGATTTTTAAAGCACTCTCCATCGCATCCGGTGGCCCAATAGCAACAATTGTGTATGGAGGAGCAATGGCTACATCATTTACTTTGATGCTTCCTCCTGTGCATCGAATTGCTGATTTTGCTATGAGGCGCTGGCCGTTTACGGCTATTGCCTCCGCTCCTGCCGCAAGGAGCTCGTTGACAAAATTGCGAATGTCCTGATCGTGAATAATATATTCCTGTGCTAAATCGGGCGGTGCATCCGGCGGTGGTTCCTTGGTGCTGTCTTTGAGAATAACTACTATTCCATCTCCTTGAACGGGGGTCAGACCAGCGAGAAACTTCGCCTTCTGCAAGTCTTTGTTCAAGAGTTCTGTGCGAGTCGACCCCTGCCCGAGAGCTGACTGATACTCCTCTAATTTCTTTTGATAATTTGCGATTTCTTTGCGCAATTGCTCTCCTCGCTGGCGCTCGTCTTGAAGGGCTTGAACCAACCCTGGGAAACGAGTAGTGGGAATCCCAGAGGCAGTGCGGATGTGTTGCTGAGTTTTTAATGCTGCTGCTAGTAGCATTCCCAACACAATGCTGAGAATTGTAACCTGCCATATCCACGAGTTGTGTTTGATGCCAACGGGAGTGCTCATATTTGTTGACCAAGGATTGTCCTTTAGATTGCTAAGGACATTCTCCTATCATTGCGTTTTATTTATAGAAGCGAGTTAAATTATAGTGCAAAACCCTAAGGCTTTACTTGTATT
The DNA here is from genome assembly GCA_023511795.1 of Armatimonadota bacterium. Classification (NCBI taxonomy): domain Bacteria; kingdom Bacillati; phylum Armatimonadota; species Armatimonadota bacterium. Next base: position 250,539 of record JAIMAU010000003.1, on the reverse strand, counting down.
TTATCGCCGAACCTTCGCGCCCGCAGCTGACGTCAATATATTCCGCACCAGTGCGTGCGCTTGGCAACTGCTTCATTACCGACTCGACTATATCAAGCTTTTCGTCGAGTTTGTCTGGGCGGCCTATTTTGACCTCAAGCCCGTCGGATGTATTTAAACATAAATCACCATTTTGGTCAACGAATATTTTGGCTACGGTGAAATTCTTTTTTTGTTGCGCAAGAAGCAAGCATTCTATTGCAGAATTGAAATTTTGCGTTTTCAATGGCTTGCCTAAAAGGATTTTTCGCGGGGCTGGGCAGATTACTAGCGGAAGGTTCGCAGATGGTTTGGGAACAATTCTAAATGGCACGCTGTAACGGTCAATTTCATAGTATTTGTCGTTCGCACTTAGTGTTAGTATTGGTTTTCTTTCTGTAATTCTGACAACTAGGGTTCCGGGAACTACCTTGTGCACTGAGGCTCGAAAAACAATTGGATTGCATTGTAAGCGCTTAACTAACCGGCGGGTTTGCAAACGAAAAAGGTTAGTCTTTGGTGGAATATTAAGATCCTGCGCTACCGCTTTTGGAGAAAGAATTTTTGTCCCTTCAACTCTGATATTAGTAATATAGAACCATGGCGAGGTGAAAGCTGTTGCCACAAGTTCCAAGAAAAGTAGAAAGAGCAGGCAAGATAATGTCAGACGCCAAGCGTTTATGATGTAGCGCTTTCGACGTCGGCGCTTTGGTCTCGGCTGTATGTAGGTAATATCGTTCATTAAGCTCTGCCTTCCAATGCGTACTCGATTAACATATCAAGCAGCTTTGGGAAAGAAATACCCGCGGCTTGTGCCGCACGCGGTAGCAGGCTTGTTGGGGTCATTCCCGGGATTGTGTTTACCTCTAGCACCCAAATGTTCGTTCCTTTGACTATCATGTCTGTGCGCGACATCCCCCTGCATCCAAGAGCTTTATGTGATGCGAGTGCCAAGCGCTCGGCTTCGCGGTATTGTTCCCTTGGGATGCGAGCTGGACAGATTTCCTCGGTTGCGCCAGGTGTATATTTGGCATGGTAATCATAGAACCCACCTTCGGGTACAATTTCAACTAACGGTAGAACGAAAGGCTTTTCATTGCCAAGCACTGCGCCGGTAATCTCAACTCCGCCCTCGATGAATTCCTCAACTAAAATGTCGCTGTCGTATTCATAGGCAGATTCGATGGCCTTAGCGAAGTCCCCTGCAGTTCGAACTATGCTGATGCCAATGGTAGAACCTTCCTCATTGGGCTTAACGATGACGGGGTAACCTAATATGCGCTCGACTTCGGCCTGGAATTCTTTTATATCGCTGCCTCGGCGAATTGAAAGACCCTTAGGAACAGGGATTCCCTCGTATTGGAGCACTTTGCGAGCCATGATTTTATTGAGAGCTAGGGCGCTGGCAAGCACGCCCGAGCCGACATATGGTATTTCAAGTAGCTCAAGTAGTCCCTGAATGGTGCCATCTTCGCCAAACTTTCCATGGAGTGCGATAATTACTACATCAGGTTTTGGAGAATGGTCGTCCATTCGAACTATGTCGTCAAGAGGCCGCAGTTCAATCGACGCATTGGATGAAGGTTCAGCCTTCGCCGACGACCCTGTAAAGGCAGTTTTCGGTTGAGTTGCGGCCGATACCCCAATCAGTGCACTATCAACCGCAAAGGCGTCGTACTTTTGCGGGTCTAGAGCGTTCATAATCATTCGGCCCGTTGAGAGTGAGACTTCCCGCTCTTTAGATCTTCCTCCCATTAAGACGGCAACTCTAATTTTTTGCGACACTCTACCACTCTCCGACTATTCGTATTTCGGTTTCCAATTTAATTCCATGTTTTTCTTCAACAAGTTGCTGAAGGCGTTGAACGAGCTCGTGGATGTCCGCGGCGGATGCTCTGCCAATGTTTTCAATAAAGTTCGCGTGCATTGGCGAAACTCTTGCACCTCCAACGGACATCCCCTTTGCACCGGCGGACTCAAGCAATTGGCCAGCATATCCGTTCGGCGGGTTCTTAAATACCGACCCTGCCGTTTTCATGCTGACAGGTTGCTTCTCACGGCGCTTTGCCATTAGCTGGTTCACGGTACGCGCTATTTCAGCTTTTTCACCGTGCTTAAGCTCAAAGGTCGCCTCGAGAATAATTAGCCCGCGGTCACTGATATCGCTAGTTCTATAGGCAAAATGTAATTCGTCTCTTTTTAATTCACACGGGCGGCCTTCGGAATCCAGAGCCTTAATTGAGTAAAGTGTGTCTTTAATTTCACATGATGGGATGCCGGCGTTCATGCATACTGCTCCACCGACTGAACCGGGAATGCCCACCAAACCTTCTAAGCCCGAGAGTCCGCTATCCAGGGCTTGCTTCACGAGTGCCGGAAGTCGCGCTGCCGCCCCTGCAACCAGCCGTGTTCCCTGGGTATGAATGTGTGTAAATGCCGAACCAAGTTTTAGTACTAAACCCTTTAACCCTCTGTCCGAAACTAAGAGGTTTGTCCCGGAGCCAATAACAAATATGGGCTTTGAGTGTTCGCGTGCCCATCTAAGAAGCAATCGTATGTCATCTGGGTCCTCGGCGATTGCAAATATCTCTGCTGGACCGCCGACGCCTAAGGATGTATGTTTAGACAATGGTTCTCCGAAAAGTATTTCGCCGCGAATTGTCGGCAATTCGCAGAGAGAGCGCTTCTGTGTGATCTTCATTTAGATATTCCTTTTTCCTCGGCTTCTCGAAGCAGTGCGAGAAGCGTTTCGCCAGCTGTTCGTATGTCCCCTGCACCCATGAACAATACTAAATCGGAAGGCTGAAGCTCTGCCATCAAATTTTCTGCAATTAGCTCTTTATCTGCAATAAACTTTGTTGGCTTATTAGGCTCTTTTGCGCGGATTAGGTTGGCAATTTCGGCGGCCGTCACACCAGGGATTGGCTTTTCTCTTGCAGGGTAGATTTCTGTTACTACTACTCGGTCTGCTTCGCTGAGGGCCTCAGCAAACTCACTTGCAAACTGCTGGGTTCGGCTGTAAAGATGTGGCTGAAAAACGGCAATGATTCGTCGTCCCAATGTCCTGGCTGCCGCCAATGTTGATCTAATTTCGGTGGGATGGTGGGCGTAGTCGTCCACTACCATGATTCCTGCGGCGGTTCCTAATATTTCAAATCTACGTTCGGCTCCTTTGAATTCCCCAAGTGCTTTGCTGATTACATCAAAACTGATTCGTAGCTCCAAAGCCACCGCTGCTGCCGCCACAGCATTTGCAACATTGTGTCTACCTGGGATACGCAAAGTAACTAATCCCAGCTCATTACCTTTGTTGAGAATTTTAAACGAAGGCTGAGGTGAATCGTTTATATCGGTTGCTGTGTAGTCAGCAGGGAAGTCTAGGCCATAAGTTACAACTCGTGTCTTAACTTGCGAGATAAGCGATCGCGTGTTAGGACAATCAGTGCAGAGGACGGCAAATCCTCCGGGTTGTACTTGCGATAGAAACCGACTGAACGCCGCCATGACGCCATCCAGCGATTTGTAGTGGTCTAAGTGCTCAGCCTCAATGTTGGTGATGATAGCAACAGCGGGATGGAGTTCAAGAAACGAATCATATGCTTCGCATGCCTCGGTGAGAAAATATCTACTCTTTCCCAGCCGCGCATTGCCCTTTAAGGTTTCGAGGTCGCCGCCAATTAAAATCGTTGGGTCTAGTCCTCCGCGTTCAAGCACGAGCGCAAGCATGGATGTTGTCGTTGTCTTGCCATGTGTCCCTGAGACTGCTATACCAAAGGTTCCAGCCATCAAACGCCCAAGCATTTGTGCCCGTGTGAGCACAGGTATGCCTTTTTCGCGAGCGGCAATAATCTCAGGATTATCGGCAGGTATCGCTGCGGATGCCACTACTAGCTCGGCATCGCCGACATTTTGGGCGTGGTGTCCTTCGGCTAGTTCTATGCCGAGGGCCGAGAGCCTTTCCTTTACATGGCCTATTTTCAAGTCAGAGCCGGAGATATGATAACCCATACCAGCCATCACAGTGGCTAGGCCGCTCATCCCGACCCCACCGATTCCAATCATATGAATACGGGTGCCTTTCGGTAGATTTGTTTTTATCATTTCTAGTTTCCAACGAGCTCCATAGCTACTTCAAGTACTTTCTCGGCAGCGTTGGGTCTGCCAAGCGCTTTGCTTGCTTTGCCCATCGCCACGAGCTTTTCCGGCGATTCCATCAATTGCATTATTGTATCTGACAATACCTTAGGACTGAGATTGGCCTCCAAAATCACAACGGCGGCTCCTGCCCTGGCTAAGTATTCGGCATTTAATTGCTGATGGTTCGCTTGTGCATAGGGATATGGTATTATTACAGCAGGCAAACCCACTGCCGTAATTTCACATATGGTTGACGCTCCGCCACGGCTAACGACGAGATTGGAGGCTGCATAGGCTGTTACCATATCCTCGATATAGGGAAAAAGGTGATAGTTTTCCCAATTTTGGGATTTTTGGCGAGTCTGGGCTTCTTCAAAGTTGCGCCTGCCCGATTGATGGATTATTTGAATTGGCAGATTGCGCAATGTTGGCAAACAGTCGGCAACTATCTCATTGATCTTTCGCGCGCCTTGGCTTCCACCAAGCACTAGCACTGTAAACAATTGCTCATCCAAACCTAGCGACTTCCGAGCAGTTTCCTTGTCGGGTGGGTTTGAGAACGCCGAACGAATCGGCATGCCTGTGAGAACTGTCTTTCCTTTTGGAAAATAGGCAAGTGTATCTTCAAAGGAGATACATATCCGGTCAGCAAACCGACTTAGCCATTTATTTGTTCGTCCCGGTATGACGTTTTGCTCATGGATGAGTATATGTCCTCGCCTAAGAGCCTGGGCCAGCACTACTGCAGCTGCTACGTAACCCCCAGTTCCGATTACCAAATCGGCCCGGAATCTTCTCAAGACTGCCAATGCTTCCAAGAAGCCTCTAGCGAGGACGGCGGCGGTTAGAAGCGTGTCCGGCGAAGCAAGTTTTTTCAGTTTGCGGCTTGATAAGCCAATGAATTCGATGCCCGCTTTATTTGCGAGCTCCGCTTCAGGCCCGCTTTTGCTTCCGAGATATAGAAGACGCCAATCTTGATATTTTCTACGGATCGCCTCAGCTATACTCGTAGCCGGGTATGCGTGTCCTCCTGTTCCGCCTCCTGTTATTACGACTCTCATTAATGTACTCTTTCACAGGCGCCGGATACTTCGATATACCAAGCAGTATTCCGACGCCAAAAAGGTTTAGTACCAAGCTTGAACCGCCATAGCTTATGAACGGTAGTGGCACACCAGTAGCCGGGACAGATGATGTGACTACCAGCATATTCAGCAAAGCTTGCCCGCATATTAAAATTGATATTCCAGCAGCTAGAAGTTTGCCAAAATTTTCCTTTGTCCGATACGCAATTGCAAGACCTCGTAGACCAAATATCAGAAAAAGTCCCGCCAAACTAAGAGTGCCTATTAGTCCTAATTCTTCTCCCAAGGTTGCTAAAATGAAATCAGTATGCTCAGCAGGAAGGTAAAAGCATTTTTCTCTACCTTCACACAAGCCAACTCCTCTGATGCCCCCTGAACCCAGCGCAATGAGCGACCTGCATACTTGGTAGCCGCTTCCATGGTAATCCGCAAAGGGATTTCGAAACGACATTACTCGTGCAAGCCGGTAAGGTTCGATAATTATAAGTAATGAACCTAATATAGCGCCGACTAAGAAGATTGCTAATAGGTGTTCTTTTTTTGCACCAGCCATAAAAAGCATAGCGAACCAAGTGCAACATATTATTATTGCTGTGCCCATATCTGGTTCAGCCATGATTAATGCGCCTGTAATACCCATGAGCGCAATTGGGATGATGAGTCCCTCTTTGAATCGGCGTATGTCGGTTTTCTTGTTTGATAGGTACACTGCAAGAAAAAGAACGAGCGCTATTTTGGCCAATTCAGACGGCTGAATTTGAATAGGCGAACCGTTTATACCTATCCATCTTGAGGCACCGTTAACTTCGATGCCCAAGCCAGGAATAAATACCGCGAAGAGACCAATGATTGCAATAAGAAGCAGAGTAGGTGCCAACCCCCTTAGCTTCCAGTAGGGGATGTGCGATGTAATTAGTAACACTATTAAGCCAGCAACTGCAAAGACTGCTTGGCGCTTGAAAAAGTAGAAGCTGTCGCCGCCGGTATACTTTGCTTGGCCTGCTGTCGCATAGCTCGCATCGAAAACCAGCAGAATGCCGCCGACGAGAAAAATGATGGTTAGCAGAAAAAGCAGAGTATCTATTTGTCTCTTTCTAATTTCCAAAGCTTACGCCTCCACCCGAGCGGCAAGGTTGGCTACTGCCGCCTTGAATGTTGCTCCTCTGTGTTCAAAATCCCTAAACATATCAAAGCTTGCACATCCAGGAGATAGCATAATTGTGTCGCCAGGCTCTGCATTTTCCCAAGCAATGCGGACTGCCTCGTCCATTGAGGCCGCTTTGCTAATTTGGCTGAAACCTGCTGCTCTAGCTGCCTTTTCGATTAGTGGTGCATCTTGGCCAATTAGGACTACATGCTTTGCATAGCGAGCAAATGCCTCGCCGAGAGGTCCATAATCTGCACCCTTGTCTTTCCCACCGGCGATTACAATGGTTGGTTTGCCAATGGCTTCGAGAGACCGAACTGCCGCTGTGACATTTGTGCACATCGAGTTGTTGAGAAACTCAACGCCCTTGATTACCGCCACCGGTTCAAGCCTATGCTCTAAGGGTTGGAAAGCATCCACGGCTTCCTGCACTGCGTGACGGTTAGCACCGAATGCTAGGGCGGCAGCAGCAGCGGCGAGGACATTTTCGAGATTGTGTGTGCCTCTAAGTCGCATGTTTGCCGTATCACAAACGAAGCTCTCACCTTCTGGCGTTCTGACCCACACTTCTGTCCCCCGTGTGAATGTTCCAATTTCGACTTCTTTGGTGCGGCTGAACTGCCATATTTGGCTTTTGATTTGGGGCGCATATTGCATAACAATAGGGTCGTCTGCGTTTAGTATTGCGAAGTCCGCTGGTTCCTGGTATTGGAAAATCTGCGCCTTCACTTTGGCGTAGGTTTGCAAATTAGGATGGCGGTCCAAGTGGTCAGCGGAGATATTTAGAAGGGCGGCAACCCTGGGGCGGAATGAACTGACCCATTCGAGTTGGAAGGAGCTAATTTCTGCAACGATTACGTCTGATGCTGATGCTCGATATGCTGCGCGGACAAGCGGCAGACGTATCTCACCTGCAACGATGTTGCCTGCTACGTAAACGTGGTGGCCATCACACTTCAAGATTTCGCCTGTCAAAGCCGTTGTGGTAGTTTTTCCATTCGTGCCGGTTATGGCGATAATTGGAGCAGGGGAAATGCGATATCCTAGTTCTACCTCCGAGAATATGGGAATACCGCGTTCGCGGCCCATAACAATTGCTGGGCATGTATCCGGCACCCCAGGGCTTGTTACAATAAGGTCGGCAGTCCAAAGGTTTTCATATGCCTGCTTGCCAACCTTTGTTTGAAGGCCAAGTTCGCGCGCAATCCTCAGGGATTCCTGAATTTCTGATTCTTCTTTATGGTCATGAAGCGTTACAATTGCGCCAAGGGCAGTTAAAACTTCGGCTGCCGCCATACCCGACCGTGCCATTCCGATAATGTGCGCATTCTTGCCAAAGAAATCGGTCTGCTTGCTTAATGCCATATTCTAAACATCCCCATCCCTGCCAGTACGGTGAATGCAATCAATCCAGACACCAACCAGAATCTGACTACAATTTTTTGCTCCGGCCATCCCATAAGTTCAAAATGGTGGTGAATGGGCGTCATTTTAAACACCCTCTTCCCAGTAAGCTTGAACGACGCTACCTGAATCATTACGGATAATCCCTCAATCACAATTACCAAAGCAATGAGTATATAAAGAAGTTCTCGTTTACCCGCAATGGCAATTCCGGCGGTGGCGGCACCAAGTGCGAGCGACCCTGTGTCGCCCATGAAAATTCTTGCTGGATTGGCGTTGTACCAAAGAAATCCTACGCATCCACCTGCCAGCGCCCAAGCTAGAATGGTCAGTCCACTTTCTGCAGATAGGACAACAAGTGCCCCGAGCGTAAGCGCGATTATTGTCGTAAGCCCTGCGACCAAGCCATCAAGCCCATCTGCAAGGTTGAACGCGTTTGATATCCATACTATCAGCAAAACCGCAAGTGGATAGTATGCCCAACCTAAGTGAACGTCCGTGTTCCCCCATAGATGCACTACTGTAGTTGCAGGCGTTCGATTAATATGTAGCCACCATACAAAGACGATTGCTATCAGAAACTGGCCGAGAAGTTTATGCCGCGCCTTAAGCCCCAGTGATTTTCCCCTTGATGCAATCAAGTAATCGTCTATAAAGCCCAGTGCTGCAAAAGCTAGGGTGAGAAGTGCGACCGCCAGAATCTTCGCATGACTTACCCATACGGCCGCCGCTCCTGCCGCGGCACCCACCAAGATGATTAGTCCGCCCATTGTAGGCGTTCCTTGTTTTTCTCGATGCCGCTCGGGAACGTCCTCGCTTATTGTTTGCCTCACCTTAAGGCTTGCGAGCAGCGCGATTGTTTTGTGCCCAATCAATAGCGAAACCACTGTGGCTATAAGAAATGCTACTGCCGCGTTATTCACTGAGCAATATCCTCACAATCTCTTCCATCTTCATAGCTCTTGAGCCTTTTACAAGGATTGCATCGCCGTTGGTAACCTGCTTTTTTAGGTATTCAGCTGCATGTAAACTATCTGGAAACCACTGGACTGCTGAATCCGAAAGTCCTCGCATCTGGGCACCTTCTGCGATTCCCCGCGCGAGTTCGCCAACTGCGATTAGCATATCCACCCCAGTTTCCACTGCTGCGGCGCCGACATCTTTATGGGCCTTTGGGGCATAGTCGCCTAGCTCGAGCATATCGCCCAATACCGCGATTCTGCGCTTGTATCCGCCGAGCGATTGGAGAGTCCGAAGCGCTGCCAAAGTAGACGCAGGGCTTGCGTTGTAGGCATCGTTCAGCACTACGTAGCCGGCTCTTGACCTGACCAATTCCATTCGCATTGCAGGAGGAGTGAAATTTTCAAGGCCTTCCCGAATTAAGCGTAAGTCTACGCCAAGTGCGTAGCCTGTTGCTGCTGCTGCAAGCGCATTATAAACATTATATCTGCCAAGCACAGGAATAGAAATCTTTATCGCAGCGCCTTCTACCACGAGTACGAATTCGTATCGGCCGCATGCCGCTTGCTTGATTCGTGCTCCAATGACATCGGCTGATTTGCACGACCCGAAGCTTATTATCCTGCCTGCAAATCGATGCTTTAGAAACTCGAAGTATCCATCTTCAGCATTTAGAATTGCAATCCCGTCTGGTGGTAGTTCGCTCAAAAGCTCAGATTTTGCTTCGGCAATCGCGCCTTGGGAGCCAAGCCTTTCGATATGGGAGATGCCTATGTTGGTTATCACACCAATGTGGGGTTTGGCAATCTGAGAAAGCCGCCGAATTTCACCAAGTCCTCGCATCGCCATCTCTAGTACTACCATTTCATGGGTGCGGTCAAGTTGGAAAAGCGTCAATGGTACGCCAATTTCGTTGTTAAAGTTAGCTGCGTTTTTTAGAACATTCCACTTGCGACTGAGGACCGAAGCGGTCATTTCCTTGGTTGTCGTCTTTCCTACGCTTCCTGTAATTGCCACGACTCGCACGTCAAACTTGCTTCGGTAATAGCTTGCTAGATCGCCCAGCGCCCATAATGTGTCAGAAACGCCCACAACTGGCACGTCTGCTTTGGGGAGACAGCTGTTTTCTGCAATGACTATTCCACTGGCGCCTTTTTTGATTGCCTCATCAACATATGCATGCCCATCTGTTCGCTCACCCCTCAGCGCGAAGAAGAGGTCGCCAGGCTTCAGCGTTCGGGTATCTATGCTGACGCCCGTGGCCTTTGCTGAAGCATCGCCTCCGAGCAAGTCTCCCCCTGTGGCAGCTATGACTTCTTGTATGGTGATGCCTTCCAATTATTGTCTCCAGAAACTTTTAGAATAGCTAGCGGCACAAGTTTTAAGGATTTAGCTGTGCGTTTCAAGATATTTATACCTAAATCCCATATATTGGGCTATTACTTTCCAAGCATTCATTTAGTCTTATCAAGAATTTCACGAACCACTTGACGGTCGTCAAACGGGATTGTTTTGTCTTTAAATATCTGATAAGTTTCATGGCCCTTGCCGGCAATGACGACTATATCGCCAGGCGAAGCAACCTCAAGTGCTTGCTTAATTGCCTGCCGCCGGTCGAGGTCTATCTTTACTCGGCCCATGTTCTCTGGAAAGATACCCGCAAGTATTTCCTGGGCTATTTGGTCGGGCGGCTCGCTCCGTGGATTGTCGGAGGTTATAATACAGATGTCAGCCATTTCCGAGCCTATCCTTCCCATAATTGGGCGCTTTGCTCGGTCGCGGTCACCCCCACAGCCGAATACGACAATAAGCCGACCAGCCGTGAGCTCTCTTGCCGACCTCAGGACGTTTTCTAGGCCATCTGGAGTGTGCGCATAATCAACAATCACCGAGAATGGCTGGCCGCAGTCCACCGCTTCGAATCTGCCGGCTACTGGTGGGATGGATTGGATGCCTGCTTTAATCTGCTCAATGCTAAGGTCAAGGGCAAATCCTACGCTTATTGCGGCTAGGGAGTTGTATACGTTGAAGAGTCCGCCTAGCTTTAACGCTACCTCAAATTCTCCAATCGGCAAAGCTGCACAGAATGAAATCCCTTTAGCTGTGGCATGGACGTTCGATGCACATACGTCGGCTTTCTCCCGCATCCCATAAGTTATAACTTTTCCACACGTAGCATCAACAAACCGTTTGCCATTTGGGTCGTCAATGTTTACAACCCCAGTGAACGCTTTATTAGAAGCCTGCGGGTAATCCCTAAAAAGCTTTATTTTTGTCTCGAGGTAGTGCTCGAAGGTTTGGTGGAAGTCCAGATGGTCTTGAGTAAGGTTTGTGAATACCCCAACGTCAAACTCACATCCGTCTGTTCTATGCATAGCCAAGGCATGCGAGGATACCTCCATCGCTACTGCCGCGACACCTTCATCTGCCATATGTGCTAGAAGTGCCTGAAGGTCCACCGCCTCTGGTGTAGTTCGCTCAGTGGGTATGGTTTTCCCTCTAATACGAGCGCCCAGCGTACCGATGACGCCTGTCGCAATCCCTGCTTGCCGTAGCATGCTTTCTACAAGGTAGGTCGTGGTTGTCTTGCCGTTTGTGCCGGTTATGCCAATAAGCTTTAGGCGTCGCGAGGGGTAGCCAAAGAATTGATTTGCCAGGATAGGCAGTGCTTGGCGAACGTTAGGCACTATGACGAACGGCACGGAATTGCAGCTCGCATGAAGGCAATCAATACGGTCAATTAGGACCGCCGATGCTCGGCGGTTTATTGCCTCGCCAATGAAATCGTGGCCGTCGAATTTCTCGCCCCGAATGCATGCGAAGAGCGATCCAGGATCTACCCGGCGAGAATCGTAAGCGACAGCCTTAATCTCGGGATTCGCCGATCCTGTGACGCGCTTTTCTGGAAGCGGCTCGATTAATTGACTTAACAACATCGGACGAACTCCCTTGAGCTTTCCTTGTTAGGTGCTTTGGACTGCCTTCACCAAGGTTGCTCGTGAATATGAAATTATACCATATGGAAAATTCCTTGTGAATTGGAAACACTCAGACGCTCCTTTGATGGCTATCCTGACCTTTGCTTGCCGTTTGCCTCCCGTCCTTTTGTTCTGTTCGCAACTGGCGGGCTGTTTGGCAAGTCATCGGGAGGAACTTTCATATACCACATTGCTTTTCTCGCCACCTCACGGAAAACAGGCGCGGCGGCTACCGCTCCGAATTGGGTGTCCTTTGGCTCGTCAACCGCAATTAGGATTACTGCACGTGGATTTGTCACAGGAAGAAAGCCTACAAATGATGCGACATACTTGCCTGCAGCATAGCCCCTCCCAACCGTGCTTGGCTTTTGGGCAGTTCCTGTTTTGCCGGCAACGCGGTATCCTTCTACTCTTGCTGACTTTCCAGTACCTCCAGAGACTACACCATGAAGCATTTCGGCGATCAAGTCCGCGGTTTCTTCCGTAACTACTCGCCGAACAATCTTCGGGTGAAATACTCTGAATGGTTTTCCGTCTGGCCGACGAATCTCTTTGACGATGTGCGGGCGCATCATTATTCCATGGTTGGCAATTGCCGCGTAGACCTGAGCTAATTGGAGTGGTGTAACTGCAATTCCTTGTCCAAAAGCAATGTTCGCTACCTTAATGTCTGGCCAATCCTGCCATTTGCCTGCCCATCCGCTCATTTCTCCTACCATTCCGGTGCCGGGCTTGTCGAAAAGACCGAAGGCTTTTTCATATTGGTAGAGCTTTTTGGGCCCCAGTTTAAGCCCGATGGATGCAGCTCCGACATTGCAGGAGTGTTGGAGAACCTTTGCGACGTTGAGTTGGCCATGGCCGCCTTTGAATTTTCCATGGAGTGAGCAGTGGATAACGTGATTGCCTATCCCCATGCTTCCGCGACAATAAAATGTATCATCTAGGTCAATAACTTTTTCGTTAAGGGCCGCGCTACATGTTACTGTCTTCAGCGTTGAACCTGGTTCGTAAAGATCGGTAATTGCTCGATTTCTACGCGCAGCAGCACTCGACGCTGCAATTTCCTGCGGGTCAAATGTTGGCATATTTGCCAAAGCCATTATCTCGCCAGTCTTTGGGTCAATCATGACTGCCGAGGCGCCGGCCGCTCTGCGGTCGTTATATGCCTTCCTCAATTCCATTTCAAGGTTGTGCTGAAGTGTAGAGTCTATTGTGAGGATAATATCCATCCCATCTACTGGTTCGACCCGCTGGCGAATTGTGCCGGGGATAATCCTCCCTCTAGCGTCTACCTCAGCAATTATATAGCCGTCTTTGCCTCTCAAAAATTTATCGTAGGCTTTTTCCAAGCCTTCAATGCCCTTGCCATCAATGTTTGTAAAGCCAATAACATTTGCCGCTAAGCCACCTGCTGGATAGACTCGCTTAATGAGCGGGGTTACTTCGACTTGAGGCAATTTGGCTTCTTTGATTGCAAGTCCTGCTCTAGCGTTCACACCACGTTTAATATAGACAAATGCTTTATCATTGCTGAGTTTAGAAAGCACGAATTTCTCACTGCAACCCAAAATTTTTGCAAGCTGGGCAGCAATCTTGGGTCTGTCTCTTTTTGCTATCTTTTTGGGGTGAGCACCGATGTCGTAGGCCTGGACGTTTACCGCAAGTTTGACCCCGTTCCTATCGTATATGGTACCTCGTCTAGCATGGAGAACGAATCGCTTTAGGCGGTAGTACTCTGCTTTTTTAGCGAAATATGGGGCGCGGATGACCTGTATCCAAATGAGACGCAAGGCAAGGCAGGCGTAGAGGAAAATCAAAATATAGAAAAGCATCCGCAACCTGCACTGTACACACCGTTCGAAGAGTATTTGGCGTCTCAATTCAGCCACCCCTCATGTTGTGCTTCATGAGAACTTTACAAGAATACCAGCTCATGACTTTGCGAATCATGAGCTGGTTTTTGGGAGAGCAATAAATAGGGTTGGTGTTAGCCTGCTGGTCTATCTTGCTTCGCGACCTGTAGTATTCTCCGCCAACCAAAGCTCACGCGTAGGGCACTGAACATAAGCCATTTGCTGGGCTGGCACCATCCCATTTTCAATGGCGAGTTTCGTAATTCTGTCCGGTTGTCGAAGAATATCTCTTTGAACCCTTAGCTCCTGGTTTTCGATTTTAAGCGTCTTAAGATAAGATTGTAGGTCTGATTTCTCGTATCCCTGTTTTGCAACTTTGGCGTACGCGCTTACGTAGACCGTCAAAACACCGAAGCATGTTGCTGCTATCACAAGGATTGCCACCATAGGGTTGCTGAGTAGCAATCCTAGTAACCCTTTGCGCTTTCGCCTTCTGGTTTTCGGAGCAATTTCATAACGGACTTCGTGTCTCTTTTGTGCCAACATTTTAGCCACCTCTCCCCATGTGGTGAAAACTTATGTAATGGGAGGCCTGCGTTCTGCTTTTAAAGCGGTCGCTTAGACTTCCCCGTCCATGCTAATATTCATAGCTACAATTTTTTTGCTGCACGGAGTTTTGCACTCCTAGCCCGAGGATTTGTTCGAATCTCTTCCTCAGACGGCGTCACTGGTCGCTTTGTAAGAATCTCGATATCCTTTTTTGCTCCGCAGGCGCATACCGGCAGTCCTGGCGGGCAAATGCATCTGCCAATGTGCTTTCCGAAAGTGTCTTTTACGATTCTGTCTTCGAGCGAATGATAGCTTAAGACGACCAGCCTGCCGCCGCTTTTAAGGAGCTGGATAGCGGCTTCCAAACCTTCTTGAAGTGATTCCAACTCGCGATTAACTGCAATTCTTAGCGCCTGAAACGTGCGAGTTGCCGGATGGATGCTGGTAGGCCTTGCACCCGCAGGCATTGCCGCCAAGATTGTTTCAACCAGCTCGAAGGTCGTTTCGATAGGACGTCGCTGTCTTCGGTTTACAATGAACTTAGCTATTCTTTTTGCCCAGCGTTCCTCGCCGTATTTCCATATTGTCTCGGCTAAGCGACGCTCGGAAAGAGAGTTCACAATCTCTTTGGCTGTCAGTCGCTGAGCCGTATCCATTCGCATGTCGAGCGGAGCATTGTATCTAAAGCTAAAGCCTCGCTCTGCGGCTTCAAGCTGCATAGATGAAACCCCTAGGTCGAATAGTATGCCATCAGCCGCATCTATGCCTGCTCTCTCTGCGATTGCTAGCAAGTCAGCATAATTCCCTTTAACGAGAATTAGGTTGTCGGAATAGTCAGCGAGGTTCTTGGAGGCGGCTTCAATTGCCTCCTGGTCCCGATCTATCCCGAGCAGTTTACCTCCCGGCACTATCTGCTTGAGGATTGCGGCAGCGTGCCCTCCGCCGCCGATAGTGCAATCAACTATTGTTTCTCCCGCCCGCGGGTCCAAAAACCGCAGAACCTCTGCGAGCATGACGGGAACATGGAATTCCGTCATGGCTAGCCCGCCATTATCCAAGTCCTATTTCTCTTGCGGAAGCACTTAGTTGTTCGTCAGTCAAGGTGGAGTTGAACTCATCCCACCGCTGTTTGCTCCATATTTCGATTTTGTTGCCAGCGCCGATGATCATTGCTTCTTTTTCAATACCGGCGTGTTCTCTGAGATTGGCGGGAATTGCAACTCTGCCTTGAGCATCAGTGCTGCAATCAACAGCTTCGCCGGAGAAAAACCGCTGGAGGGTGACAGCATTAGGGTCTAGAAGTGGCTGTGCCTTCAACCTTTCATCTAGCTGTCGGAATACTTCATCCGTGAAAATCCAGAGGCAGCCATTCAGGCCCTTGGTGATGACGAACTTTTCGCCAAGAAGTAGCCTGAACTTCTGCGGAATTATTATTCGCCCCTTTTCATCTAAATTATGGGCGTAACCACCCCTGAACATGCCCGCCGCCTCCGCTGAGTTACTACTCCGGCACCACTTGCTACCCCAAAATATACTGCTAGTTTTCCTGCTTGTCAACCCCTTTTAGCCCGGAATGTAAAAATTTTTGCAAGAATTTTGCGCTGACTTGCATAATCAGCGAATAATCGTAAGGGAAACAAGCCCTTTGATGGATTAATTAGTAAATCGAGAATCTAAAATTTGTAGCTGTTTTTGTTTGGCCGAAGGTTGCAAGGAAATCTTGGGTCATTGTAGAAATAATTTTTGGTGTAGGCATAAGCTAGAAAACTTTATGGCGAAGGAGTGAACAAATGGCAATTAACCTTATTACAACAATTAAGGGCTCTCTTCTTGAGAATTTCTTCCCAGCGGGGTGGGACCTTGAGAAGATTGATAAGCTCTGCTCGCTTCCGCCCGAGTCCATTACGGAGCGCCAGCCGTGGTGGAATCCCCAATTTAGACCCATACCTTGTGAATCTCTTGAAGATTTCAACGTGATGATGGGCGAGGGTATTGCAGGATGTATCCGCGATGCACGGGCTGCTGGGAAACCTATCGTTTTCATTCTTCCTGTCGGACCGATGGGCATGTATAGATGGGCGGTCTACTTCTTGAAGGAATGGAATATCCCTTGTGACCATGTCCACGGCTTTAATATGGATGAGTGGAGTGATGCAGAGGGAAATACAGTTTCTCCTGACAGCCCAGAGTCATTCCAGTATGCAATGGAGGATGCGTTTTATGGACCGCTTGGCAGTCTTACAGTTCCCAAGGAGCAGCGCCACTTTGCGGTAAAGTCGGAATTGCCGACTTATGGCGAGAAGATACGTGCCCTCAAAGCGCAGGGCGCACGGTTGGTCGTTGTCTTTGGCATCGGACGCGTTTGTCATATTGCATTCTGGGAGCCTCACTTCGCTGCCGAGTTTACCCTTGACGAGTGGAAGAAGCAAGATTATCGGCTCGGTGCCCTGCTTCATCCACTCACGATTGAACAAAATGCGATTACGAGTTTCAAGAGCCGAACAACCCTGGTGCCTGCGCGGGCAAACACTATAGGTCCGGGGCTCTTTCTGATGGCTGACGAGATAATAGGCGGCGCAGATGGCTCTCTTGGTCGAGGGATGATGTGGCAGGGAATGTCGCTTTGGATGACGCTCAGACATGAGCCAACTCCTTGGATTCCGAGCACATTTATGACCACGCTCCCCGGCAGGCTCTTCTTCTTGAAGGAGCTTGCTGGCCCACTGATTCCTGAGTGTAACTAGGGGCTGTAGACGCTGGCAATATTGTTATTCAAGTTTTGTCCTCGAATGCAAATCGGCGGTGGCTCGTAGAGGGCTTTAGCGTTAATTCTTATGCCCCGATTATGGCATTTAGAAGTGGTTCGTGCACGTCAATTGGGGGATGTTTCAACATTGTTTGGCTAGTTGAGCAGTCCAAACTTGAGTGGTGTAATACTTAATGCTATACTGTGGGCAGATTAGGAGCTCCAGGGGGGTAGGAGAGAAAATGAATTCAAGGGAGCGGGCTTCTAAAACTGCCAAGACGTCTCCCCAAAAGCCGCTTGCTGAATCTGCGAACCAGTCGCCACTTATCACAACAGGGTACGTTCTTGTCCTCCTTGCGGCTATTTTCGCAATCAATTTTGGCCGCCAGCTCAGTGGGGATGTTTATTGGCACCTCAAGACTGGCGAATGGATAGTTACTCACCGCTCTTTTCCTTGGCCGGACCCCTTTTCTTATACCGCCACGAAGCAGTGGATCTTTCAGGAATGGGCATTTCAAGTATTCGCTTGGTTTGTTTCGCGCATCTCGTTCGAATTGCTCACGTGGTTGTGCTTTGGTTTGGTAGCCGGAGCAATTGTTTTATTGTTTTTTACAGCGCGGTCGCAAGCATCCGTTCCAGCTGCATTTCTTGTAAGCGTATTAACCGCTGGTGTAAGCGCAGATATGGTGGACGTTCGTCCGAATGTCGCAGGAATTCTTGCTTTTGCAGTCCTTGTATGGGGGGTTGAGAATGGTGCCCGAAGCGGAAAAGGACTGCCATATTGGTTGCCTATCCTATTTCTCGTATGGGCAAATTCACACGGGAGTTTTATAGCAGGCCTTCTACTCCTTGGTGTTGAGTGCGTTGCTGTCTTTTATACTGCTTTTCGTGAGAAAAACAAGAAGATTGACTACTCGATTCCTCTGCGGAATCTAGCTGTAACTTTTGGGTGTGGCGTTGCTGTTTTAGTGAACCCCAACGGTATGAACCTTTACGCTTATCCATTTAAAACAGTCGGTCATGGGGAGATGACTTCAATTATACCTGAGTGGATGCCGCCCGACTTTCGGTCTTTATTTGGTGCTTTCTTGTGCGTGCTGATATTAGTTCTTATATTTGCCGTCTCGCAGAGCAGTAAGCCGCTCCGCCCGAGAACGCTGGCAATGATTGTTGTTTTTCTCTCTGCATCGCTCATGGCCAAGCGAATTGGCCCTTTGTTTGCCATTGCAGTTGCGCCTGCTTTGGCGAGCATGATAGCCCCACTTCTTAATAGGTTATTACAAAACCGTTGGAGGGCGTGGGTGATAGGAATACTTGTCATTGCCGCTGTTTCTGGAGGCGTTGTATATAGGATATCCGATATAGATGGGATGGATGTCTTTACCTATGTCACGAGCTCCGATGTTTTTCCAGCTGCTGCTTGCGACTTCATTCTAAGAGAGCGACCGCCCGGTCCTATGTTTAACGAGTTAAATTACGGCAGCTATCTTATCTGGCGACTTTGGCCCAAGTATAAAGTTTTTATAGATAACAGAGACGACATTTTCTATGAAGGCGCCTTTGAAGATTTTGTGCGGGTAGCAATGGTAGGCGGCAACTCCGCATGGAGAAAGATATTCGACAAGTATGGCGTAAACTTAGTTATCATTATGCCGGATACCCTTCTCGCAGACGTGCTTGCTGA
This sequence comes from Armatimonadota bacterium, assembly GCA_023511795.1. Classification (NCBI taxonomy): domain Bacteria; kingdom Bacillati; phylum Armatimonadota; species Armatimonadota bacterium. The sequence continues at coordinate 231,978 of JAIMAU010000003.1, read as the reverse complement.
AGCTCCTGACTGGCGGCGTATTTATCAGGATGACAAAGCAGTTATATTTGTACGTCGGGTTCTTTATAAACGGCCGGTTTCAATGTAAGTTTGGCTTCTAAGCGTACCAACTCATTGGCGGCTGTGCCTTTGCCCCTTTCCCGCAAAAGTTATTAATCTGTTCGGCTAGTTTGCTTGTTCATCAGAAGAAAGCACATGCCAGTAGGTGAACATTTACCATACAGCGCCGTCATGTTAAAATGAGTGTATCTAAACTGTGCTTTAGGAGGTGGTTTTGGTAAGAAGGCTTTGCTTTTTTCAAGGCGTTGTTGCACTTATAATTTGCATAGTTAGTGCTTCAGTTTATTCGGCTCAGGAACCTGAGAAAACTGCGCCCAAGCCGATGCCGGCTCCGGCGCAAAAAACACAGACTTCATCTGCAAAACCAAAGAAGCCGCGTGGCACTCGAACAATCGAAACCCAAGTAAGCGGATTTACCTCGCAGGACGCAGACCAGTTGTACCTAAGAGTCTCGCTGTCGGAGAAAAAGAACCAGCGTGATTGGTTTGTTCGTGGGGCTTACATCCGCACAGTCACCAAATCTGGGAATACATCGTGGCACGTGACGACACAAAAGGTTGATTCGCGGCTTGAAAACTCCAAAGCCGATGGCGGTTATTCTGTCTGGACTGCGGTGTTGAGCAGACGCGATAGAAATCGGGTGTCAAAAAACCAGCCAAAAAAATCCGGCTACCATCTTCTTTCCTATGGAGTTGGTAAACAACTTGGAACGAAGATGAAGGGTGATGTCGGCCTTGGTTTTTTGGAAGACTATGACAATGGCACCGGTACAAAGCCAGTACTTGTTGCGTCGCTACGTGGTCGGCATTCTCTCAATCCGAAGCTTGCTCTAGAATCAGATATTTTGTTGCTTCAATCTATGGAAAAATTCCGCACAACAAAAGTTGATTCAGACATTTCCCTGGTCCATGAATTTGCACCGGGGCTGTCGTTGCGACTCGGCTGGTCTGTGAACAACCTCATTCGCTCCGTTCGTGGGAGCCGCGAGTGGGATTCAATCCTTAGGTTGGTCATTGGCTATCGGCATACGAGCACAATCTAGCTGAAAGTGGAAAATGGAGGAAAGGAAAACAGATGTTCACTTTCCTCCATTTATCTTTTTACAGCTCCACTAATTATCCAAGGATTGCCTTCAAGTCTTGCTCAGGGGTTGTGATTGGCATGATGTTGAACTTTTCAACAAGAACTTTTAATGCTGTTGGCGGCAGGTAGGCTGGCAGGCTTGGCCCAAGCCGCATATTTCTTATCCCAAGATGAAGTAAAGTTAGCAGGATTGCTACTGCTTTTTGTTCATACCATGAAAGTATAAGAGAAAGCGGCAGGTCATTTACGCCTACACCAAAAGCATCTGCAAGGGCCGTTGCTATTTGGATTGCCGAATAAGCATCATTGCACTGGCCAATGTCGAGTAACCTTGGGATTCCTCCAATGTCTCCCAGGTCCATTTTGTTGAAGCGGTACTTTCCGCATGCTAATGTGAGTATGACGGTGTCCTTTGGAGCTTTTTCAACAAACTCTGTGTAGTAATTTCGTCCCGCTTTGGCACCATCGCACCCACCGACGAGAAAGAAGTGGCGTATCGCTCCACTTTTGACTGCTTCTATGATTGCACCGGCTACACTGAGCACTGCCTGCCGCCCAAAGCCTACGGTTATATATTTCTCCTCGCCATCTTCTGTGAATCCGGGTGCAGCGAGCGATGCCTCGATTACTGGTGTGAAGTCTTTGTTCGCTATGTGTTTTACGCCCGGCCAGCCAACAAGACCTGTGGTGAAAATGCGGTCCTTATAAACGTCACTCGGGCGCTGCAGGCAGTTTGTTGTCATAAGTATTGCGCCTGGGAAGGCGGCAAACTCCCTTATCTGGTTTTGCCAGGCGCTTCCATAATTGCCAACTAGATGCTTATACGCCTTAAGCTTTGGATATCCGTGCGCCGGAAGCATCTCACCATGGGTGTAAATGTTTATTCCCTTCCCCTCCGTCTGCTTTAGTAGCTCCTCGAGGTCTTTGAGATCATGGCCAGAGACAGCAATTGCTTTTCCCTTAACAGGCTCGATGCGAACCTTTGTTGGCTTGGGATGACCATATGCACTCGTGTTTGCCGCATCTAAGAGCTCCATAGCTTTCAGATTTAGTTCGCCGACTTTTAGGCACATTCCAAGCAACTCTTCAACGGTCGCATTCTCTTTCGTAAGAAAGTCTAAGCCTTCATGAAATCTGGCATAGACTTCATCGGATTCCTTGCCGAGAATTTGTGCATGGTCTGCGTATGCAGCTGCACCTTTCAAACCATACAACACAAGATCTTGAAGCGCAGTAATCTCTTCGCCAAGTTTTTTCCTACGTGCAATGACGCCTACCGATTCACCTTGATGAAGAAGACCATCACGATCGGTTGCCGGAGTCCATCTCGCAGGGCCATCAAGTGCTTCGGGGGACTTGCCGGATTTTCGAGCAGCTTCTTCATAAAGCTTACGTGCTTTTTCTTTTATCTCTGCCGCTTTTCTTACGAGTTCTTCAATTCGGTCAGCGTCGAAATCGACGTTTGTCACCGTGGAAAATAACGCTTCGAGTACGAACACATCCACGGTGCGGTCGGATGATCCTAACTGTCTAGCTCGATGAGCGTACATGGATATGCCTTCGGTTGCATAGACAAGAAGATCCATCAAAGTTGCCGCTACAGGGTCTTTGCCGCAAACGCCTTGAATGGTGCATCCGGTTCCTTTTGCTGTTTGCTCGCACTGGTAACAGAACATTTCCATAATCTATCTCCTTTTCTTTAGTTTTATATTTTTCGCCGAAAACAAAGGTTGGCGGGTTGTAGCCTTCTTAGCTGTTTATCTCCTCACCGCGAATTGAAATAATAATCTCCTTAATGGGTATTTCTTTTCCCGATGCAGCGACCGCCATTTGGGCAATCCTTGTAAGGCCGCTACAGCAGGGAACTTCCATACGCGCAACCGTTAAACTTTTTATGTCAGAATAAGCTAGTATTTCTGTGAGTTTTTCAATGTAATAAGGTGCATCGTCGAGCTTTGGACAGCCAATAATCAGCACTTTGCCATGTAACATTTTGCGGTGGAAAGCCGAATATGCGAACGGTACGCAGTCTGCCGCTAGCAGAACGTTTGCGCCCTGAAAATAGGGAGCATTGGATGGTACCAATCGTAGCTGGACCGGCCAATTGCCAAGAGAGGATAGGGCGACGTCGCCTTGCTCCGATTCGCTGGTTGTGGTGGGAGTTAGTATTTGAACATTAGTACCTGGACATCCACAGGGGAGTTGTCCGTTGTTTCTTGTTTCTGGAGTTTGAAATCCAGTTCCCGACTTTTGAATTGTCAGTTGTTGGGCAACCCATTCTTTGGCTTTATGTTCGTCAAAGGAATCAGCTTCTCGTTCTTCAATCGTTATTGCTCCTTGGGGACATTTCCCAATGCATGCGCCCAAGCCATCACAATAGCTTTCGCTTACCAGTCGAGCTTTGCCTTCGATAATCTTGATTGCTCCTTCAGCACATGCGTCCACACAAAGCCCACACCCGTTGCATTTCTCTTCGTCGATTTTGATGATTTTTCTGACCACCATTTGCATGCTCCTTTTACGATTTGCAACACAGATAATCTAGCGTTGTAGAAGCTAGATATTCTTTGACTTGTGTGTTTACGGAATGAATGAGATTGCCGAAGATACACTTGTTTCTCTGGCACACAGGTTTGCCCAAGAAGCAGTCCATTGGTTTTAGGATACCTTCGATTGCCTCGTAAACCTCCAGAAGCGTAATTTCAGTCGGTGATTTTGCCAAACGAAATCCTCCACGTGGACCGCGGACAGACTCGACCAATCCTGCTTTAGCGAGACGCTGGCAAACTTTTGCCAAATGGTTTTCGGAAACACCTAGCTCAGAGGCGATCTCCCGAGTTGATACCCATCTCCCAGGAGATTGGACTAGAAAAGCCATGGTATGAAATGCCAGTGAGGCTCCATCTGTTATTCTTAACATATTTGACATCGCTTCACCAAATGAATTAGGTATTTCGGTACTCTTATACCCATTTTTTATCGCTTTGTCAACATGTTAGATAAACTTTTTGTGATTTATTTTTGCAAGGCTACTCTTCGGGTGGTGTGTTCCTCTGTATGTTGGGAACGCCCTTCGTCGTTAATCCAAGCGGACTAACTGGTAGGCGGATTATTGAGATGTCGTCAACCCAAGCTCGCGCTTTCGAGTGCTGGCGCATTACATTGATAAGTACTTCGATTGAATCTGTGCCTGCAGGAGTGGTATAAGTCATGCGGAACTCCTGCCATTGGGTGGTTGGGGTCATTGGCTCTCTTATCCAATTTATGATTTTGTTGCCACTTTTTGCATTTACCCTGAGACCATAAAGGGCGGCGACATTGTTTGGGCGAGGATGTTCCAATGAGCGTAGCCAGACAGAAATTAGGAATTTCTCGCCTGGACCTGCCTGAACCCTTTTAACGATACTTGATGATTTGCAGTTCCAAATAATCGCACACCGCTCGCCGGAGTGGGGTTTCTCATGTGTGATGGCTACTGAGCCTTGTTTTGGTTCATCGTGCTGTAGCTCAGGCTTTACTCCACCCTCAAAGCTGCCATCGTTAGCGAGGTTGGTTAAGTTTTGTTTCGATGCCATTGCAAGAACTGCCTGTGCGGACTGGGCAATAATTGGGTCGGGGTCTTTAGCGAGGCGTTGCCACTCCGGGTCTTTTGGATTGGCTTTAAACGCCATCTCGAAGCCTTTGTCTATTGCCTGGTGGACCTCCTGCGGTATTTCACCAACTTTAATAAAGTCATACGGCTCACGGTAAATCATGTGCCATTGTTTGATTGGTTCTTTTTCCATGACTTTCTCTTTATACTCGGCTTTTGCTCGAGCAAGGCGTAGAACCTCGCGAGCTTGACTGGCGGCTTCGGATGCACTGCGGCATTTTGGTAGCGACTTTGTAAGCCAATATTCATGGTCGCACATGCGCACAAATTCGAATATTGCTTTTACGATTTGAATACGTTCCTTCACTTTCGCATCTCGTGCTTTTGCTTCGGCTTTTTGAAGAGCTTCCCATGCTAAATCCGCGCCTCTCGCTGTCAGAACCTGGAATTGTTCATAATCATGGTCGAGATCAAGGTCGCTTCTGTCGGGCCCATAAGGGTGCGGTGGTGAGGTATTCTTTAGCCATGTTTCGTAATCTTTTTCGAGCAATTCATAAAATCTTTGCATTTCTTTTGCTGATTCACCGAACATATCGAAGTAATATTGCGCAAGGATTTTATCTTCGTCGAGACGAGGATCCCATTGAAGTTCAGCAGTTACGATGGCGGCATGGGCATCTAGCGGGTAGGTTGGATTAAATTCTTTATAGTAGCCGCGCTGTACTCCGCTGCCAACCATGTACCGAATTCGCCGTGCTTCTTGGTGGGGGTTAATCTTTGGGATGATGAACCATCGGTCATCATGGTAGCCATAGTGGCCCATGTTCTTAGCTCCAGCGGCAATCCACGAATCCCAGCCGCGATAAAGTCCTTGCCCCATGGCGCAGAAATAAGGCACAAGATTTGGGTGGAGTTTTACGGTTTTTGGTGGGAATCGGACGCCCCCATATGCAAGAAAACCAATCAATCTATCTGGGTGTTTTGCTGTTACTTTCTCGGCTACGGCATTCATAAATTTGACATACCTATCGGTCAGCTGGGTTGTGTTTATGTCGGATTCAGGCGCATCCATCGCTCTGCAATTCGTACACTCGCAATGACCTGCCCCATCGTTTACGGAGAGTGCGTGGCAGATTCGATAGGGGTCTCTGTCAAATGCGGCAGTGATTTTCTGTGCGCAAATATCTACTACCTCAGGATTGCTGACACAAGGTTGCCAATGTATCTGCTTAGTCGGGACAAAGCGTTTGCCGTTTATTTCGGGGAAGTACTCAGGATGCGTTTTTCCGTATTCTTCAGGCGAAACGAGACTAAAAAAGTTGTGCATCATCGAGAGTGTCGTTCCACACCGATACCAAAAGAACATCCAGGGTGGATTGCCTTCCTTCTGCGTAAATTCCCAGCCCTTGGGGTTAAAGCCTACATGGCGGCTAATAAGATACGGCCAGTCAATCCAGGTGAGCTTTGGCACAGTTAGCGTTGGTCGCTTTTCGAAGACGTCGCCAATCCCTCCAGGTTCTGATGGCCAATAACGCCGAACCCCTAGATACTCGCGGATAAAAGAGTAGGTTGCGTAATTATTGCCTATATCCTTATTGCCCCGAATTACTAGTGTGTTCTGGTTAACCGTCTTTACCATGAAGCCGTGTAGGTTCGGGAGCGCGAGGTCGCCATATTTAATCGGCGGCAGCTGGGGCATGGCTTTCTTGCCAACATCTGTGTTTCCAATATAAATTGCCGGGCCAAGCGTGAAAGGTTCTGACTTGATATCAAACTCGGCACCTGTGACCAATTTTAAGTAAAGCTTCAGTAATTCAGCGCATTTTGTTTCATAATTAGTTGGCTTCGCGGGAATTACGATTGTACATGCAGGTTTTCCGTCCTTGGCGATAGTAAAGTAGTCAGGTTCACCAACCTCTCTGGGTGGCGGCCAGTTGAAATCCACCTTCTCGACGGGTAAAATCTTTGGGTGCCACTCGTCAGCCATTACTGATGAGGTGATTGAGCAACTTGCGATTAAAGATATCAAAACAAAAAATGCTAAAATTCTCATAAGAACCATTATGCCTCCTACCGATATATTTTCTAAAGGTATTTGCAAGTCCTACATACTTTTACAAGTTTGCTTATTTTTGTGGAACTTTCGATTGGTGGAAAGGAGTATTTTGGATTTAGATGGCTGAAATAATATACCTTTTTCATTGGGTAACTTGGAATACTTTTCTTGCAATCATACCTGTTGCGGCGGGTTACAGCATCCGTTACCTTGCTGATAAGCGACGGATGCGTGGATTAAATTTGGCAACTGTGTTCTTGTTTTTTCTTGGTGTTATCTGGCTTGCTTTCCTGCCGAATACATGCTATCTCCTCACCGAATGGAGGCATTTCCTAAATAGAGTTGGCCACTCAGGGCTCTACGCAAAATGGACAGTAGACCACGGTGCGGCATTAGATCTCATGATCTACACGTTGTTTTACCTTTGCTATAGTGGCATAGGGGTGCTAACGTTCACGCTTGCTGTGCGGCCAATTGCTAGAATGCTTAAGGCGAGAGGGGCAACGCTGTGGGTGTGGGGAATTCCATTTTTCTTATTAATGTCAGTCGGCGTGTATCTCGGCTTGGTGCTGAGGTTCAACAGCTGGGATTTATTTACTAGACCCGCGAAAGTCTGGGAATCGGTAGTCAACCTGTGGTCACGGCCTGCGCCAAGCTTTTTTATTGTCTCTTTTGCCGCGTTCCTTTGGTTGCTTTTCATTGTTATGGATATTTGGGTAGATGGTTTAATTGCCCGCTGGAAATCAACCCACAAAGAACAATAGAAAAAGTTGTTAGGTTTATACTTTAAGCCAGATATTTACTGCCAGCTAGTGCCTACCTAGGTTTTGGCGTTTACTATTTTGCTTGGATTGGTCATCCCTCCCCGAACTTTCCCTATATTCGTATGAAGGATGAGATACTTGCACGCTATGTCTTCGTTTGTTACACTTGAGGGCGTATATTTTCTAAGTATGCTTGAGCTGATTAGAATGGAGGATAATAATGAAGAACGCATTGATGGTGTGGGGCGGATGGGATGGCCATGAGCCCAAACAGTGTGTTGACATTGTCGCGCCCGTTCTTGAGGCTAACGGTTTTTCTGTCGAGATTTCGAATACCATGGACTCGTATCTCAACGAGGAAAAAATGAGGTCGCTCAGCTTAGTAGTGCCATGTTGGACAATGGGGCAGATTACGCCCGAACAGGAGAAAGGGCTTCTCGATGCGATAAAGAGCGGCGTTGGAATCGCTGGCTGGCATGGAGGTATGGGAGATTCCTTTAGGAGCAACACAGCGTATCAATTTATGGTCGGCGGCCAGTGGGTAGAGCATCCAGGCGGCATAGTGGACTATGTGGTCAATATTACTAAGCCTGAAGATCCAATCGTCAAGGGGCTCGACGATTTCAAAATGAAGTCCGAACAGTACTACATGCATGTAGACCCTTCGAATGAGGTTTTGGCAACGACCACATTTAGTGGCGAACATTATCCATGGATTGCAGGATGTGTTATGCCTGTAGTTTGGAAGCGAAAGTACGGCGAAGGCAGGGTATTCTACATGTCGCTAGGCCACGTAGCGAAGGATTTTGAAGTGCCTGAAGTACTCGAGATCATCAAGCGTGGAGCAATTTGGGCGGCGAGATAGCAAATGGCCGCAACAAGTTATTATATGCCGATCCGATGTAATCCAAAGAGTAGAAATATTACAGCTGTAGGTTATAAAACGACCAAGCAAACCCAGAAAACTAATAATTCACTTTGCATGGAAAATGCATCGGTGTTTGCAATTTTAGGGAGGCTTCTATGGAAACTGCAAAAATTGGCATTGTTGGATGCGGAAACATTTCTGGTATTTATTTCCAAAACGCAAAGATGCTGGAGGCAATCGAGGTTTCTGCGTGCGCTGACATCATCCCTGAGAGGGCGAAGGCGAAGGCGGAAGAATTTGGGTGCAGGGCGGTGAGCGTCGAAGAGCTACTCGCGGACCCGGAAATCGAAATTGTGCTCAATCTTACGATTCCTAACGCCCATGCTTCGGTTGCAATGGCGGCGCTTGAAGCAGGAAAGTCGGTCTACAACGAGAAGCCGCTAGCTATTACTCGTGAAGATGGCCGCAGGATGCTTGAGTTGGCAAAATCGAAAGGTTTACTTGTTGGATGTGCGCCTGATACATTCATGGGTGGTGGGATACAGACTTGTCGGAAGCTTATTGATGATGGGTGGATTGGCGAGCCTGTTGCCGCGACTGCTTTTATGATGTGCCATGGTCATGAGGGGTGGCATCCAGACCCTGAGTTCTACTACAAACCTGGTGGCGGCCCAATGTTCGATATGGGGCCCTACTACCTCACGGCTCTAGTTAATCTTATTGGGCCAGTGCGCCGCGTGACCGGGTCGGCAAGGATAACATTCCCCGAGCGGATAATTGGAAGTGAGCCGAAGCGCGGCATGGTTATTAAGGTTGATGTTCCAACCCATGTTGCGGGAATCATGGATTTTGCAAATGGTGCAGTTGGAACGATAATCACCAGCTTCGACGTGTGGGCGGCGAACTTACCTAGAATCGAAATCTATGGCACAGAGGGTTCACTCTGCGTTCCCGACCCAAACATATTTGGCGGACCGGTTAGAATAAAGCGCGCTGGTGAAAAAGAATGGGCGGAAGTACCACTTTCTCACGGTTATGCTGAGAATTCCAGGGGGCTTGGTGTTGCGGACATGGCTTATGCACTGCGCTCGGGAAGGGCACACCGTGCAAGCGGTGAACTTGCTTATCATGTGCTAGACATCATGCATGCTTTCCATGATGCTTCGGAGAAAGGCGTGCATATCATGCTTGAAAGCACTTGTGAGCGACCATCAGCGCTTCCACTCGGACTTCCCAAAGGAAAGTTGGACGAATAGGCGTATTTTGCGGGTTGACGCCAACCATTTAACTTTACCATTCTTTGGTTAACTATTATGGCAACGCGGTTTGCATTGGGAGTAGATGGCGGCGGAACAAAGAGCGACGCCGTTCTAGTTGACGAATTCGGAAATATCGTTGGTTGGGGTCGAGGTGGGACTGGCCAGAGCCATTGGGCAGGTAGAGAAGGGGCACTCGAGTCCTATTCTACTGCAGTTCGCGGTGCCCTCGGAGACCGCTATCCTGAGGATTTGTGGGTTGCCGGCATATATTGGCCATATCTGGAACGAATTGGGATTAATATATCTTCCTCGAAATATGTTAATGCAGGCGAGGTTGAGCGTGGTTTAGCGGCTGGGTTGGAAACCCATGGTATAGTGGTCCTCTCAGGGACGGGTTCTTTCGTCGCTGGTTTAACAGAGGATGGCAGGTGTCTTACACTTGATGGGTTGGGGCCTGTGCTTGGAGACTATGGGAGCGGTTACCAGATTGGGCTTGCGGGAATGCGTGCGGCTATGGCTTCTTCATGGGGACCAAGCCGCAAAACAATTCTAGAGACATTGATTCCCCAATCGCTTGGGGTTGAAAATACCGAAGGCATTTTCCGCCTTGTCTACTTCGACGAATTTGGTAGATCGCAAACGGCATCGGTGGCAAAGGTAGTTGCTCGTGCTGCTGAAGAGGGCGATGATGTAGCTCGCAAAATAATCCTTCGTGCAGCAGACGACATATCTGAAGTGGCTGCGGATGTAATTAGGCAGCTTGGGCTCGAGAATAGCAACTATGCCCTTGTTGCTTCTGGTGGGGTGGCACAGGGTTGTTCCATGTATTGGGAGCGGGTTGTTGAGCGCGTGCTAGAAATCGCTCCAAACCTTCGGCCAATTCGGCCCATCCTTAAGCCATGTGTTGGCGCTGCTTTACTGGCTTTAAAGGCAATGGGCGTCCAATGGACACCTGAGCTAGTTGACCGCATAAAGGAAACTCAGCAGGCATTCGCTCAGAATTATGATACACTGCTTAAAGGGTCATAAAATGTATGAGAAACTTTGCGCGTTGTTTTTGCTTTTCATAGTCACGCCTATTTCAAGCATGGGCGGAGGGGAGGATAAAAAAGTGGCTTTCAAACTTGAGAATAAATATGCTATGTTTGCAGTTGGTGCCGATGCCAAGAGCGTTAGCCTAATAGATAAACGCACAGGAAAAGATTATTGCGTCTCCCCTCAGACTGCTTTTGCTCGCGTGCGGAAGGCGGGCAAGGTCTATGATGCGTCAACTGTCTCGTTTGCTGACGGGCTATTAGCCTTGAATTTCGGTGATTCTGGCATCAGGGCTATTCTCAAAACTGTGGTGAATGAGCGGTATTTTACATTTGAAGTAGAGGCTGTCACTGGCCAGCCGGATGAATTCATATTCATTAATGTAGATGTAAACTTCTTGCCGCATGATAAAGATCCGTTTTCAGCTTGTGTCATGGCGCTTAATCTCAAGACCAATGTCCTCGAAATTCCAGGGGTGAGCACCCATCTCAGAGCCATGTGCTATCCAAAATTTGGCTTCGAGGGTGCAAAGGTTGCCATCATAGCATGCCCTTTCAGCGAAATGCGAGGCATTATGCAAGATGTCGTGCTGTCATCTAGTGACCTACCACATTCTAGCTTAGGCGGCCCGTGGGCGCTTGACCAAGAAATCAATAGGGGCTCTTACATATTTAACTTCGACGGCATAAGCGAGGAGACAGTTGATGAATGGATAGCTTTGGCAAAGAAATACGGAATGACCCAGATTGATTTCCACGGTGGTTCGTCCTTTCGCTTTGGTGACTGTCAACCAAATCTTCAGCGCTATCCTAAAGGGCGCGCAAGCTTGAAGGCAGTCATTGATAAGCTCCATGCTGCAGGCCTAAAAGCTGGTCTGCACCCATATGCTTTTTTTATTGCAAAAGATTGTCCCTGGGTAACGCCGGTGCCCGACCCGCGGCTTGCGAAAGATGCCACGTTTACTTTGGCAGAAGATATTGCAGAGGATTCAAATGCCATTCCTGTCGTGGAACCAACTGATGAGATGTCTGCAGTTACGGGTTTCTTTGTTCGAAATAGCGTTACACTTCAAATAGATGATGAGTTAATAACATATTCTGGCGTATCAAAAGAGCCGCCCTATTCTTTTACTGGTTGTAAAAGAGGTGCATATGGGACAAAAGTTTCGGCGCACAAGAAGGGAGCGAAGGTTCACCACCTTAAAGAATGTTTCTTCCTCTTTGCGCCCGATGGCGATTCCACCCTGCTTGCGGAAGTAGCAAAATCAATCGCGGACACGTTCAGTGAGTGCGGCTTTGATATGATGTATCTTGATGCTTTGGATGGCGAGGATGTGCTCGGAGGCGGAGAATATGGCTGGCACTATGGGTCCAAGTTCGTGTTTGAAATATGCAAGCACCTAAAAAAGCCTGCACTGATGGAAATGAGCACTTTCCGCCACCACCTCTGGTATGTGCGGTCACGTATCGGAGCTTGGGACCATCCAACCCGAAGTTATAAGCGGTTTATCGATCTTCATTGCCGCGACAATGAAAAAGGTAAGTACATTTTTATGCCAGTGCATCTCGGCTGGTGGCATATAATTACCGGTGAAGGTCCTGCCGTGATTCAGAATGAGCGTACTTATCCAGATGACATTGAGTATCTTCTTTGCAAAGCCTTGGGAAATGACGCAAGCCTTTCCTTGACTGGTTTTGGACCAACAACACCTGGTTATCAAAGGCTTGCGACATTATTCCATAACTATGAGAACCTGCGCCATATTGGTTACTTCTCTGAGACAGTTAAGGCTCAGTTGCGCGAACCTGGTAAGGAGTTTACGCTAGAGAAGAACGGCGATAAGTGGCAGTTTCGCCGTATGAACTATAATGTCCATAAGGTGGATAGCGAGCATACCACTCAATGGGAAGTGAATAATCCTTTCGCAAGTCAGCCAATGCGACTTCGGATTGAGGCTCTTTTTTCGGCGGCAGATTATGACTCTCCTGAAAGCACGGTTATTGCAGATTTTAGCAACCCGTCGGATTACCCGGACCACGAAGCCGCGCAGAACGTAACAGCGAGTCTTTATGCCTCAACAGACCAGGCTATGGCTGGAAAGCCGTGTGCAGTATTCACCGCAAAAAGTGTCCTTCCGAAGCGAGATGCATCTTGGGCGAAGTTTGGTAAGATACTAAGCCCAGACCTAAATATTGCAGATAAGCAAGCACTTGGGGTATGGGTATATGGCGATGGACAAGGAGAGATTCTCAATCTTCAATTGCTCAGCCCTCCCCACATGGTTGGTGGTATAGCAGACCACTACATCAAGGTTGATTTTAAAGGTTGGCGCTACTTCGAACTAATAGAGGCTGAGGGAGGCAACATAGACAATTACTCGTGGCCATATAATGCTGGGGCTGCCGAACATGGCTATGGCTATCTTTATAAGGTTTACCGCGAATCGGTCGACTATGGGCATATTGGTTCAATTTCGCTCTGGTGTAATAACCTGCCTCCAGGGAAATCCATAAAATGCCTTCTTAGTCCAGTTAAGGCTCTTCCTTTGGTTAAGGCAAAGCTTAAGAATCCCTCATTAACGATAGGCGGCAAAACCATTGTTTTTCCTGTCGAAATGGAAAGTGGATCATGGCTTGAGTTCAACTCTCTTAGCGACTGTAAACTTTATGCTCCTAATGGTGAATTGATTCGAGAAGTAGAGCCAAGGGGTGACGTTCCCATGCTGTCGGCTGGCGGCAACGAGGTGGAATTCAATTGCGAGGTATCCCCAAGCGTTACTCCGAGGGTGAAGGTTACTATAATAACTAGCGGCGACTTGATAGGAGAATGAAATGTTAGCAAAAAATTATATTCAGACCCTCCACAGCCTACTTAATCGCATTGCCGATGAGCAGATGGCGAACATCCGTAGAGCAGGCGAAATGATAGCCGATACTTGGGCTTCGGGTGGAGCCGTGTTCATTACCGACATGGGGCATGGGGTTGCCTCCGAGCTTACTGGTCGAGCTGGGGGTTTAATGGCGCTGAGGAGGTTCGGCTTCTCCATGCACCTAGACAATCCAATTGCCGATTGTCAACGCAACCGCCCGAGAAGTGAGCCTATTGAGGTGGATTTAGAACAGATTCGCACAGCAGTTCGCACTAGCCAACTAAGAGCAGGCGACTTGGTGCTCGTCGGTTCGGTCTCAGGGCGGAACAAATGGCCGATTGAAGTGGCGATGGAATGCAGGAGGCTCGGAGTTAAAGTCATAGTTCTCACATCGTTGGAATACACATCGCAGGTCAATTCTTTGCATCCCTCGGGCAAGAAGCTCGCAGATGTTGGCGACCTTGTCATCGACATATGCGCTCCGTATGGCGATGCTTCCCAGGAAGTGGATGGGCTCCCTGTAAAAGTCCTTCCAGTTTCGGGCATTGGGTTTATTACCATCCTTTGGATGATTTGCGGAGAGGCAATCGAGAAGATGCTCGAAAAAGGGTTGCGGCCACATGTTTATATGAGCAACAACCGCGACGATGGCCCTGAGTTTAACGAAAGGGAGCTTGCCGAATACAACAAGGTGGGCTATTAGTTCGGTCTGCCACAATGTGGTATGTCAACCTTATGTGAATCACTCGCTGTTTTAAAAATGTTCCTTACGGCTTTTGCGATTTTGGAACGTGATGCCAGGAGAATATGCAACTCTCATTTTGAATTCTTGGCGGTAAAGGTAAGTAGTGAAAACCTGGCGATTTCAAAGTCTTTTCCTTCAATCAGCTGTTGGCATATGATTTATCATTTTCGAATGTAGAGTTTAATATCCTTGTGCCAACGCCAGGGGCAGTTTAACCTCAAAATGGTCAATAGAGGAGGACTATATCTTGGAGAAAGGGAATCTACGTTTGATGTTAATTGTCCTTTAGGAGCGCGCGGATGAAAGATACGTTTTTCGCTGCTTTGTTTCTCCTCACTTTGTGCAGTTTTACTAATGCAGATTTCTACGTTGCGCCAAATGGTAATGACGAAAATCCCGGGACAAAATCGAAGCCATTTGCCACCCTTGAGCGAGCCCGAGACGCAATCCGCGTCCTCAAAGAGAGTGTAGGCCTTCCGTCGGGAGGAATAACAGTATGGATAAGAGGTGGCGATTACCAGAGGGACAGTGTATTTCAACTGACTGCCGAGGATTCAGGTACAAAGGAATCGCCCGTTGTCTATCGGTCTTACTTTGGTGAAAGAGTTCGTTTGATTGGCGGGCGAAAAATCAAAGGATTTAAGCCTCTGAGTAAACAATATGATCCGTCAATTCTTCCGTCAATTCAGCCGAAGGCTCGCAGCAAAATATTCACAATCAATCTTCGGAAGTTGGGAGTGTCTGATTTAGGAAGGTTGTCACCCCGAGGTTTTGGGAGGGCTTCAACTCCTGCACACTTGGAGCTGTTTTTTAACGGGATGCCCATGACCCTTGCGCGCTGGCCCAATGACGCTTGGGCGAAGATTGCCGACGTTCCGAATGGTCCCCAGGGCGGGAAATTCACCTATCATGGAAGCCGACCTAGCCGATGGAGCAAGGCGGCGGATATTTGGTTGCATGGTTATTGGACGTGGGACTGGGCGGATTCCTATGTTAAGGTGAGGGCGATTGATACGCGGGCGAAAGAAATTATTACCGAAGAGCCCCACGGAGTGTATGGGTATAAGGCTGGTGCCAGGTATTATGCGCTAAACCTGCTTGAGGAGCTAGATCAACCTGGTGAATACTATCTCGACCATGTATCCGGAATCCTTTACTTCTGGCCGCCAGGTCCTCTCGACGAAGCTGAGGTAATGGTTTCGCTTCTTGAACAGCCAATAATGCGGCTGGAAAATGTGCAACATTTAACTGTTCGCGGGCTCACGTTTGAATGCACCAGAGGCAATGGGATTGAAATCAAAGGGTGTTCAGATGTCCTAATCGCAGGTTGCACCCTTTCAAATATTGGAAATACAGCTGTAATCATTACAGGCTCTATTAGAAGCGGCGTGTTGTCATGCAATCTTTCGCACATCGGCGATACTGGAATTTCAATCGCATGCGGTGACCGTCAAACGCTTAGCCCTGGCCGGTGCTTTGCCGTGAATAACTATATTCAATACTTCAGCAGATGGACGAGGACATACCATCCGGCCATTAGCCTCCATGGAGTTGGCAATCGTGCGGCATATAACTTGATGTGCAATGCACCCCATAGCGCCATACTGTTCGGCGGAAACGATCATATAATGGAGTTTAACGAGGTGCATCATGTTTGCATGGAAACCAGCGACGCCGGTGCCTTTTATGCTGGCCGTGATTTCTCTTGGCAGGGGAACGTGATAAGATACAACTTCTTCCACCATATGGGCACGGCCGACGTCCGCTCAGTATATCTTGACGACAACCTAAGCGGGGTGCGAGTTTACGGCAATGTCTTCTACAAAGCGAAGACGGGAGTGTGCATAGGCGGTGGTCGGAATAATGTAGTGGAAAACAATATCTTCGTGGATTGTGAGCCGTCGGTGCATATAGACAACCGTGGCCAAAACTGGGCAAAGCCGACTGTTGATGGGTATATGAAGCAACAACTTGAGGCAGTGCCATATAGGGAATTACCCTGGAAGGAACGTTACCCCATGCTTCTCACGATTTATGATGATGACCCTGGTACGCCGAAGTATAATAAGATTGAGCGCAACATCTCATTTGGCGGCAAGTGGTTGAATATCTATAGCAAAAATTATGATTCTACTATCTCGATTAAGGATAACCTGGTAGATGTTGATCCCTGCTTTGTGGATGCCGCCTCAATGAAATTTCAACTCAGGGATAATTCGCCTGCTTTTGAGCTTGGTTTCAAGCGTATACCCATTGAGAAAATAGGACTCTATAAGGATAAGTATCGCAGAGTCCTGCCGCCAAAGTAGTGCCAAGCCATGCGAAAATCCATTGCCACACGAATTAGTCATAAGAAAGCACAATATCTAGGCGCATTAACTATTGTTGTCCTAACGGCTGCTGCTTACATTCCGGCAATGCAGGCTGATTTTGTTTGGGATGATGACGTTTATGTCACGAAGAATCCGCTTGTAATATTTCCTGGCGGTTTAACGAAGATATGGTTTTCGCTTGATTCCCCATCTCAATATTTCCCGCTCGTCTACTCAATGTTTCGAGTCGAATATACCCTTTGGGGGTTGAACCCAGTCGGCTACCATGTAGTGAATATAGCACTTCATATCATGAATGCACTTCTCGTTTGGGTTGTATTGAGCTATCTTCGGGTTCGAGGTTCATGGCTTGCCGCTGTCCTTTGGGCTCTCCACCCAGTGAATGTAGAGTCGGTCGCTTGGATAACTGAACGAAAGAACACGCTTTCCACGCTTTTCTACCTCCTGGCAGTAATTGCCTGGGGAAAATTCATAGATAAAGAGACCAAACGTGCTTGGGGATATTACATCCTATCCATAGGTTTGTATGCGCTTGCGCTTTTTGCAAAAACAACTGCGTGCACTCTTCCCATAGCTTTGTTTCTAATATGGTGGTTGCAGAGAAATAGAGCAATTGAGGGTCAACCACATGGGCTTAATCATAATTTGGTTGGCAAGCATGAAGCAACCGCTCCAAGCTTTGCTAATGATGGCATGGTGAGAAGGATAATCCAGTTGGTTCCATTTTTGGTGCTGGGATTTACAATGGGGCTTATCTCAATATGGTGGGAGCAACATCATCAGGGCACAGCAGGGCAGGAATTTGCATTCACCCCTGTTGAGCGTCTCTTAATCGCCAGCAGAGCCATCTGGTTCTACATAGCCAAACTTATATGGCCCGCCCGATTAGCGTTTAGTTACCCAAGATGGGAAATCAACGCATCCGACCCAAATCAGTATATTTGGATTGTAGCATGCATAGTTGCCGTGGTTGTGCTGTGGATATGGAGACGGTCGCTAGGTAAAGAATCGTTAGCTGCTATTATCTTTTTTGTGTCAGCCCTTGCGCCAACTCTGGGTTTTATTTCCATTTATACATTCAAGTACTCATTTGTTGCGGATCATTATCAGTATGTTGCTTGCATAGGCCCCATAGCGCTCTTTAGTGGGGCAATCGTGAGCAGATTTAAAGCATGTAATATTCTGAGGAATGTAATTCCGGCTGTCATCATTTTAGTGCTTGCAATCCTTACTTGGCGGCAAGCCCACATCTATAGGGATGAAGAAGTTCTCTGGCGTGATACAATTGCAAAGAACCCAGGAAGTTCAATGGCTTACAATAATCTTGCGAACTATCTAGCAAACAAGCAAAGGCTTGATGAAGCGCTCGTGATATTCGGAGAAGTACTCAAACGCAGGCCAAAAGACCCCAATTCCTACTACAACATTGCTGGCGTTTTAATGGCTCAAGGGTATATTGAACAGGCAAAGGAATGGTATTTAAAGTCGCTAGAAATTGATCCTAGCTTCGGTCGTAGCCATGCCAACCTGGCAGTCATATTGAACATGGAAGGGAAGATTTCCGAGGCAATCTCTCACCTGCAAAAGGCGGCGGCTTCCGTCCCAAATAATCCTGAGATACGATATAATCTTGCCTGTTTGTTAGCAGAACAGGGGGACCTAGGGGGAGCCATTGAACAATACCGCGAAGCTATTCGCTTGGCTCCGTGGATGGTTGAGGCGCAATGTCATCTAGGGCAAAATCTGCTTCGTATTGGCAGAGTAAAAGAAGCTATCTCTCACTTTGAAACAGCCCTTCGCTTTAAGCCTGATTACCTCGAAGCCCAAAGTGCTCTTGAGGAGGCTAGAGATTTATTAGTAAAAGAAAACAACCGCTGACTTGTTGAAACAATAGGTTTGTAGTAGTATTCTAAATTTTTGAGTACTTTTGGGGCATTTTTAGTTAAACTGTTTAAGATAATTTGCCTGGGATTTTAGGGCATTTTGAAGCGTTAAAAATTTCTCAGAAACTTTGCATTTTCAATAGCGGGGGATGAAATATGGCGTTTCTTAATGAGGTAAAGGAGAAAAGCAAGGTTCTACGTGACCTAACAGCTTTTTACCAACGAGATGAGGGCCGTAGCCTTTTGGAAAAGCTATGGGCAATGGCCTCTCGAAGGCCGAGAAGCTTTATATTCACTGGCATGGGTACTTCCGAATTTGTTTCCCAGGTATTGGTTGAATACCTATCTAGGAAGTCGCCTGTGCCTTTTATTTTTTGGGAAGCCGGCGAACTGCTCCACTACGGTATCGAAAGCATTCGAGATGATGATGTTGTCATTGCTGTGTCGCAATCTGGTGAGAGCATAGAAACGCGTCGCATTACCGAACATCTTTCCTATCACTTACGGTTGGTGGCGGTTACAAACAATCCTGAAAGCTATATGGCACGCTACTCTAGAGTTAACCTTCCAATGCTTGCAGGCAAGGAGGCATCTATTTCGAATAAGACCTATTCAAACAGCATGGCTCTAATGCTCCTTATCGGGCGGGCATTGATTGGAGAAGATTACGATGAGGTATTTGCCGACCTTGAACAAGTTGCTAATGAAATGGATCGGTTTCTTGCCGAGCGTCAGAATGAAATCGCCCAGGCCGCAGGGTTGCTTCGGGATGCGACTTTTGTGTACTTTATATCTCGCGGGCCATCCCTTGCAGCTGCTAGGCAAGCTGGCTTGACCTACCAAGAAGGTGTGCGTATTTTTACCTCAGTCCTTCCAGGCGGAAGTTTTCGCCATGGGCCCTTCGAGATAGTAGGGCAAGGACACTACGCAATTATGTTTGCCTCCGATGGGCATGGCGGCGACTTGGTAAGAAACATGGCACTTGAGATGGCAGAACTTGGTAGCAAAGTTGTTTTATTTACGTCCAAAAATGCCGGTGAACATAAAAACTTGTTAAATATTGTGCTGATGCCTGCAGCTCCCGAACTTTTCCCACTTGCATGTGCCCTCCCTCAAGAACTTCTTCTTTACCATATGGCCGCAGACCGAGGATGGGAAGCAGGCGTTTTCCAACGTGGAAGTAAGGTAACTTTGCGAGAATAACAACAGAGAGCTGATAAAAAGAAACCCACCTTTCGGTGGGTTCGTTATGCTGCTACTTCTCTAAGGCACAACGAAGAAGACTCTTGCAATCACCCAATTAAATTATGAACGATTTTTATGAAATCTTGAGATAAATTCTGCTCCTTGACTAGAAAAAAGCTTAAATTGCCGTCTTGGGTATTTCCTTGAATCAAGCCATTGAGAAGGAATAGACATATTATATGCTTAACGTGACTCTAAAAATGCAAAGCATTTTTAATTGTATTGAGCCCAATCTTTTGAAAGGATTGATTGCAATGGCCGGACGTATGAACCGAAGAGAATTTTTGGAAACAAGTGGCAAAGCAGCACTGGGTGTCGGCCTCGGGGTGGCGGTGGCGGAGGCGCTTGCAACCCCCACTTACGCCCAAAAGCCGAAGGTTTCTCCTAACGACAAGATTGTGGTTGGCTGCATTGGGATGGGCGGTATGGGCATGGTAAATATGCGCGGTTTCATGAGCAACCCTGATGTAGAGGTTGCCGCCGTATGCGATGTGGACTCAAATAATCTCAAGAATGCCGCAAAGGCAGTCAATGAAAAATATGGCAGGTTACCACTTGCTGTTAAAGATTTTCGGCATGTGCTCGACCGCAAGGATATTGATGCAGTTGTTATAAGTACCCCAGATCATTGGCACGCGCTTCCATTCATAATGGCATGCGAGGCAGGTAAGGATGTCTTTTGTGAAAAGCCAATCTCACACGACATCGTTGAGGGCAAAGCAATGGTTGCGGCCGCCAAATACTTCAAGCGCGTATGCCAAATTAACACTTGGCAGCGAAGTGTGGGGTTTTTTCGGCAGGCGATAGACTTTGTTCGGTCGGGCAAAATGGGCAAAATAAGCATCTGTCGCGCATGGGTCTGCGGTCCAGGCGGTCTTGGCAAGAATCCAATTGAGGACCCACCTCCACACCTTGATTGGGACTTTTGGTGTGGTCCCGCCCCCAAGGTGCCTTATCATGACACGTATCACCCCGGCATGTGGCGGCTTTACTATGATTTTGGCACAGGGATGAGCGGCGATTGGGGAGTCCACATGATAGACATTGTCTTGCTTGGCATGAATGAGTGGCACCCCCTTGAGGTAGCGGCTTACGGTGGAAAGCTGAGGTGTGCGCCGGATGATGACCGAACGACGCCTGATACCATGATAGCAATTTATAAATTCTCGAACTGGATACTCCAGTGGGAAATACATGTTGGCGGCGAGGGTTTGGATGGCGGCGGCGGCCACGGCGCAGAATTTATCGGTGAAAAAGGAAAGTTAATCGTTGACAGGAGCGGGATTAAGTGGCATCCTTATGGCGATCATCCAGGGCCAGAGGAAGCTGGTAAAGATCAAGGTGGTGATGCACCTCATCGCTGGGCAGATGCAAACCACATTCGCAATTTCTTGGAGAACATTCGCACTCGGGGCAAGTGCACCTCAGATATCGAGACAATGCATTACACGACGGCGTGTTGCCACCTCTCGAACATTGCCTATTTGCACGGAAAAAGCATCAAATGGGACGGCGAAAAAGGCGTCATTGTAGGCGATAAGAAGGCGATGGAGGTTCAATGCTATCAGCGCGAATATCGAAAGCCTTGGAAGCTCCCAATGTATAAGATTTGATAGCGAGTTGCAAATATAGCCCGAAAAAGATAGAATGAGGGCGTGATGAAGAGATCCATATTCCTAATCCTAGTTGCTGTGAGCACAGCAGTACTGTTATTGGCTGCTGCTGGGGAGTCGCATTTGCGCGGTCAGCCGCAACTATATACTGCCGTCTATTGGTTCGGCGGCCTTGTCGCCATTGCTGTCTTTGGGATTATGCTCTCTGGGTATTACCTCCATTCACGGAGAATCTTCCTCTACCTCGGTGCAGGTTTTCTAGCAGCGGGCGTCATGGATGTTTGGATTGCGCTATCTTTCTCCATCCCTGGACACGATGCAATTAGGAGCCAAACAGGATATGCCATTTGGATGGCCAGCCGCCTAACGCTGGGCACCCTTGCGGTAGTTGGATTTATAAGACATCGAACGCCTGCCCTCAGGAGCCGAAGTGCGCTTGAGGTCGCTACTTTCACAGCTAGTGCTGTCCTTTGGGCATCAATTCTCATTTTTCTTGCTTCCACATTTCCACTCGGGAGGTTCTTCTCCGCAAGAGGTGTGAGCCCAATTGTAAATGCGGTCTGCACAGTGCTTTTCGCAGTCGCATGTGTTGGATACTCCAGAGCTAGCGTCCATCGTGGAAACCTTCTTGTTGCATGGATGACCTATGGTTTTATGTTTGCAACATTTGGCCAGCTTGCAATAGGATTGGCAAAGAATCCTGTAGGGCTTCTTTTCGGTTTTTCCAACGTTATGAAGGTTCTCGGCTACCTGACGCCGCTCGCTGGTCTTCTTGCAGAGCAGTCCAGGCTTCAAAGACGCCTTCATCGGCAGAGCAGCGAATTCTATGGACTTATGCAAGCTCAACAGGCCGTTGTTGAAACGAGTGATCCTCTTAAGGCATTCCAAAAAATTGTTGAAGCAGCGAAAGCATCCCTTGATGCACAAGCTGCTTGCCTAATGGTGCACGACCGAGCACGAAATATATTGGAAATAGCCGCTCATACCGGTTTTGACAATGAAGTGGCAGAGGCCCTAATTTTCAGACCAGCCGAGGGAGCCTTTGGCAGTGCCTTTGCCACAAAGGCGACAATCGCACTTTTTGAAATTTCAGAAGATTCAGCTCTGACAGGAAAGCTTGGAGATAGCGTAGGTTTGGCATCTGTTGTTTGTGCGCCCCTGGTTGTGAAAGGTGAGGCGACTGGCGTTTTGGGGCTTTTCTTCGAAAAGCCTACCAAGCTTACGAAAGAGCAAATGCGAGTTCTCGATGCTTTCGCTGGGCAAGCTGGACTTGCCATAGAAAACCTGCAGGTTCGTGGACAAGCAAAGGATTCGCTCAAGGCAATTTCCGAGCGGACTAAAGAATTGGAGATTGTCTATGAAGTTAGCCAAGCTATCACATCAAAACTTGAACTTCATGAATTGGTTGATACACTTGCAGAAAAGCTGAAGTCGAGTGTCCAAGCTCATGCGTGCTCGGTTCTATTGTTTGAGCCGGACAATGATTCTTTGCGGATACTGGGGCATAATAAGCTGTCGAGATATGTAGCGGTTGAAGGCCATGTGGACCAATGTGACATGGTTGCAGTCTCGGTGGCCAAGGAAGGGAAGGCAAGGCTGATTGCCAATGTGCCGAATAGCTTGCATTGCAAATACCCTGACCTTGCAGGAGACGATGGCGGCAAGCACCATCTGCTTTCTGTGCCGATGTTCTCACAGGGTGTATCAATTGGCGCAATTAATGTTTTTCGGCGCGGCGATGAGCCGTTTGGAGAGCGAGAAAAGCGCTTGATGACCTTGCTTGCTAATGTTGTTGCAGTAGGAATAGCAAATTCGCGTCGATATGAGTATCAGAAAAGAATCGCAGACAGCCTACAGAGTACTTTTGCGCCAAAGTTAGAGATTATACCTGCTGGGACTGAAGTCTATACTTTGTATCGCCCAGGGATGAGCGAGTCTGACCTTGGCGGCGATTTCTATGACATCATTCATCTTGGCGGGCCCAAGTATGCGCTTGTAATTGGTGATGTGGCTGGCAAGGGACTCGATGCGGCGGTTTATACGGGAATGAGCCGGTATATGGTACAGGCTTATTCACACGAAGATCCAGACCCTGTATCGGTAATAACAAGGGTGAACAATGCGCTGTGCCGGTACACTCCCACCAGCAAGTTTGTAACAATGATCTATGGTGTCTTTAATGCAGAGACAAGGGAATTTACGTACGTAAATGCTGGCCATGAGCTTCCGCTTCTTTTTAGGCAGTTGGAGGGAAACATCGAAAGGCTCAACACCTCCGGGCCAGCAGTTGGGGCGCTAACTGAGGCAGAGTATGCCTCAAGCGCTGTCATTCTTTCGCCGGGAGATGCACTTGTGTTTTATACAGACGGTGCAACTGATGCGCGCAAGGAGGGGAAGTTCCTCGGGACAGAGGGTTTGGAGAAAATCGTTGCATCAGAACTACGACGCAATATTGGCGACCCAGCTGAGGGGATATTCGAAGGAATAAATTCCTACGCGAACGGTTATCTTCGCGACGATGTGGCTATTCTTATAGTTAAAGTTCGCAAACCTGGCTCATTGTTCTAGAAGCAAAAAGTCAGCCGCCGACCTTTAGTGAAAAAGCCGGCGGCTGATAGCGATAGCAGTTATATCTCTTTTACCCACGCATGCCTAGGATCATCGGAAAGTGCCCCAGGCTTGCGAATGTCACCAGCCATCGCCCAAGTATAATGAAGCGTATATCCTGGCGCGGCGGCAACTGGGTGGTAGCCCCTAGGAATGACTACTGTATCTCCGTTTTCCACTACATAAACTTCATCCATTGGCCCTGGATCGTTTGGCTCGGTATAAATGCGAATAATCCCAAATCCCTGGCTTGGATTGAGCTGAAAATAGTAAATTTCTTCCAAGGGCACTTCATTTGGCGGGACAAATGCATCGTGCTTATGCGGTGGATAGCTTGACCAATTCCCAGGGGGATTGACTGTTTCCCCAAAGATTGTTTTTGTGGCGGGCAAGTTATTGCCAATTGCAGTGTAAACATGCCTCAACCAATTATCTTTGCCTGGAGTGGTTACAATGTTGTCCTCAGGGCGTATGATTGTAACATTAGCCTCGGAGGAAGTTGCGGCCGCAGAGAAAACAGCAATGTCAGCTGGTCCTTCGACGACACTTAGGCGGTAGGACGTCTGCGGCGGTAGATAAATCACTGTGGCCAGTTCTTCGAATACATTTTTGCGGTTACCAAGCCGCTCAAAGTTCGCCGAATTGGTCTCTAGCGAGACTACGCCCGAGTAGATGTCCATAACAACCTCGCAGTCCTTGCTGTCCGACGACCATTCGCCTGATGTGAGCCAAAGGCGCCCAAACTCGAGGTGCTTCAATCCCTTTTCACCTCTACCTACGATTTTTGTATATCCCTCCGAAATAGTTTTTGCTTTTATAAGCAAATTCTCGGTGCATTGCTCAGAGCGGCTCATGTCCCGTATCTCCTATCCAAGTTATATCTTCGCCCATGCCTCGTTTAGAACACGCTTTGCGCCAGCTACTACAAGCTCTGAACTCTCGCCAGGAAGTGGTTTGACCTCAAAGCTGACTACTGCCATTCCTGTCGGAAGTTGCTTGTTGAAAAAGCCAATATCCATCAGGCAACGAAGGTATTCAGCAACCTCATTCACATCGTTCTCGCCTAAGTCACAGCCAAATGCAGGATGTGCATCTCCATAAGCGGGATTCGAGGGGTCGCGCATTACGCAGTTGCCCATATGAGCGTGAATAAGATACTCAGATGCTCCTCTTACCATCTCAGAAATTGACTCCGAGAGTAGCGGCTGATGGCTGAGGTCTATAGTGAGACCGAAGTTTGAACACTCTTTTTTAACACGCTTTGCCAGCTCGACAGCTTCTTTTGTTGGACCAATCAAGCACTTCTTTTCAATGGTACGGTCGAATGTTTCGAGTGAAATGTATATCGGATTTTCTTGCCGCTGGGCTTTTGCATAATCGCAGATTTGGCAAAGCGAATCTACTAGTCGGTTCATTGCATTAGCTCTATCTGCATCTCCGGGGTCTGGCCCGCTCAGGATGGCAACTAGGTGGGCGCCGAGTTCGTAAGCTTGATCCACAGAATCCTTAGTTTGGTCAATTGCACGCTTCCGAGCAGCTTCATCGGCCGCATTGAGGTCAAGCCCTTGTGTGAGAAGTGGCGGTTGTCCGGCGAAAACTACCTCGACGTGGGCAGTCTTTAGCATCTTTGCGGCTTCTGCTCGAACTTTCTTATCCTTTATCCATGTTACTTCGACAGCACTGAAGTAATCATCCTCCAAGATTTTTTCTAATGTCTCAAGAATTGGGCCTTCGCCCTTGATAACCGAAGGATATGCCATGGGGTGTATAAGCCCCACCCGGAAATACTTCGAAATGGGTTCCTGCACCTTATTTTACCTCCTGGTTTGAGTTTTATTGCCGGCGCGGAGAGTTGCCAGCTTCTTGAGATTATAACCTTTGGCAGAAGTTGGTGTCAACGCTGGCATTGGAGGCAATTAATTATAAGCTATTTAAGTTTCTAGAACAAAACTTCTGTTTATTGGTTGAATCTCTGCCAACACAAAAATAGGTCGGAAGTATTTTAAGAGCTTGCCGAAGGATTGAATCTCATTTATGTTGTAAATCAAAGTATAATTTCGATTTAGGAGGGAAAGATGAGTATTTATGGGTTGCTAACAATAAGCACGTTATTGTGTATGGCAATTGGATCATCTGCGGTAAATATGCTCGATGTAAAGCAATTTGGTGTAAAGGGAGATGGTAAGGTAGATGATTCTGCGGCGATTCAAAAGGCGCTCGATGCCTGTGCGGCAAATGGCGGCGGCACTGTGAAGCTACCTGCGGGAAAATATAAGCTTTCAAAACCGATTACCGTGCCTTCCGGTGTTATGCTCGCAGGCGAGTGGGAAGCGCCACACCACGCCCAGCTTTTGAAGGGCACTGTGATACTTGCCTATGCCGATAGAGGCAAGGAAGACGGCCCAGCACTTGTGACTCTCTCGCCAAGTAGTGGAATTAAGGGAATGACTTTCTTTTATCCTATGCAGAGAATTCCTGGCGTGAAACCTTACCCTTGGACAATTAGGGGGTATGGAATGCACTGCAGCGTAATCAATGTGACACTTGTCAATTCATACAAAGGTATCGATTTTGCAACCGAGCCGAATGAGCTTCACTATATCCGCAATGTATTTGGTTGTCCGCTTAAAATAGGCATTGCGGTAGATAAATGCGCCGATATCGGGCGCATTGAGAATGTCCACTTCAACCCTCACCATTGGATGCGTGCCGAGGTTGAGGGAATACCCACATGGCAAGACTTGCGAAATTACCTTCTGGAAAATTGTACTGCTTTTGAGTTCGGGCGCACAGATTGGGAATATGTGCTTAACACTTTTTCCTACGGGTGCAAAGTTGGAATGCGCTTTTACGCTAGCAAAAACGGAGCTTGTAACGGAAACTTCCTTGGGTGTGGCGTTGATTGGGCGCGAACTGCAGTGCTAATTGAACAGACTCAAGAGCCGGGACTTCTCTTCACTAATGGCGAGTTTGTTGGGGCAGATATTGCCGATGCTGAAATTGAGGTCGTACCTGGATTTACAGGAGTCGCCCAATTCTCTAACTGTGCCTTCTGGGGTCCAACTCAGCAAATTGCTAAAATGGCAGGCGACGGCTTCGTAAGCTTCTCTCAGTGCAATTTCCAAGTGTGGGATAGGATGAATAATGGTACGCCGGCGCTGGAAGCAACAAAAGGCAGTATCGCAATTCATTCCTGCAGGTTCGGGCGTGACTTGAACCAAATCAAACTTGGTCCTGATGTAAAGACAGCCACAATCATTGGAAATACCTTGGCTGGCCCGCAGAAAATAGAAAATCAAAGCAAAGGTGATGTGCAGATAAGCATGAACGTGAGCCGC
The DNA here is from genome assembly GCA_023511795.1 of Armatimonadota bacterium. Classification (NCBI taxonomy): domain Bacteria; kingdom Bacillati; phylum Armatimonadota; species Armatimonadota bacterium. The sequence continues at coordinate 204,628 of JAIMAU010000003.1, read as the reverse complement.
ACAGGAAAATAATTGGGTGTCCTCGGTAGTTTGCTGTGTTCCGCCTCCTCCGAGGCCTATGTGCTACATAACAATGGCACGGAGGCCGTGCGGTAGGAGACGCGGTACCAGCTTTCGAGTAAGCTGCCGGGGAAAGGGGGATCCGGAACCCCTTTCGCTGGGCCCCGGCAGGCTTTTCGGCCTCCATGCCAAAAAGAAAAAAGAGGAACACAGAACCAAGTTCTGTGCCCCTCTTTTTCGCGTTCCATAAGTATTATTCCATTTTCTTGTAAGATTTGGTATGTGAATCTCTTGGTTGTCCCAAGGAATTTGCAATTAATTCTTAAGATGGTATTATTACCTTATAGGTTTACTCAGGTGAAAATTAGCATTTTTGATGCTTTCGTTTGCTGAAGGGGATAGGCCATATTTACAGAGAACGGTTAAACTTGAGCATGTTTACTCAGGAGGCAGTTTATGGATTCGCGCGAGAGGATTCTCACGACGCTTAAAGGCGGTATCCCGGACAGGGTTGGCAGGCAGGAATCGCTGTGGAGTGAAACGCTTGCACTTTGGAAAACCCAGGGTCTTGAGGAGGGTCAGGACATATCCGAGCTTTTTGGTTTTGACTTCCACAGTCTGCCATGGATGGATATGAGTTTGCGATTGCCTGTCGAGATTTATGAGGATACAGATGAATACGTGCTTCAAAAGGATGCTAATGGTGTAACTAGAAAAGATGTCAAACGCGAATCTGGTCATACGCCCCATTGGATTGCGCATACCGTCCAAACTGCAAGAGATTGGTATGAGTATAAAGAGCGTCTAACACCAGATGAAGTACGCATACCAGCAAATATCCGCGAGGTTTATGAAGCGGGACGGGCAAAAAAGAAATTCGTCCACTACGCTGGCATAGAGGCGTATGAGTGTGCGTGGCCAGTTTTTGGTCAGGTTAATATCTTTATGCTAATGATGGATGAGCCCAAAGTAGTTGCCGATGTTTTTAACACTTACACCGACCTTCAGATTGCCCTAGCGCAAAAGGTTCTCGATATGGGGCTAGATTTTGATGGCGCATGGATGTATGGCGATATGGGATATCGGAATTCTACGCTGTTTTCGCCGGAATGTTATGAACAGCTACTTTGGCCAGCACACAAGCGCATGTGTGATTTCTTTAACTCCCACGGCAAGCCGGTTATACTGCACTCATGTGGAAAAATCGAGGCGCTGATTCCGAAGCTAATTGAGGCAGGATTTGCGGCGATTCAGCCGCTTGAGGCGAAGTGCGGCCAGGATGTCCGGGTGCTCAAGGAACTTTATGGGAATAAAATTACGCTCTTCGGCAACATCGACATTCGAAAGCTCTCCGGCACTAAAGCCGACATTGAGGAGGAAATCTCCAGCAAGGTCCCGATTGCCATGAAAGGCGGCGGGTACATCTTCCATTCAGACCACTCCGTTCCCCCGACAGTCTCGTTTGACAACTACCGATATGCGATTGAGTTGTTGGAAAAGTACGGGAGGTACTGAGTGTTATTAAAAAGCCCATCCCAGGAACTTTGGGATGGGCTTTTAGCTATCGTCCACCTATTGATGGTGTTTTATACCTTGAGCGGCTCGGCTTTCTCTGCCTTTTTGAAGATTACCTTGCCGTCGTCGAGCTCAGCGCGGATGACGTCACCTTCGCTGAAGCGCCCCATAAGTATCTCTTCGCTGAGCGGATCTTCAATTATCCTTTGTACAGCCCTGCGCAAGGGCCTTGCGCCAAACGCCGGGTCGAAGCCTTCTTTCGCCAGTACTTCCTTTACCTCGTCGCTTGCTTCAAGGTCCATGCCTTGGACCTTGAGCTGTTCGCGCACTCTGTTCAGCATTAGGTCGACGATTTGCAGAATCTGCGCCGAAGTAAGCGAGTGGAACACTATAACTTCGTCCACCCGGTTCAGGAACTCAGGCCGGAAGACTTTCTTCATCTCCTCGGTTACTCGGTTTTTCATTGCCTCGTATGCACGAGTATCCTCGTCAACCTTTTTTGCGGTTCGGAAACCAATGCCGCCATCGCTGCTTATTAGCTGTGCTCCTATGTTTGAGGTCATTATCATAACCGTATTCTTGAAGTCGACAACACGTCCTTGTGAGTCCGTTAGTCGACCGTCCTCCATAACTTGGAGCAAGATGTTGAATACTTCTGGATGCGCCTTTTCTATCTCGTCGAGTAGCACAACCGAGTAGGGTTGCCGACGAACAGCTTCGGTAAGCTGTCCGCCTTCTTCGTAGCCCACATACCCAGGTGGCGCACCTACAAGTCTTGATACGGCGAACCGCTCCATATATTCAGACATGTCTATGCGAATTAAGTTATCCTCATTGTTGAATAGAAACGCCGCTAGCGCCCGTGCAAGCTCCGTCTTTCCGACGCCAGTGGGGCCTAGGAATATGAACGAACCAGTAGGCCGCTTGGGGTCCTTTAGCCCTGACCTAGCCCGTCTGATTGCACGGGAAACCGCCACAATTGCTTCGTCCTGTCCGATAATTCTCTCGTGCAAAGCCTGCTCCATGTTCAAAAGCTTGGCTGTCTCTGTTTCAACTAGTCTTGAAACAGGAATGCCTGTCCAGCTGAACACAATGTGAGCAATTTCATCTTCTGTCACGACCGGCTCTGTTGCATTCACGCTTTCCTGCCATTGACGGTCAAGCTCTCGGATTTTTTCAGTAAGATACCGCTCCTGAGCTTGGAGCTCGATTGCGCGATCGTATTGCCCCGTTGCAGGCAGTGACTCTAGTTCCTGCGTTACCAAACGTAGCTCAGCCTTTGCTGCTCGGAGTTCGGCAGGTGGCAACGTTCTTTGCAATCTTACTCGCGAAGCTGCTTCGTCTATTAGGTCAATTGCCTTGTCTGGCAGGCAACGATCGGTTATATACCTATCAGCAAGACGAGCTGCGGCGTAGAGGGCGTCATCTCGAATCTTTACATGATGATGCCCCTCATATCTATCTCTCAATCCCTTGAGGATGTCTATTGCTTCTTCAACGGTGGGCTCGCGGACCTGGATGGGCTGGAATCTTCGCTCCAGAGCGGCATCGCGCTCGATATACTTGCGGTATTCGTCCATCGTTGTTGCGCCAATGCACTGGAGCTCACCGCGCGCAAGGGCTGGCTTCATGATGTTCGAAGCATCGATTGCTCCCTCGGCTGCACCTGCGCCAACCAAGGTGTGTAGCTCGTCAATAAAGAGGATTACCTCACCGTTGGCTTTGCGCACTTCATCTATAATGCGCTTCATCCGCTCTTCGAATTCGCCTCGATACTTCGTGCCAGCAACCACACCCGCAAGGTCAAGAGCCACAATCCGGCGGTCTTTCAGCATTTCAGGGATGTCGCCGGATACAATGCGCTGGGCAAGACCTTCGGCGATTGCTGTCTTACCTACACCAGGCTCTCCAATCAGCACAGGGTTGTTTTTCGTCCTTCTGCTCAGGATTTGGATGACGCGCTCGATCTCGGTATTTCTGCCGACAACTGGGTCGAGCTTATCTTGTCTGGCTAAATCTGTCAGGTCGCGGCCGAATTCATCCAGTGTGGGAGTCCTCGACCTTGTCCTGGTTGTTGCCATAGAACTATCATCGCTTTGGAGATTCATTACTTCTCGTCTTGTTCTTTCTAGATCAACTCCAAGCTTGGCTAGAACGCGTGCTGCAAGCCCTTCACCCTCTCGGATGAGGCCGAGTAGCAGGTGTTCCGTGCCTATGTAGTTGTTGTTCAGTTGCCTAGCTTCGTCGTATGCCAGGTCGATCACGCGCTTTGCGCGTGGGGTTAGTTGCATGGTATCCTGGCTGAGCCGGCCGTCTCCTCTTGTAACCTGCCGCTCGATTTCAGCCCGGATCCGGTTAAGGCTTACGCCCATCCGGTCGAGTATTCGCGCGGCTACGCTATCGCTCTCGCGTACAAGGCCAAGAAGCAGGTGCTCTGTCGTGACAAAATTCTCGCCAAGCCTGCTGGCCTCTTCCTGAGCGAAGAAAACGACTCTACGCGCCCTCTCAGTAAACCGCTGCCACATTCCGCTGTCCCTCCTTTTCTATGGAATGGGTGTTACATAACCCGACCGGAAACTCGAGTTATATAATACTTATTGCTTTCTAGCTTTTTGATTGCAAGTATTAGTAAACTTATGAGCCCCCTTCGGGGGATTCTTCTATTTATAATTACGTCTTTTTTAATTACAAGGTTCTCCTTATTCGGAAAGCCTCAGTTGGGCAATCGCACTTTCCTCCGCAAGCTTTTCACGCACTTGCCGGGCACGTCTCACTTCAGCGCCTATAGTTTCTGCAATGGGCAGGCCGCGCCTTTCGATTGAGGCGGTTGCCCCTATCTGCATTAATGCGAGAAGTTCGCTAAATGCTGTCGCCGATATTCCTGGCGGTATCCCAAGCCCGGCTGCAAGCCGGAGTGTGGAGAGATGTGCTAGCGCTTCTTCTCCACTCAGCGCACGCGCCGTTAATAATCTGGCTCGCGCTTCGTTTGCCAGATTGGTGATTTCTTCCTTTTTATTATGAAGAATTATTCTCCGTGCCTCACGTTCCCTTGCTATTAGGTGTTCGGCCGCACCTCTTACTCTGGAGGTTATCTCCTTTTCGGAGAACCCTATTGTTGTTTCGTTTGATACCTGAAAAAGATCTCCCAGAGCTTTTGTACCCTCTCCGAAAAGCCCGCGCACAGAGATTTTTAGTTGCGCGGCCGCAGTCAATGTCGAAACCACCTCTCCAAGCATAGTCAAGCCTGCGAGATGAAGCATTACCGAAAGCCTAAGCCCTGTGCCTATATTGCTTAGAGATGCTGTTAGGTATCCATAATTGTCAGCCCAGGCATACCGAATTTGTTCGCCAAGAAATGTATCGAACTCGCGAACGACTTCCAGCGCTCTTAATGGCTGTAGCCCCGGCAGGATGCACTGTATCCTCATGTGGTCTTCTTCGTTTACCATGAGGCTTAAAGTGCCGCTTTCATTTAACACCACAGGGCGGTAACTCCCGCCAGCTACATGCTGACTGCTTGCAAGGTGCGAATCAATCAGAGCAAATCTTTCGAAGGCTGTCATGTGCCGAGGATGCAACACATAGAACCTGCCGAACCTTTCATCTGTTTTGTAAATCGTGTCTAAAACTCGGTCGGCAACCTTTTTAAGGTCTGCATCACGTGCACGGCAGGGAAATGGCAGGCCTTCTATGTTTCGTGCCAGGCGGGCGCGAGTGGAAACCGCAACATCGCTGGCAGGGCCTTCAGAGCGGGCCCAAGCCGGCATTATAGTCTTTTTCTCTGCACGGTTTTTCAGCATTTTATAATGGTTTACCCCGACTCACAGTATATCCATGCAACTCAGCTATGATAGCGCCTACTTCCTCTTCGAATACCATATAGCACGTCGGACATCCTACCATGCCTGTCTGCCGAGTATCTTCTATTGTATTCCCACAGTTGGGGCAAACCTTTGTTCGATTTTGTTCTTTACTAGAGGCAGAGAGTTTGCTTAAGTGTATGTTTACCAGCTCGGTAAGCAATAAGCCGCTATTACCGTAAATTATCTTCTCTCTGTCTCCAGTGCATTTAGCGCAGAGTCGCCGCTCCTCGCGCCGTTCGTTTCTGCTTATTTTGCAGACAACGAATTCAGCTTGCCTTTTCCTGCATAACTCACAAAGTCTTGCGCGCATCAGAACGGCACGCCTTCTGTTTTTGTCAAAGTTCTAAAGGCTTCAATCAGCCTTTTTGTCATATTGCCTGGCTGGCCATTGCCGATTGTGCGTCCATCTACTTGAACTACCGGGATTACTTCTGCGGCAGTACCAGTTAGGAAGCACTCGTCGGCTATGTAGACATCAAAGAGAGTAAAAAGTCTCTCTTCGACTGGTATACCCATGCCTTTCGCAAGGTCAATCACTGTGTTTCGTGTTATCCCCTCCAATATACCTGCATAGGGTGGTGGGGTAATTAGCTTATCATCTTTTACGATGAAAATGTTGTCGCCTGTTGCTTCGGCAACATAGCCTTCAGTGTTGAGCATCAAACCCTCGCCTGCGTTAACCCTGTTTGCTTCAATTTTCGCTTGAATGTTCGCAACGTACTTCCCGAGCGACTTGATTCTTGGTTCTAAGCACTGCGCCGGGCACACTCTTGTGGACACGGTCACCACGTGAAGGCCGTTGCGGTACATTTCTTCAGGGTAAAGGCTGAGCTTGTCGCTCATTATAATTATCGTGGGGGTCTTGCAAACACGCGGGTCTAGCCCGAGGCCGACTCCTCTAGTTACGGTTATTCTTATGTAACCATCCTGGACCTCATTTCGCCGAAGGAGTTCGAGAATTGCTTCTTCCATCTCCTTCTGCGATATAGGCAGGTTGATCATCATTGCATGGGTTGAACGATACAACCTTTGTATATGTTCGCGAAGCTTAAATACTTTGCGGGAGTAGACCCGAATTCCCTCGAACGCTCCGTCCCCATAGAGCAAGCCGTGATCGTATACCGTGATCTTTGCGTCCTCCAGAGGGACGAATTTTCCGTTCAAGTATACGACTTGACCCATCAGTACCCCCTAAATTCTGTGTTTTATAGTATATCATAATACAAGCTTAGTTGCAACACGCAATTATGCTGGTTGTCAGTCCATCTTGAGAAGCGATTTGGTGTTTGTGTCGCATAAGGGGCGCTTAAAATTCTAAGCGCCCCTTGTTTGGTATACGTTCCTCTGCTTAAGAATCCGTGAGCTCTTTGGGTTTTGGTGCTGTGAATTTCATCAGCCCCGCATGATGTTTTGCTCCTATCCAACAAAGTATGGCAACAGCCTATTCTATGCCCAGAATGCTTCGCTCGGTTTCTTTGAAATTACCACCTCTTTTAGGAATGAGACAGCCTTTTCAAAGCCTTCGGTTTGCGCCATAAGGCTGTCTTCGTGTTCAATGGAAAGCACCCAATCATAACCTACGAGTCGTAATGCACTTACAATGTCCTTCCAAACGTCAGCGTCGTGTCCGTAGCCGATGGTTCGGAAAATCCAGCTTCGGTTGATTTCATCAGTGTAGGTTTTTGTGTCCAGTACGCCGTTTACCTCTGCGTTTATTGGATCAACTCGGCAATCCTTGGCGTGAACGTGGTAGATTGCGTCGCCAAGCTTTCGAATGGCTTTTACTGGGTCAATTCCTTGCCAGAAGAGGTGGCTTGGGTCAAAGTTCGCACCAATGGCATCGCCGCAAGCATTTCGAAGTTTGAGGAGCGTTTCCGGGTTATACACCACAAACCCCGGATGCATCTCGAAGCAAATCTTGACGCCGTGTTCTTTGGCAAACTTTGCTTCTGCGCGCCAGTAGGGAATGACCTTTCGCTTCCACTGCCATTCAATAATCTCCCTGAAATCTGGTGGCCAAGGGCATGTAACCCAGTTTGGGTATTTCGCTCGTGGTGAGTCGCCTGGGCAACCAGAGAAGTTTATAACCCTCTCAACCCCAAGTTTCTGTGCTAGTTCGACTGTCTTGCGGTGCACTGTATGATGCTCGTTTGCAATTTGCTTGTTTGGATGGAGAGGGTTCCCATGACAAGAGAGCGCGCTTATCACCAAGCCGCGAGACTCAATAGCTTTGAGAAAAGCTTTCCGCTGTGTCTCGCTTGAGAGAAGTTTGTCAAGGTCGCAGTGGCAGTTAGGCGGATAGTTTCCTGTGCCGATTTCCACCGCTTCTACACCGACGCTCTTTACATAATCGAGCGCCTCTTCGAACTTTAGGTGTCCAAATGCTACTGTGAAAACTCCAATCTTCACTGTCTGTTACCTCCTTTTGAATCGAAGGAATTGATGGTTTAGATATTCCATTTTTGAGATTCTTGAGTAGCAAAAACTTATTTCATTATCACCTCTCTGCCTGTCTCGGCAGATTTATACAAGGCATCTAGAATCCGAACAATCTCCAAGCCATGTTCGCCAGTTGATATCGGTTCTTTGCCGTGTATTATGCAATCTATAAAGTGTCGAATTTCCATCTCATGGCCTGAGACATTTGGGCATTGAGGCATAATGTCCGAGCTTGTGCCGTGGATGTCTGTGTAAATGCGCAGTGGGTCGAGCTCGGCGCCGCCTTTTGTTCCTAGTAATTGTGTGTAAATTATGTCGCACTTGATGTGCGATGCCCAGCTAGCTTCGAGCATTACGGTTGCACCGTTTTCAAGTCGAATAAATCCAGCCGCAAAGTCCTCGACGTCGAAAACGCCGCTAGCATCCATAGTTCCCCAGGTGCCAGTTCCTTCACCTTTTGGACCAAACTTGGCATAGGTGCTACCAGTAACAGAAATGGCTTTAGGATTGCCCATCAGCCACAGGGCGAGATCAAGAACGTGAACACCAATATCAATTAGCGGCCCTCCGCCAGCTTTTTCTTTCTGCGTAAACCAGCTGCCCATGCCAGGAATGCCTTTTCGCCTGACCCAGCCGGTTTTAGCAAAGTAAATTTCACCTAGCTCGCCGTTTTCGATGAACTTTTTAAGAGTTTGGGTGTCCCCTCGAAACCGATTGTTGAATGCGGTCATGAATATTTTCCCTGCCTTTTTCCCAGCCGCTACCATTGCTTCTCCTTCCGCAGGGTTTATTGCAAGGGGCTTCTCGCAAATGACGTGTTTTCCGGCTTCGAAGCTGTCAATCGTCATTTGTGCGTGCGTATAGTTTGGTGTGCACACGCTTACAGCGTCAAGACCAGGCAATGCTAGCATGTCGCGATAATCGGTATATATGTGAGGAATCCCAAACTCGGTAGCAACCCGTCGGGCACGGTCCTCTCTTGCATCACATACAGCGACAACCTCTGCTTCGGGGCATTTAACGTAAGATTGGATATGAAGCCGGCCAATGCCGACTCCAATCACGCCAACACGTACTCTTTCAAGTTTGCTTTTTGACTTTGCCATTCTGCTCTCCCAATCTTAAGAAGTATCGCCTTGCAAGGCATAAGTCTATTAATCCGACACATTGTAGCACAACAGACTTAGGGTGTCTAGAATAGTAGAGTAGGAAGTAAGCAGATAATTAAGTGCGTGTTTGCATGCCATACAACGTGAAACCCGTTGCCTCTGAAATCATAATGGCTGTGAATGCTTTCACAAAGCCAATCGGATTACTACAAAAGATTGCAAGCAGTAAAGTGTAAATTGCGGCTTGAAATACTAGAATTATGAAAAGCACAAGGGCCCACGAAGCAAGCCTTGCTTTTGCGGATGAATGGACGGAAAAAGCCATCAAAATTTGTTTCTCGGTAGTCGCAAGCACTATCGCCGTAATTAGCAGGGTCGAAGCTGGCATTAGAAAGTAAATCATAAGCCCACTTGGTATACCGATGCCGGCAGTTGCAACACCAGCCAAGGGCGTAATCAGGAGAATCCAAAGTAGAACTCTCTTTCGCATCATTAGCTTTAACTCACGGATTGTGAGAATGAAGATGATTTCCAATTTTTATCTCCATTTTTTCTATAGATGTGTAGTCTCTTCTTTTTTCGCTATGAGCTCTGCTAGAATTGAATCAACTTTTCGAGGGCTTAGGCGAACTGCGCTGATTTCGCCGTGCATCTGTTTTATGATTTCCGAGGGCCGAACTTTAGCTGAAAGTTCGATAATAAGCGACCCATTCTGCTCGATTGCGGTAATTCCCTTGTATTGCCGCATTTTTGCAATAGATTTACCGGCTTCAATGGGTTGGATTATTAGTTCTTCGGGGCCAGTGGCATTTCTAAGTTCGTCTAGGGTTCCGCATCCAACCAATCTTCCTTTGTGAATCAGTGCAATGCGGTCGCAGATTTCAGCATCTTCTGGGCGGCTAGTTGCGATTAAAATTGTATGTTTCTTTGAAACCCTGCGTGCTAGAAGATGTTCCCAAAGTCGTTCTCGCGTTGGCGGGTCAATGTCAGCCATTGGCTCGTCGGCAAGAAGCACCTCTGAAGGTGATAGCAGTGCTCGGGCAGCCTCAAGTTGCTTTAGCATCCCTTTGGAAAATGATTTCGCTGGTTCGTTTCGCAGGTCATCAAGCCCGACTAGCGATAAGATGTCTCTAATCATTGATCGTCGCCTGCGCCTTGGGATGCCGTATAAAGTTGCGCTAATCCATAGAGTTTCAAAAGGAGTAAGCTGGGGATCGACTGCTGGCTTTTCGAACCATATTGCCGGGGATGTGTTTGTGCTCATCGTTACTGTGCCAGCATCGGATTTGATAATTCCAGCAAGGGAATAGATGAGTGTCGTTTTCCCTGAGCCGGAAAATCCAAATATGCCGAACACTTCACTCTTATAAACTTCGAGCGTAACCCCAGCAAGAGCGGTCCTAATACCGAATTTCTTTATTATGTTCTCCGCTCTGATAATTTGCTGCATCTTCTTTTTAAGGAGTATGCTTTAAATTGTGAAATTGAGGCTGACTTACCGATTATAACATTAGGGATTTGAATATACAAACGCTGCTTGTCAAATTTTGGTTTGATTTCTTTTTAAATTGGGGAGTTTTCCTAAAAAGAAGGATAGCTTCCTGTTTTGTCAAATTAAAGATAAAAAAGTAAAGGAGGGAATTGTTGTGAGGAAGGAGTTGTTGTTTGCATTAGCAGCAATCTGCATCACGACGCTTGTTGCTGGATGCGGAGGCGGAGGCAACGGCGGAGCGCCAGGCACCTTATTAACGATTGGTGTCGATGTTTTTACTGGTGACACAGCAGGTGTTGAGTCCATTAGGGCAGATACTACTTTAGTTGCCCCTCTTGATCCAGGGACATTAGTAGTGGCCTACGACTTCAAAACAGGCAAAGAGGTCGTGCGTGGAACGTTGGATTCCACTGGATGGTGCACCCTTAGAATCACTCCTGGTCTAACTGTGGCTGTGGTGGCAACTGGCACGAGAAATAGCAAAAATTATAGGTTTTCGACAATTATCCCTCAAGTGCCAGTAAACTCTAGCGAGTACGTCTTAAAGGCTGAGACAACAATAGCAGCAGAAGCAATCGCCCAGAAGTTCTTTAAGACAGGCACTCCAATCGACGAAGACACGTTTAATAAAGTTGTTGAAGCCGCGCGTGCTTTTGTGCAAGCTAATGCAGATGCCGATTATTCGCTGGAAGGCAATGTTGTTGGTGGAAGTACTTTTGGAGCAAGCAATAGCCTTTCTGATGAGGTTAAGTCCGAGGTAGAAGACGAAATTCCAGGCACTATTGATGAAAAGCTTGTCATGGCGAAACAGGCTGTCCAGCAAATTAAAGAAGCCGGGGTGCCAATTGAAGCCATGGTAAGCCAAGAGCCACAGGAAATCAAAAACATCTTTACCGACCAAGTTACATCTAAGTACAGTGCGCTTTTCGACCGGCTTTCCAAGCTTATTATGCCTGCCATTTCAGGCGATATGACTTATGGAACATCTGAAAATATACGTGTGTTTGAGCTGACGATGGGCCAGGCATACAAAGCAACTGCAGGCTTGGATGGACGGTTGAGCCTCGAGAATACAACTGGCGGCGAAGCTGGCAAGATAATTATTTTCTACTCGGAAGCGCCAGCAGGTACTTACAAGCTTACTGCAACAAAGGCGGGAAGCACATGGACAGTAAAACAAACACTGTCCAGTGACCCCGCGCAGGCATATGTTGTTACCCTTCCTGAAATTCCTGAAACTGGGCCTGGTGCAAATCCCTCGTTTACGGGGACCGTCAGCCTTAAGGATTCAGTGTTTACCTCTCCATTAACCTTCAATGGGACAATAAGTGCATCGGGGCCAGATAAGGACCATTATTCCCAAGTAGTTTTTCAAGGAAGCTTAGATACTCCCAATTTGGATGCCCAGGGTAGATTCCAGGCTAATTTCTTATCCAGTTTGCCAAGCGGTGCCAGCCCGGATGATTCCATCTATAACTATTTAACCAGTGCTTCCATGACGAATGCGAGTATAACGGCGACTGGTGGCGGAACAACCATCACGGTTGGAGGGAATATCTCTGTTTCGCAGGCGCTTGTAACCTCTAATGGATATCCTGAAATGGCAGGTAAGCATGTGGAAATTTCGGGGTCTTACAGCGACAGCCATAGCGGCCTCAACTTTGCAGGCAACATATCATTTGACAGGGCGAATCCTGAAGTTGAATTGGACGAGCCCAATGCAAGTGCGACACTTGTTCTGCATGGTGAACTAGTTCGTTCTGGCCACCCAACATATTATGCCGATATGCGCTTCACTTTGGCCAACAGCAAGGTTACAAGTCAGATAGACTTAAGAGCTGGCAGCAATACCCTTGCTGGCACAGGGAGCTTGCAGCTAAGTGAAGGTGAGCCGACAAGCGGTTCGCTTACCTTAACGAACCAGAGCGGTGTGGAGTTTGCTATTTCAAGAAATGCGTCTGGTGTTCTATCAGGAACAGTCAAAGTTGGAGGCGAAACTAAAGCAAATATTACTAAGGAAGACAACATTCTGAAGATCACCTATACAGATGGAACGTTCGACGCTTTTGAGCTATAGAAAAGAGTATTCGCAGCTTTAAATGTTGGCAGGGGGTGGGTGGCAAACTCGCCCTGCCACATCCTTTTTGCGGAATTTGGCGCCAATATGAGGCATTTTCGCGGAAAAGCTCTTGAATTTGCTTTCAGCATTTGCTTTATCTTGTGTTTAGCTTTTCTGCCCCAACTTGAAGGCTTAGCTGAACCTTCGGTAAATCTCCCGGCTTTCTATGATGCCAATGACCTATTTCAATTGTATTTCAAAGACTCGAAGGTTGCTAGCTTCCACGTTGTGGCGGGAGCAATGGCTTCTGGAACAAACAATGTTGGCTCGCTTTGGGACGTTGGAAAGGAGAATCAACCGTCGAGAGTTTTTAGAAACAATAGCGCTTATGTTACCATAAGTACCAATAATTGGATACGGATTGCTTCTCGCGAGTGGTGGGTTGGCTTCGGAAGGGGCAAGCGCGAGGAATACCGGGGGAATGGGGACGCGGCCCAGCTTTGGATTGACCTCAATTCCGGCATAAATACCAAGCAGTCATATGCCCCTTCGGTACAAAGCGCTAGAATTTCAGGCGATTGGGTTGGCGTTGGGCGATATGTCTCCTTCAAAGCGGGTGATGTCCATGGGACCGCTGAGATAGCATTTCGGAGCATCAATGCGGAGGAATATCTAGCTCGTAGCCTTGTGGGTAATGTTTCAGGTGAGAATTTTGAGGGAATGTTGAGAATCAAATCGTCAAACTCATCACTGGGGAGTGTTAGGGGCAGGGGATGGTCTCTCGATGCCAGCGCTGGCTTCACAATTGGCAATCATTGGATGGGCAAGTTCAGCGTGGAAGGTTTAGCTGGAAAAATTCGCTGGCGCGGATTGTTCGTTGACGATGGTTGGATTACTTCGCCCGGAGTATTTACCGACCCAGAGGGCTTCTTGCATGATTGTGGTGGGATAAGCGGCGCGTCTTGGCGTGAGGATGCAACTCTTAAGATTAACCCATGTTGGCGTCTAGACCTTACACTGATTGGCAATCCTAATCTGCTAGTTGGGGTAATTGGACGACCGGGAGACCGCACTCTTCCCAGTATAGGCGCCGCATGGCCACAAAGGACGCGGTGGCTGCCCTACTTTCGTTGTTACCCAACGCAAAGTCGCCTTGAAGTGGGGGCGGTTGGCAGAAGTTGGCAATTCCGCATATCTGGGGATGACTGGATTTTTTCTTCTCCCAAGCATGCTGAGATCGCCGTCTCAGCGGCGGCGATCTCATTCTAAGCAAGGTAAAGCGTGGGCTACTATAGCGATATCACGTTGAATGCGAAAATCATAAGCTGGTGCTTAATTGAAATAATCTAAAGTCTTACGTCTATTATTGCGCTAACACCAACGCCGCTCACGCGTTTTAGATCCTTCACGACATCCTTTGACTCGACGGGTACAAGCGCTTTGATGCGGAACGTTCGGCCTGAAAAACTTGTTTCAAGCTGAGCGACAGCCTTGACTTTTTCAACGAGGTGTGCCGGTCCACTTACTTGAACAGCGCCTACATATCCTCCTTGGCCAATGCTGATAATAGGCACTACTTTGGTTCTGTCCTCAACACCAACACCTTTATTCAGAGTTAGTTTGTTGATAGTGTTGTTTATTTCATCACTGAACTTGTCAACAAGAATTGCAATTCCAGCTCCTTTTAGGACGTTGCCAAGGTTTGCTCCAAATGCAGCCATTGTTCCGATTAAGGTGCCGAAAAGAAGCAATCCTGCAAGGCCGGTGGCATATAGTCTGCTCTTGGTTTTCATATTCGCTACCTCCGGAAGTTAAATGTGAAATCTACAAATGTATACGACGGATTTATGCGATAGTTACATGAAAAACCCCCGGAGTAGATGCTCCGGGGGTTTTGTTGCTTAATTTAGGCAGCGCCCTTAGAACTTGAGCTGGAACTGGGCAGCAGCCTTGCCACCACGGTAGTCGCTGCCTGCGGTGCCATAAGGAGAAGGCACGCCCTGCTCATACTCGATGATCTGATAGAGCAGCTTCAGGCTTGCATTCGGGTTAATCGAATGCCCAATACCGATGGAGATATATCTTTCCTCGGTATCGCTACCGGTTGCCGGCTCCCAGTTCACTTGCTCCCAACCTAGATCGATTGTATTGGCAGAAGTCAGACCATATTTCAGTCCGGCTCGCCAGTATGTAATCTTGTCTAGGCCAGAAGCGCTAACAACCGCGCCTTGGTTGATGGCGCTGCGGCCAGTGATTGCTACGGCATCGTCGCTTGGCTCGAGGAACTGCCCCTCGGCGGAAAGGCTGATCTTTGAGGTCAGCGTGTAGTTCAGGCTTGCCATCGGGCCTTCGACGTTAGCGAGGTTCACAGCACGACCCAGTCTGGACCAGTAGCCCGGGGCATTGTAGCTCGCTTCGATGGTGGAGAATCCACCAGCTATGGCGAGGTTCCCGGTCTGCCAGCTCAGCTTGGCATTCCAAGCTGTGTTGTCGTCGTCCAGTGCAGGATTGATCGCTGTCAGCGTATCATTGGGGTCGGTCTGTGCCCATTCGGCTGCAAACCCAAGATTGCCAAATGTTAGGTTTACGTCGGCGCCGAATACTTGCTCACGACCAACTGACGGAGCAAGGCCAGCCTGGTAGTATGTCAGACCGAGGTTGTTGCCCTCTGAAATGCCAATGACGGCCCTTGCGCCCCCAAGCTGTGATACCTCGATGTCACCCTGAAGATCAGGAGTGATTAGGTCGGCGACGCTGCTCACAGCCTTGCCAGCAAATGCAGTAAGTGCAACCTTGCCGAGATTGAAGGTCGCGCTTCCACCATCGAGCAAGTAGTTGCCCGAGTCGAGGATGCTGACGTTTGTGTAGCTGTCAGGATCCACGAACTTCATGGTCAACGGCGTAAGCTGGAGTGGGAATCGTCCAACCAATAGCTGGGTGGTGCCGAGAGGCCCGAGCTTCATCGCTCCGTCAAAATATGCATTCCAGAGTGTAAAGTCATCCACAGAGCCAATTGCATAGTTCAGGTAGTCTCCGGCAACTACTAGGGCCTTGACTGCCTGAGCATTGCTCACCCTGCCTGTGATTCCGAGCTGGAAGTCCGGCAGGAATCTTGAATTGGCAAGCGGGTTGTCAGGCGTTGCGGCGCCCTGAACACCTAACGGTCTGCTGTCTCTGTCTACAGCAGCGCCTTCGTTCACGACATCGCCAAGGGCGATCGCATTGGCCTCACCTGTCAGCCTGACGCGGCCTACCTCGGCTTCGAGAGCCGAGACGCGCTCGTTAAGCGCTGCCACGTCTCTGCGAACGGCTTCTACATCCACGCCTAAAGCGGCAAGCTCATCGCGGAACTCGTCAACAAGCTTCTTGAGTGCCGCCAGCTCTTCAGCTCCGACGCCAGGCTTACCCTCAGGTCCCGGAGGTCCGGCAGGTCCGGCAGGTCCCGGAGGTCCCTGAACTCCACCCGCGGCAGTCGCCTTCTCGACGATTGCTGGGATGGCTCTCGCCAATGCCTCAGCAAACTCGTAGCGGGTCATGGCGCGCTTTCCTGCAAATGTGCCGTCAGGGTAGCCCACTATGATTCCCGCATCTACGAGCTGCTGCACAGCGTCGTATGCCCAGTGATCAGGCGGGACATCAGGAAATTCCTGAGCTAATGCTAGGCCTGCTGCACCGAAAATGACGGTAGCAGCAATCAGAATCGCTAGTTTTTTCATTCACATCCTCCTTGAATGTGTTTTTTTGGTTTCCTCGGCTGGAGGATGTTTTTTAATTGACGGGTCTATCGTATCGCCGCAAGAGGTTAGAGAGTATCCATGTTTCCTCTCTGCTCCTTTGGTTTTGTTTCCGTCCATCCTCCGGCCTATCTATCACCACAAGGTCCCTCACAGGCCATTCAAGGTATCCTTTTCACCTCCTTTCAAACCTGTGACCTCATAGTGTGATAGCCTAGCTAACAAGCATACTAGCAAAATTACCAGGTTTTGTCAAGGGCTAACTTATAAGTTTTTTCGAAAAACTTGTATTTGCCTGCAAGATTACCAAAATAAGCTCTTCTATGCCTGTTATTTTCACCAGTTGCCGAATACTTATACGATGGCTTTGCCTCCTTGGTTACAGTGATTTTTTGTTTGGGGATTTTTGCGTAAAGCCTCGATTAAGTATTATCGGCTAGGTAATTTTTACAGATTAGCCCGATTTGTATAATGTCCTTTTTGAGAAACATTCAATCGCATAAACCTAGCGCTTCTTAATAAATGCTGAGTTTCTCTTATTTTGACTACCCATCAAGTATTTTGGCTAAACATTTTAGATTTTTGACGTGGGTTTGGGAGGAGGGGGTGTGTTTTGAAGCTAGTTACCGGTTTATGTAATCCTCTGCGAGGATTACAGCAACATAGTCATCGTATGGGCGGTTTGGTGTAAGCATGCCTCTTGGTATTAGACGCAAGAGACCTTTTGGGGGATTCTCTTTGAAAAAACGCACTCGCGCTCGAAGCGTAGAATTCTCCTCATTAACGAGTTCAATTGGAAGATTTGTTTTGCTTTGAATGTTTTTGAGTAGAGTTGCACTGCCTGTTCCAGAACCTATAATGATGCAAGTGACGCCATACTTTTGCAGAAGAGCGCCTACTTTGCTTGGTATCTCAGTTGTCTGTGCCACCTCTTTGTGAAGAGTGCCTGCTTCGCTCACCACAGCCAAACCACTTTTTTCGTGCCCAGGGTCAATGGAGAGTACTATTCTCATGAAGGCTCACCGATTATGAAATTGAGGGTAACGGGGTCTGCTGACCATATCTGAGTCTTGGCTATTGCCCTTACTTCTACAGGCTTTCCAGTAGATTTGATTTTGTCGACTGTCTCCAATAGTTGCTCACCTGGTATTTCTACGACGGACATCTGACCATCTTCATCATACGTAGGAATAACGCCTTTCCCGATTGCTGCTGAGCGAACTTCGCCCTTGAGAAAGCTAATCAATTGTCCGAGGATTTCGCCACGAGAAGCATTCCCATTGATAATTGTGCTTGCAACTTCGTCCCCAGGTGCGTATATTAGGCGGTTGTAGTTCAGCACAAAGTCTACCAGCGTAGTTTCGCCTTCGATTGCGTTGTCGGCTGAAATTAGTCTTACAACCACCGTGCCAATGCCTTCGGAGATTTCGTCTACCACGGCATCGATGTTCTCAGCCTCGGTTGCGAACCGTCTCTGCCCTGAGTTGCTACTCACAATCTCTTTTGGATATATTTCGACAGCGCGTCCATTTTCGCCCACTTTGGCTCCTAATGTTTCTGCACGTTGGCTAGCCTCGTTAAGCAAGCTTACTAGTTGAGACCGGATGTTTGCTTTTGAATCGGCACAATTAACTACTTTTCTGACAATTTCTTGGTTGGATCTGAATATAACAGTTTTTTGGCGCATGGCTGCATACTGCCTGCCTTTTGCTTCCAAGCTTCCCCAATATGCTTCGGCTCGCTTTGCAAGCTCAGCAACTTCTTTTTTGCGCTTCTCAACCTCGATCAGCCTGGCCGCCAGCTCGGCTTTCGCTTGACGAAGTTGTTCGTTGGAGTGTGCAAGCTCTGCTTTTCTTTGCTCTAGCTCAGCGCGATTGCGGGAAAGGTCTGATTTGAGTGTCTTCAAATCTTTTCTGAGGCTAGCAATTTCTGCCACCAACTTGTCTCGTTGTTTCACTGCGTCTTCTGCTTTTCGCCGTGCCTCAGCTACAAACTCTTGCTGGCGGGTTAGTTCTTTCGTTGCCCGCTCTATGGCTTCCTTTGCTGCGATGTATTCTTTTCGGTAAACTTTATTTTGTCTAATTAGCTTTTCGCCTTGTAGGATAAGAATTCGCGCTTGTTCGCTTGCTATCATCATGAAGCTGATGGTTAGGATGGCAATAATCATGCCAGTGATTGTGGTGGTGACGATGGCTGTATATCTGGGGCGCATTCCGAAAAGGCTGAGCCGACGCTTGCCTAATCGTCTTCCCAGCATATCTCCCCAATACGCTATGAAGCCGCATACTCCTACGAATACGGCGATTGCAACAATTGTTCGCCACGTCATAATTACTCTTATTTGTAGTTTTATAAAGCCTAAATGCTATTTTGCGGCACGCACAATAAGCGCTATGCCGGCAACCACCCCTACTAGCGTGGGAAAGAAGCTAGCTGCGGCGGGTGAGATAGTCCCATTTCGTCCCAAAATGAACATGTAATGGGTAAACACCCAATATGCAAATATGATAACTATTGATAGACCCAAACCCATCGCTGAACTGCTTCGATGGGGCCGCAAGCCAAGTGGCGTTCCAATTAAGGCAAATACCAGGCTTGCAAGAGGTACAGCGATTTTTTGATAAAGTCGGACCCTGTATTCGCTGACGTCCGCTCCCTGTTCCTGGAGCATGCGAATATAGTCCCTAAGCTGCGAGAAACTAAGCTCATCATATTTATGCTGGTAAAGAGCCAGTTGTTCCGGTGTCTTGTCAATCTTGATTTCTCGTGTCTTTGATTCTCGAAAAGGCACTATTACCGTTGTGCCAGAGCCAAGGTTTTGTGAGTATCCGTTTTTTAGAATCCATTCATTATCGCCTTTCCAGATGGCCTCATTGGCGTAGATGAATATTGCTGGCTTGTTATTCCAATATTGGATTATTGCTACGTTGCGTAAGGTGCCTGTTGATGCATTAAATCCTTTCTGGACATAAAAAACCATATTTGTGATTCCGTTATTGGCCGAGATTACCCAAAAAGGTTTGTCGCTGGTAAGCGGTTCGTTTGTCAGTTTGCGCCGGATTGCTTCGTGCTGGGCATTTGAAACGGGGACAACCATTTCATTTAGCACAAAACTTCCTGCAGTTACAAATAAGGACATTGCGATAACTGGTATTGCTATTCGATATAAGCTTATGCCGCCAGCAAAGAGTGCCACGGTCTCGCTGTCGCTCGATAGCCGACCAAAGCCTAGAAGTGCCGCAAGTAGCATTGCCATTGGGAGCGTCATTACCACTAGCGACGGCAGATGAAGCATAACGAGCTGTGCCGCTTTGAGGAGCGGAGCGTGGTATTCGGCAAGAAGCTCAGTTATTTTAAAGAGCTCCTTACCTGCAAACATCAAGCTGGTAAAAGCGGCAACTCCGAAAAAGAACGGCCCAATCAGCTCTAATAGTATATATTTGTCTAACGTTTTCATTATTGAATTTTGTGGAATTGGGAATTTTTTAATGCTGGCAGGGCTAGCGCTTTATTCTTTTTGTTAGTCTTTATTCATTTTAGTCAAATAACGTACCTCTCGCCTAGGTAGTATTGCCTGGCGATCGGATCGTTCGGCAATTCACTTGACGAACCCGATGTCATTATTTTGCCATCGGAAATAATATACGCACGGTCGGTTATGGCAAGCGTCTCTCGGACATTGTGGTCTGTTATGATAATGCCGATGTCTTTCTTTCGTAAATCGGCGATAATGTCTTGGATATCGCCAATTGAAATTGGGTCAACCCCGGTGAAAGGTTCATCTAAGAGGAGGAACTTGGGAGATACTGCTAGTGCTCGAGCAATTTCGACACGCCTCCTCTCTCCCCCTGAAAGCATGTAGCCTTTGTAGTCCTTCACCTGCTCAAGTTTAAGCTCGGAAAGGAGTTCCTTTATACGGGCGGCCCGAGTCTTCTTGGGTATGCCGTGCATTTCGAGCACAAGCTGGATATTTTCTGTGACTGTAAGCTTGCGGAATACCGATGGTTCTTGTGCAAGGTAGCCAATTCCTCGTCGTGCACGCATGTACATCGGGAGGTCTGTAATATCCTTGCCCTCAAGGTAAACTTTGCCTGAAGTAGGTTTGACTAGGCCCACAATCATATAGAATGTCGTGGTTTTGCCGGCACCATTTGGACCCAAAAGGCCGACGATCTCTCCTTGCTGGATGTGCAATGAGACACCGTTAACTACATTTCTTCCCCTGTAAGTTTTTACTAGATTGTCAGTGATAATCTCCAATTTCGGTCTACTTCTTTTCGCTTTGTTTATTTGCCTTTGGAGTAAGGTTCAGCTCCGCCTGTTTGCCAGCGCCCTGCTGAGCTTCAATCTTGCTTGTTTTAAGGAAGACAGTAATGGTTTCCCCGCTGAGCGACGCAGGCTCGGCGAGATCTGGATCGCTAATCTTGACGCGAGCATTGCCGCTTAGGATTATGCGGTCATCACCTGTGGCCTCTGCATTTTGGGCATTGGCATCCACTACTCTTGACATATTGGTTTTTTTGTCGGTTTGCCGTGCATGTATTATAACGTTGCCTGATGCGATTGCTTTGCCAATGGTAAGCTTCCCATCTTTGCCCTTCACCAGCGAAATCTTGATTGTTTTTGCAGTTACCAGTGCGTCCGGCATCTGAAGCTTTGGTTCGCCAGTAGCTAAAACTAGGTCCTTTTCGATGGTTATAACGGCGGCTGAAAGCTTGATATTGCCAATGGCTAAGCTTTCCGCGCCGATTAGTCCTGCATACAATATTAAAATGATAGCTGGGATTACAAGGACTGCCGACTTTCTCATCGTTGTCTCCTTTTAGGAATCTTTCAATGAAAAAATAATGAACAAGCGCCAACTTCTCTTTTTTCTACTCCAGGCTTACCTCAGCGCTCTGGAGAACCAGCTTCGTGAGCCCAGTATCGGCATTGAAAGATTTTGCATAAGCTCGAAGGTTACCGCGATATACTTTTACCTCGCCAATGCCAATAATTTTGCCTTCACGTGCCTTCCAAATGATTTGACTAACGTTTGCCGACGTCTTTGCGATGGCTGAGATAATCTTCACGCCACCAATAGCTCTAACCTCTTTTGTTCGGCTGTCAGCAGCTATGTCAGGGGCAATTAAGGTGCTTGCAATTTTGCCATCTTGATATAAATTAGCCTTGACGCCCAGGAGTTTCACTTGTGTCTCATCTCCCCGAAAGGCTTTTGCCTCCTTGAACTCAGCCTCCCATAGCGTTCGGCCTTGCTCGTCGTTCCAGATAATTTTTGCCCCTTTGAATTGAGCTTCAATTTTCAACTTCGCAGGTCGTTCAGTCGCTGCTGGAGTCTTTCCCCCTTTGGGTTTCTGACGACCGCACCCAAAGCATAGAACTGTCGCTACCAAGGCAACAAGCAAAAGTTGGAAAACTTTCCAGGCTAGATGGCGATTCATTTGGTGTTTTTCCGCGCTACAGCCACGAATAGGGAATCATCACGAGTGTACCATAACAAATGTACCTTTGCAACCAACCACCATTGATAATTGAAGGTTTATAGTGGCAACCGAATAATACTTAATTTGATTGTGAATAAAAATCTTTTTAAAAGGGTGATTTTCTTGACGCCACGAGAACGAGCAGTCGCAGCTTTTGAACTTCATGAGCCGGACGACATTGTTCCGACGTTTGAGCTCCAATTTCAACTTGCTGAGTGGTTGCTAGGAAAGAAGCATATTTCACAAGAGGAGCTCGACATGGCTTCCGGCGCTGAACGAGATAGGCTCCTCCATGAAAATGCAGAGCTTTACTTGGAAGAGGCTGAACGGCTGGATTATTCACTGATTAACGTATCCATGGGACCGAGAAAATTTGAAGATTTAATTGAAACTATAAAGATACTACGCAGGCTTGCTGGCAATAAGTATATGATTACAGCGCATGCCGATGGGACTATGGCAATCCCAAATGGCCAGAATATGATGGATGTGGCTATTAGGCTTGCCGAAAAAGCTGACGAAGTGCATGAGGAGCTTCGGAGGAATGCTGATTCGACAATCGAATATGCAAAGAAGCTTGTTGACGCTGGCGCAGAATGTTTTGCTATGTGCGCAGATTACTGTTTTAACGATGGACCATTTCTTTCGCCACGCATGTTTCGCGAGTTCGTGACCCCTTACCTTGCTTATATCATTGCCGCAATGCGTGAAATGGGCGCGTATACGATAAAGCATACTGATGGCAATATCATGCCGATACTTGACCAACTTGTCGAATGCCGGCCGCATGCAATCCACTCAATTGATCCGCAAGCTGGCGTTGACCTTAAAAAGGTCAAGAATCTCGTTGGCGATAAGGTTGCTCTCTGCGGGAATGTAAGTTGTGCAATTCTCCAGACGGGCACGGTTGAGGATGTGATTCGTGATTCCGAGCGTGCTCTTCGTGATGGAATGCCTGGCGGGGGCTTCTTCTTCTGTACAAGCAACACCCCCTTTGTAGGAATGCCTCTTGAAAATTACCTAGCAATGCTTGATGTAAGAAAGCGGCTTGGAACCTATAGAAAATGCTGTGAGTAGTGGGCCAACAACAATTTGAAACGCTCTTATAGTATACTAAGTAGGTTGACAAAGCTTCATTATTGACCTACTATCGGGTGGATAGAAATTGTTTGTTGGCTAAAGGAGGGCTTTGTGGTTACTGGTCATCTTCATGTCATAGATTGGATTTTCATTGTTGGATATATTGCATTCGCCATTGGACTGGGGCTTTATCATTCGAGAAAAGCCAAAGAATCTATTAAGGAATATTTCGCGTCGGGGCAGGACGCACCGTGGTGGATACTTGGCACATCAATCGTCGCCACTACCTTTGCTGCAGATACCCCACTCGCAGTGAGCGGCCTTGTCGTTCGGCGCGGAATAGCAGGCAATTGGTATTGGTGGAATGGTGCACTGATGGGCATGTTTGCCGTCTTTTTCTTTTCGCGGTTTTGGCGGAGAGCGAATGTCTTGACGGACACAGAGCTTGCCGAGCTTCGCTATAGTGGCAAATCAGCGGCTGTACTCCGCGGTTTCCGTGCTTTATATTTTGGCTTGCCATACAACTGTATAATCATGGGCTGGGTTAATCTAGCGATGGCGAAAATTATTACTGTTACGCTAGGGTTACCCGATACGCCCGAAACAAAGTTCTGGGCAGTAACTTTTTGCTTCTTTTTAACGCTTGTCTATACAGCCCTTGCAGGAATCACAGGCGTCATGCTTACCGATTTCATGCAGTTTATCCTGGCAATGTTTACGTCCGTGCTAATAGCTGTGCTAGCTGTTATACGGATTGGCGGAATGGATGTTGTTCTCCAAAAAATTGGTGAAATATATGGTCATTCACAAGCCAATTCGATGACGTCTATCATACCAACCACAGTTGAAGGTGCGATGATGCCCATTGGTTTCTTCTTAATCTATGTTGGCCTTCAATGGTGGACAAGTGGAAATACCGACGGCGGTGGGTATGCCGCTCAGCGTTTGATTTCTGCAAAGAATGAGAAACATGCAATGCTAGGGTATTTGTGGTATAACATAGCGCATTTCTGCCTTCGCCCTTGGCCATGGATTGTCGTTGGTCTGGTGGCCGCCGTAATGTTCCCATGCCGGCCTGATGCGACAGGCGCTCTAGTACCTGACCCTGAACAAGGCTATATTAAGGTTATGGTGAACGTTCTGCCAGTTGGAATTTTAGGACTAGCATTAGCTGCGTTTTTTGCAGCGTATATGTCAACCGTTGATACCCAGATGAACTGGGGTGCCTCGTATTTGATTAATGATTTCTACAAGCGGTTCATCGCGAGGAATAAACAAGAGAAACATTATGTTTTGGCATCTGTGGTTGCAACTGTGATTATTGCATTGTTTGGCGCTATCGTTACCTTCCTGATGCAGTCAATCGTCAGCGGATGGGAGTTGCTCACTCAAATCGTCGCCGGAATTGGTGTCGTTTATATTCTCCGCTGGTATTGGTGGCGCGTGAATGCTTGGTCTGAACTTTCGGCACTTGCGACATCCTTTGTAACCGCCATCATTCTTAAAATCTTTGCCAGCCCATGGTTCGCCGCAAAATATCTCACGGTCGAGAAGCTGGCTTCTATGCCACAATGGCTTGGCTCAACGCTCAAGTTCCTTCATACGATGGTGTTCCCGACTACCCTACTCGTGCTGGTGCCAGTTTGCACGATTGTCTGGTTGCTTGTTACGTTTCTCACTAAACCAGTTGATGATGCAACTTTAATAGAATTCTATAAACGAGTGCGTCCCCCCGGGCCAGGTTGGAATCGAATCAGGAAGCTCATGGAAAATGATGCACCTTATCCGATTGGGAGTATAAAGAAAAACCTTGTGAGCTACATAATTGGCATAGTGTCAGTGTATAGCGCGTTATTTGGCATCGGCCGGTTGATTCTGGGTCCCTGGAGTGTTGGGCTGGCGCTCCTTGCCGTGTCGGTCATTGGTGGTTTCCTTCTATCGCGCCGGCTTTCCGAAGAAAAGTTTGCTTAGCGATGCCCTTAATTTCTGATTTATTAACCTGATTAGAGGTTTTTATTTAATAGTCTAAGGCGGAACGAATCTCAGTCGAGACCATTGCATCGGTTTCCCGGTATAGCGCAGATTCAAGAGCGTTCTTTGCAGGCAAAGTGCCAATTTTGCCAAGTGCCCAGGCGGCGTGAGCTCGTATCACTGGCTTAGGGTCTGAGAGGGCTTCGATGAGGCTGGGAACTGCCGCTTCGTCACCAATGTTTCCAAGTGCTACTGCTATGTTACGACGGAATCGCGTACGCCCAATCCACCCTACTGTTGTTGGACCAATCTGTCTCTTAAACTCCGCAGGTGAAATGTTCAGCAGAGGAATCAGCTCTGGGTGGGCGCCAAATCCTGAGGATGCTAGATAAGACTCGGAAGTATCTCTTTCCTCGTGCGCCAGAGCGACTGAAGAGGTCTTGGATGAGGACGGCGGCGTTTGGAAATCGACAACATTTACTATTTTTGCATTTTTATTTAATGGGCAAGCGGTTTGGCAAGTATCGCATCCATATATTCTATTACCGAGTTTCTCGCGAAGAGGAAACGGAATAAATCCCTTCATTTGCGTGATATATGAGAGGCAAATTCGCACATCCACTTTAAACGGAGCGCGTATTGCATTTGTAGGACATGCTTTCATACATGCATCACATTCTCCGCAAATATCAAGCAAGCCAGGTTTGTCTGGCATTAGCTCAAGATTTGTGACAAGCTCGCCAAGCACAACCCATGATTTGTATTCTCCAACATAGACGCACGTATTTTTTCCACGCGAGCCAATACCCGCTCGAATTGCGACCGAACGGTCCAGGAGCGGACCCGTATCCACAATTGAGTAAATTTGAACCGAGGTTTGTACTTTGCTTTTTATCACCTTTGCGAGTAATGCTAGTCTTTCTTGCAGAACAAGATGATAGTCGCGTCCTCGGGCGAACCTTGCGATAAACCCGCGAGGTACGTCAGTACGCAGAGACTGGCGTTCGGTTTCGCTAGTTAGATAGGAGAGAGCGACTGAGATAATTGACTGGGCCATTGGGAACGACTCGCGCGGGTGAGTGTATAACCTTATTGTTTCGGGGTTAAAGCTAGTTCCGTTAAGAAATCCTCGTTCAAAGCGCTCGATGAGGGCGTGCTCAGCTTCGTCAAATGGCTCCGCACTGGTGATTCCCACTGCGTGAAAGCCAAGTTCGAGGGCATAAGACTTGATTGCGGAGCTGAGGTGCGCCGGTGAATTGTGCATTTAATCAGACGTCAGTCCTCCAGCGAATAAGGCTCCCCTCCACTCTATATTCTTTGATGGCTAGTTTTTAAACCCGTACGCCAAATGAAAGGGACCCTTTGTGTTTTATCTACACGATTGACTTCACTGCGCGAACAATATCATCTCTACTTGGGACGACTGCATCCTCCAAAGGCTCGCTCATTGGGATTGGCACATCCTTGCCAGCGAGGACGACTGGCGGCGCATCGAGATAGTCAAAGCAGAGAGTGCCATCAGCGAATCTGAATTCACTTACCTGGCGCACAATAGTTTCGCCAACGCCGCATGCTGGATAACCCTCTGATACAGTAATCAACCGACCGGTTTTGCGTACTGAGTTTGCAATTGTCTCTACATCTAGTGGTTTGAGTGTCCGAGGATCAACCACCTCGATGCTTATTCCTTCTTTTTCCAGTTCGCAAGCTGCGTCAAGGGCGAAGTGTAGCATTCGGGAGTATGCCACAACTGTTGCATCCGTTCCCTCTCGCTTAATATCCGCAACTCCAAGCGGAATGATGTAATCTTCCGAAGGCACGGGGCCCATCACGCCGCTGTAGAGTACCTTGTGCTCAATGAAAATAACCGGGTTGTCATCGCGGATGGATGCTTTTAGCAACCCCTTTGCGTCGTAAGGCGTGGATGGCATTACGACATATAGACCAGGAATATGCACAAACCAGGCTTCCAAGCTCTCGGAATGGTGGGCTGCAATACATCGGCCTACTCCTCCTTCGGTGCGAAGTACACACGGCACTTTGGTTTTCCCGCCGAACATATAGCGGTTGTAAGCCATATTGTGCACTATCTGGTCAGAGGCAATCGTAGCGAAGTCAATGTACATTATTTCAGCGATTGGCCGCATTCCACGCATCGCCGCTGCTGCCGCCGCTCCTGCAATTGCCGCTTCTGAGATTGCCGTATCAATAACTCGCTTTGGGCCAAACTCTGCATATAAGCCTCGAGTGGCCGCGTATGCACCGCCATAAAGCCCAACATCTTCGCCCATGATAAAAACGCGTTCGTCCCGCTTCATTTCTTCGCGTTGGGCATCAACGATTGCTTGGCCATATGTTATGATTGGAATGCCGTATTTCTCTTCGAATTGAGCGACAGCCTCTTTGTTCAATTTGGGTAAAGCTGCTTTTGGGACACCGCCAGACTGCTGGCGGGTGAAGGCGCGGATTTCAGCCTCGATAGCCTTTATTTTCTCCGAAAGCGGTTTTTCACGAGCTTTTTCTGCCTCCCACCGCTCGATGTCAAGCGGGACGTAAACGTCGTCATAGAGTTCGCTAACGTCAGGGTAGGGGCTGTTCATAGCGAACTCGGTTGCTTTCTCGATGGTTTCAAATGCCGTATCGCGTATCTTATTTAACTCTTCTTCGGTGAAGCCAGCTTCTTTTTGTAGCCTGATGCGGAAGTTCTCAATTGGGCATTTGCTCTTCCATTCTGCTTCCTCTTCCTTTGTGCGGTAGATGCGCTGGTCTGAGATTGAGTGGCCAAACCAGCGATATGTTTTGGCTTCTATTAGCGTTGGGCCCTCACCTTGGCGCGCACGCTCAACAGCGCGAAGAACAACATCTCGGACTGCCAAGACATCCATGCCATTTACTATGTAACCTGGTATGCCGTAGGCTGAAGCTCGGTCAGCGACATTCTCAATCTTCGATGCCCGTCCCGCATCCTCTACCGATTTTTTATGAAAGGCAACCGACATGCCATAAAGATTGTTTTCACATATATAAACCACCGGCAGCCCACCAAGAAGTGATGCCCCCATGTTTAGCGATTCGTGGAAAGCGCCCGTGTTGCTTGCGCCATCACCAAAGAAGCACAGTACGACGTTTTTTGTTCCCTTTAGTTTTTCTGCAAGCGCTGCACCGGTGCCAATTGGAATATTACCGCCAACTATGCCCGTGGACCCAAGATTTCCCTTCGCGACGTCGGCAATGTGCATGGAACCCCCACGGCCCTTGCAGTATCCCGCGGCTTTGCCCATAAGCTCAGCCATCATTTTATTCCAATGCTCTTGGCGTTCGGCTTCTGTGTGTGCATGTTTCACGCCAATGGCGCCACAGTGGCCATGGCCGCGGTGAGTGCTGGCAATGACATCGTTTTCTGTAATTGCGGAAATTGCACCTACTGCCACGGCTTCCTCGCCAGCGTATAAGTGCGAGGCCCCTTTGATGATTCCCATCTTGAGCAATTCGGCGACTTTCTCTTCGAAAAATCGTATCTCATACATCTGCCGAAGGAAATCGGCAAGCTGTTCACGAGGCAGTCCAAGATTTGTTTCTATAACCGGGGTTTCTTTTTCAGTCTTTGCCATCGTAGAGCTCCTTTTTATTTCAGAAGACACTAATAAACTGTTTCATATATTCCCACCTATAAGCTTTCTTGGCAGGCCAAACTTATTTTAAACTCTACGCCCGTGTTCGTCAACACAACCACGAATCCACTGACTTAATTACCTTTTCGATGGCTCTGTAGAATGTTTTTTTGGAAATTAGGGCAAACTATGTCATTAATGCTTTGTTTTAAATACTTTGGTGTGAAAACTACTGGGCTAAGACGTTAAATAACTGGTAAAATTACCTGTTTTTAAAAATATCAGAAAAATCACCTTGACAACCTTGGCAATTGGGTTTATACTGCACATGTTGGTATCGGTAGAAAACTTACCGACCAACATAGTTTCCGGGGAGCGGTGACCCACAGCCGCTGCAAAATAATATGGCATGTGGCGAGCCCCTAGGAAGCAAAATAATTTTGCAGTGTAAGGGACAGGAGAAAAAGAGGCTGATGGTTTCCCAGCATACCTCTTGATTACCTCTATTCTCCTTCAAAACCATTTTCTGGTTTGAAGAAAATCTTTGTTCGTACAGCCGGCGATTCCGATTCCTAGCCCGGGGCACCGGAGGGTTTGATGCCCTTCGAAAAGGAGGTGAGCAAGAGCGTGTATAAATTTTTCCGCTTCGTGGTTGTGATTGCGCTTCTTGCCTTCGTCACCAGCTCAGGTGCACTTGCTGTTACTTTCCCGACAGTCCAGTATTTGGGTTTTAACCCGAACACGTGGACGTATACCTACAAAGTAACCCAATGGAACGTGCCTGATTCGATCTACTCTTTTGACCATTTTGAGGTTAGAGCTTATACTCCCTTAAACTTTGCCTATTCAATGTCAGGGATAATTGTTGATGGTGAAAGCTGGGGGTGGAGTAACCGGCTAACTTATTGGAATCCTGGCTCTGGGGATGTTTCTCTTTACATTTGGTATTCTGGAATGGGCGACCCAGTTCCGCCAGGTCAATATCTTGATGCTCCACTTGTTGGTTACTTTTACCTCACCGTACCAAACACTCGACCTGTCCCGGGAATTATTGGAACTATGGGCGGTGGTTTGCTGGAAAGCCGCAATGAAACAAGCCTAATGGTTCCTGGCATGATACCCGAGCCGTCAAGTTTGGCAATATTAGCGGGTATGTTTGTGGGGGGCATACCCGTTATCATCATGCGCGGGCGTAGAAAATAAACAGGCCCTTTGCAATTTTAAAATACTTCTAAGGGGCTGAGGAGGTGAGTTGGAGTATGAAAATGGTCCTTCGGCTAGCTGCAATGCTCGCACTTGCAGGAATTTGCTTCGGGGGTGCTTGGGCTCAGGAATTTGTTCCACCCAGCTGTGAGTTTGTAAGCTTTGACCCGCAAACTTACGAGTATGTCTACAAGGTCACATGCTATGAAAACCAAACGATACCATTCGGCCAGCTGATAGTCCGTGCGGAGGTGCCAAACACAGGCATTTACAAGCCATGGGTTGGTTCTGGGCCTGTGAACCATCCGGAGGTTACTTGGAATTTCTGGATTCAAACGCGACAGTGGGTGCCGAGAAAAGACAATGCAATTTGGACGGCGAATAGCTTGGAGGATGTCATTCCAGACCACACTGCTTGGGAGGGCTACTTCCACTTAATAGTTCCCAATAGCTACCTTACCGAGGGAATTGCAGTGACGATGGACGGAATGGCCCCCGGCACGGAATGGACTGTATACGTGCCCGGCCCAGCTATGTTGATTCCGGAGCCGAGCTCGATGCTGGCGTTGTTTGGTCTCACTGGCGGGTTGCTCCCAATCCTTAGAAGGAGAAAATAGAAAAACCAGTAACACGAGTTTTTAATTCGTGAATCAGTTGGTCTTGGTAAGGAAGAAAGCGATTTGAGACGTCTGTCCTTCGTGCTGGCGGGCGATTTTAAAAGGCAGAAGGACAGACGTTTTTGCGCTTTAGGGAGAAACAAACTTGTGTGAGTGCGACATTTGAGAAGTGTTTTAAGCAGATGCCCTTGTGTTTTTCAATTACTTTAACACAAAAATGTTTCCGCGAGTTGACCAGCAATGTTTAGAAATAGGCCGCTTATTGGTGTACTGCTTGCAGCTTTGGCGAGTATTTGTTTGCCCAGCATTTGCATTGGCGGTGGGGGACCAAAAAACGTTCTTCTCGTCGTAAATGACAATAGCCCCATCTCACAGTCGATAGCCGCATATTATCAGCAGAGACGCGGTATCCCTGCAAAGAATGTTTGTCACATTCGGTGCTCAACATCCGAATATACTAGCAAGTCGGATTGTGAGAACAATATCGTTGCGCCTATACGCGACTACATAAACAACACTCCAGGGTTACACGACCGCATTGATTACATTGTTCTAACCAAAGGAATTCCTCTTGGGGCTCATTACGATGATGTTGCCTTCAGCGGCCCGCTCTCGGTTAACAGCATCCTGACTTGTGTTGGAGAACCAAGTATTAAGGACGTGATACAAAACCCTTATGGTCCAACTGCTAATCCGCCAGCTCCTGTTCAGTACTTCACTCACAAACTTGATTTCAATGGTAAGCATTTCTACGCCGTAACCCGTCTTGATGCTCGTACGGAGGCTGATATTCGCCGAATGATTGATGACTCTTTAGCAGCCCAGCCTAATAACGGCCTCTTCATTCTGGACGGTGCGAGTAGTGGATATGCTCAATACATGCTTGTTAACGATCGCATCCGGGCAGCAAACCATGCTTTGTTTAGTGCTGGATGGCAGACCTACTATGATGACGTGACTTTTGATTCAAGAATGAATGAGTTTGTCGGCGGCCAGCAGGGTGTAATGGGTTACTTTGGTTGGGGAAGCGCAGAGGCGAGTTTTAGCTATTCCTTATATACTTCGAATTATTTTGCGCCTGGGTCCATTGCTGACACAGTAGTTTCTAGCAGTGGAAGGACATTTACCGACCCGTGGACACCGGGTACTCAATCGCTAATAGTTGATTTAATTGCCCAAGGAGCATCAGCCGTTAATGGTTTTGTCTCCGAGCCGTTCGTTACTGTAGCGACATATCCCACAATTTTGTTCGATAGATACCTTCAGGGCTATAATGTGGCGGAGAGCTTTTTAGCGGCAACACCTTGTATTTATTGGAAATCTGTGGTGTCTGGTGACCCGCTTATGGCGCCTTACGCAACTCCGCCAAGTGTGAGCATAACTAGCCCCAACCCTGAAAAAGTGGCGCATGGTTTGGTCGCAATTGCTGTCGAAGCAAGTGATGCCTCTGGCATTGCCAAAGTTGAATTCTATATAGATGACAATCTAGTTGCCACCCAAACATCTCCACCTTACCAGTATATGTGGGATACTACTGCGGTTGCTGATGGCACACATGTCATCGAGGCAATAGCTTACGAGAATTCAAGCGTATATACACAAGGCATGGCAAAGCTGAATGTTCAAGTGGTTAATACTGTCTTAGATGTCCCCACTATTGGGGACATCTCTTCGCTTCAGGAGGGCAGGTTAGTCCGACTTAGCAACAAGCCTGTTATCGCAGGGAGCGATGCTTTCACTGACTGCATATGGATATGTGAAAGCGACCGTTCTGCTGGAATACAGGTCAATGGTAATTGTGAAGCACTTACAGGCTCGCTAGCAACCCTAACAGGCGAAGTTCAGGTCGTTGGTGGTCAGAAACTTATACATGCGTATGTTTTCGAAAGTCGTGGGAGCAACAATGCTCCGCCTCCATTGGGGACGCCCAACTTGTACGTTGGAAATCGCGGTAGTGGGATGGGTTCATTATATGAAGATTTATTGCAAGGACTCTCAAACGCGGGTCTTCTAGTCAAGACTTGGGGCAAGGTGACTCAAGTTGGAACTGAGTGGTTCAATATATCAGATGGGACTTTGCCTAAATTACCCAGCGAGTTGACCGTTTCGCTTTCCAATCTGAGGAACCCGATTCCTGAACCGCCTGTTGGTAGCTATGTTACAGTAACAGGTGTTTGCACGCTTGCTTTGGAAGCCGGGCAGCTAAAACCTCAGATTCGCCCGAGATTCGCAAGTGATATTGTTTGTGATATACCTTTGGAGGTCTACACATCGCCAAAAGGCACTGTCATACCAGGGGCCAATCTGATTTCCATTCCGGCAATTTCTGCGACATCTAAGCCTGAGCAGGTATTTGCAGGAATACCAATAGACGGGTTGCTAGCACACTGGGATAATTTTACCAAATCATTCGTTATTTATGATAGTTATCAGTCGTATACCTTTCCCGTAATTCGATTGGGTTTGGGTTTGTGCCTTTTATCGTCGCAGAATCATACCATTGTATTTGAAGGTTTGGGGAATTATGAGCCAAGAGCAGATTTTTGGATTGGTTTGCCGAATACCGGTTACCATATGATTGGGCATCCATTTAACTATATTGTTGATGTGAACAGCTGTTTAGTTTCTAACGGCAAAAGCGTTATTTCAGTTGAGACGGCAGCAGACTATGGTTGGATTGAACCATGCCTTTATTTCTGGGACAACGTCCACTCAGAGTATGGAGCAGTAGATATTGGCTTTGGCAATATTTGCATACTTGAGCCCTGGCGTGGCTATTGGATTAAGACCTATCATCCCAATCTTGCGTTAATAATCCCATTTGAGCCAAGTTAAGCGATATTCTTATTTTATGCGTGCGATGCCGCAAGTTTCTTTAGTGCAATAATAAGAGCTTGCGTACCTTTTTCGCCCATGCCTGCGGCTTCGACTGCTCGGAATAGTTGATGAACGAGGCTTGTTCCTGGTAGAGGTAGCTTCATCTCCTCGGCTGCTCCAAGTGCGAGCCGGAGGTCTTTTTGCTGGAGAATGACTTTGAATCCAGGTTCGTAGTCTTCCGCAAGCATTTTTGGGGCAAGGTTGGATAACATCCAACTGTTCGCTGCTCCAGCTGAAACAACCGATAGAAGCTTTTCCATGTTTAGCCCAGCTTTCTCACCCAGCATGAGACCTTCGCATACCGCTAGGATGTTCAGTGCGCAGATAATCTGGTTGCAGAGCTTCGTCATCTGCCCAGTTCCGCTTTCTCCCATGTATGTTATGTTTTTTCCAAGAGCCTGAAAAATGGGGAGGCACTTGTCGAATGCCGCTTTGTCGCCGCCGACCATTATTGAAAGGCTGGCGGCAATTGCGCCAGGCTCTCCTCCGCTAACTGGAGCATCGAGGAAATAGATTCCCTTCTCAGCAGCTTCCTTGGCAATTTCTTTGGCAACTGCTGGGGAGATTGTGCTCATATCAATTATCACCGATTCAGGCCGCGCACCTTCTAATACACCCGAGGGACCAGTTACGACCAACTTTACATCAGGAGAATCGGGGAGCATGGTGATAACGACTCCCGAGCGACGGGCGACCTCTGCTGGTGAACCTGCGGGTACTGCTCCTTCTGCTGCAAGCTCATCCATAATTGGCTTTCGCCGCCCATATATGTTAACCCTAAATCCACTTTTCAGCAGATTTCGCACCATGGGCCGCCCCATGGTTCCGAGGCCAATGAAACCTACGTCCATTTTTTTCACCTACCGAAGCTTTTCTGCGCAGAACTTGCAGAAGATTTTTCCATCAATAATAGTCTTGCATTCATTACATACAGGCAGGTGGCAAAAAGAACAATGTCCAACGGCTGGCTCATCGGTGTGCCTAGCACAAGCTTGCCCTTGGTCTAGCTCTTCCTCTTCCTTCATTACGTGTTTAAGGGCTTCCCTGGCTTTCTCGTAGTTCGGGTCTAGCTCAAGTGCCTTTTCGAATTCCTCGCGTGCCTTTTCGGGAAGGCCGTCGGCGTCGTATGCGAGCCCAAGGTTGTAGTGGACGCTGGGGATATCCGGGCGAATTTGTATTGTCTTGTTGAATGCTCCTATGGCTCTGTTGAAAAGCTTCTTCTGTGCGTAAGCAATTCCTAGATAGTTGAACGCTCTGTAATCGCTCGGATCCATTTCACAAGCTAGCTCGAGTTGACCGATTGCTTCATCTATTTTTCCAGCTTTCAGAAGCTCCAGACCCTGCTTCAGTTGGTTTTGGTCGGACACGGTGAATCCCTCCGCTCATGATGGCATCCTGCCTGAACTTTCTCTTGCTAACTCAACTCTACTGCGTTTGCGTCCATATGTCAATCGTTTATTAACTTTCGTACCGAAAGTATCGCTCCGATTGCAAAGAGACCAATGAGAATTTCAGTCCAGAAGAGACCCAGGTGTCTTGATGCAAATATGGCAAAAAAGTTGATTCCAGCATGGATGCCTATTGCAAGAACCAGCCAGGACCTGTCTTGCCTTGAAAAAGCCTGCAGAACTACCAGCGAGAGAGCAACATGAACGGGAAGTGTCGCAATGCGCTCGAAAGCGCCTGCCATGGGAAGCCATCCGGTTTTAGCAAATTCAATAACGTCAAGGGTCTGAGCGTTGAGATGAACAGCTGAAATGTCTAATCTTTCATAGGCGGAAAGCATCCGTAATACCGAAAGCATCTGAAGGGCGACGAGTGATGTTTCGAACCCACCGTGTCCTAGCCCGTACATTACCGCATTCTGAGGATTGCGCTCGCCACGAAAAAGAAATAAAAAGCCAATATATCGCGCTACCTCTTCGAAAAAGCCTGCGGTGAGTGCAAGAGATGCCAACCAAAGAATTGTGGCAGACTCATGTTGTTCACCGGTGGCCCTTCTAATTATTTCAAGCGTGGGGAGGCGTAAGACTTGGGAGATAATGAACGTTAGAATCCCATAGGCGAGGTATTTCAATGGGGCATGAAGTTTCCGGTGCATCCAGAGAGCCGATGTGATTGGGACCCCAATAACAATACAGATTGCTAGCCCATAGTAAAAATAGGTATAAGAGCTCATGTGGAGAATATCCATGTAGCCAGCGTTTACTGGCACGTCAGCTATGAGCATTATATCATTAGGGCTACTCAAGCATCAATTTTGTAAACTCCTGTGATTAATCGAGCATGAGAAGTGGCTTTCTTGGTTGCTTATGCACGCCTAACGTTTGACACCGAATCAGTGCAGTGTTAAATTTTACAATTGAGCCCAAATAAAGTTGAAGTGAAAAAGAGCTGAATGCTTGGAATTGCGCATCTTAATCTTCTTACCGCCCTATTCCTGAAGTACTTAGCAACGGAAGAGGGATACCATGGACAAACAGGCAGCCGCTGCCAGAATTGAAGAGCTTAGACGGCAAATTAACTATCACAACTATCGGTATTATGTTCTTGACCAGCCGTTAATTTCTGACGCAGAATATGACCGGTTGATGCAAGAGCTAATCTCTCTTGAGGAAGCATTCCCAGACCTTGTCACGCCTGATTCTCCAACTCAGCGAATTGGTGCTCCTCCAGCAACCGAGTTTGAGTCATACACACATCGCCAACCTATGCTAAGCCTTAGCAATGCGTTCGGCGAAGAAGAGCTCTTAGCCTTCGACCAGCGAATCAAGCGAATGCTTGGCATGAACCCTGGCGATGACATTGAATACGTGGCGGAGCTAAAAATTGACGGATTGGCTGTGTCGCTCACTTACGAGAATGGGTATTTCGTTCGCGGGGCAACCCGTGGAGATGGCTACACTGGCGAGGATGTTACAGCCAATTTAAAAACGATAAGATCAATCCCATTGGTTTTAATTCAACCACAAGGGTCCACAGAATGGCCATCTGCCGTTGCTGCCACTCAAAGTCGAGGGGATACACTGCCGTTATTCAACTCGGAATCTATAGGTGACCTAGGTTGTTATCCGATTCCCGAAATTGTCGAAGTTCGGGGCGAGGTGTTCATGCTCCACGAAGAATTTCGTCGAATAAATCGTGAGCGAGAAGAAAAAGGCGAACCTACCTTTGCAAACCCTCGGAATGCTGCAGCGGGGTCGGTCAGGCAGCTTGACTCTTCTGTCACTGCAAGCCGGAAGCTTGATATCTTCATTTATGGCATCGGCTTCGTGCAGGGCGTAGAATTCCGAACGCATTATGAGATTCTCCAGGCACTCAAGTCGTGGGGCTTCAAAGTCAATCCAAATACACGCCTTTGTCCAAATATTAATTGTGTTAAAGAGTTCGTGGCTGAATGGACTGAAAAGCGCGGAACCCTAGGTTATGACATAGACGGCGTTGTAGTTAAGGTGAACTCGCTTGACCTGCAGAATCGCCTCGGTTACGTGGCAAGAAGCCCACGATGGGCTGTAGCGTACAAATTTCCTGCGATGCAGGAGACAACCAAGATCCTGGACATCGTTGTGCAGGTTGGCCGTACTGGTGCATTAACTCCAGTTGCAATCATGGAACCTGTTGAGGTTGGAGGGGTAACGGTTAGCCGAGCGACCCTTCATAATGAAGACGAAATCCGACGAAAGGACATTCGAATTGGCGATACTGTAGTGGTTCAGCGTGCAGGCGATGTTATTCCCGAAGTTGTGCAAGTCATAAAAGAGAAGCGAACCGGCGATGAACGAGAGTTTGTGATGCCCAACAAGTGTCCAGAGTGTGGAGGTGAGGTTGAGAGGCCGGAGGGTGAGGCAGTTGCTCGGTGTGTCAACCTAGCGTGCCCGGCGCAAGTAAAAGAGAGGATCGTCCACTTTGCTTCTCGAGGTGCGATGAACATCGAAGGAGTTGGGCCAGCACAGGTTGACCAACTCGTTGATAAAGGGCTCGTACACGATCCTGCTGACCTATACTTGCTTAAAATGGATGATCTCTTGCTTCTTGAACGAATGGGCAAGAAGCTAGCATCAAATATCCTGGAAGCCATCGAAAAGAGCAAAAACACAACACTTCCTAGGCTGATTTACGGCCTTGGAATTAGGCATGTTGGAGAACATGTGGCTCAGGTGCTTGCGGACCATTTTGGTTCGCTAGAGGCGTTAGAAAACGCCAGCTATGAGGAGCTGTGCGGTATTCCTGAAATTGGGCCAGTTATTGCTAAAAGTATTGCGACTTTCTTTGCCCAACCAGAGAACCGTGCGGTACTCGAAAAACTCCGCAAGGCTGGAGTAATTCCCAAGATAGCATCGCGGACAGGGGCCGCCCTTGCAGGCAAGACATTTGTGTTCACCGGTGGACTAAAAACAATGACCCGAGAAGAGGCAGAGGAGAAAGTTAGGCTTCTCGGAGGCAGGGCGGCATCAAGCGTTAGCAGGAATACCGATTTTGTTGTTGCAGGGGCGGGCGCCGGCTCAAAGCTTGAAAAGGCCAAGGAGCTGGGAATTACAATATTGACTGAAGATGAATTCATTCGGATGATCTCATGAGCCAAAATCAAGTCGGCGGAGTGCAGTGTTCAAAGCAAGGATCATGGTTAGGGCCGTGGCTACCGGTGTTGATTTACATGGGTGCTATCTTTTTCCTTTCATCACAACCGACGCTTCCCTCACCGCCGGGAGTTTTTGGAAAAGATAAATTCGAGCATATATTGGCTTATTTTGGACTTGGAATATTGGTGTTTCGAGGCTCGTTGTTGTGGCCGCTCTTGAGTTGGCCTGGTATATACACTCAAACATTTGGAATAATAGCACTTTATGGGATAACTGATGAGTTTCATCAGCGATTTGTCCCAGGACGTAGATGCGAGCTCTATGATTGGATTGCCGATATTTTCGGTGCTGCTTTGGCAGTGATACTGATTGCATTTATACGGTCCTATCGGAGAAACGGAGGGAAAAGAATTGAGCGAGGAAGATAAGGAATATGAGGTTGTTGATAAGCGCAAAATTAAGATTAATGAGGACGGGGATGTGGAAGTAGTCGAGGGCGCAAATCGCCAAACTAATGAGTCCCCACAACCAAACGAGGAAGGAACTTCAGCAAAAACCGAAGAAGCGGCTGGAGAAGAAGAGTACCAAATGCAGCCGGCAGATGTGTACTCACTTCTTAAGTCTTTCATCGGTATACTAGGAGCACATGCCTGGCAGTGGCTTGGATTGGTAAAGAATCCTTTAACTGGAAAGATTGAAAAAGATCTTGGCCAGGCAAAAGTTGCAATTGATGCGCTTGCGCTTTTGATTGGGCACATTGAGAGCAATCTCCAGCCGGAAGAGATAAATGAATTGAAAGGAATGCTTAGCGATTTGCGGATGAATTTTGTCCGCCAGAGTGGAATGGGTTAACCGATGAAGCGTTTGTGGGCACCATGGAGAATGAAGTATATTCAACAGGGCGAGATGGAGGGCTGTATATTTTGTGATAAGCCAAAAGAGAATAGAGATAAAGAAAACCTGATTCTCTGGCGTGGAAAAACAGCGTTCATAATGCTGAACAGCTTTCCCTATAACCCTGGCCATTTAATGATTGCGCCGTTTAAACATACGGCAGATATGTATGACCTAGGCGATGACGAGCTTCTCGAGATTAGTAAACTTTTAAGGTATTCAATGCGGCTTTTGACCGCTGAGATGAACCCCGACGGTTTCAACTTGGGCGTTAATCTTGGTCGGCCAGCTGGTGCGGGAATCGAAGACCATTTACACTGGCATGTTGTTCCGCGTTGGAATGGCGATACAAACTTTATGCCTGTAGTCGGAGAGACGAAGGTTTTACCCGAGAGTCTCGAGGCAACCTATGAGAAGCTAAAGAAGAAGATGGAAAACTTGGGGGCGCCATAGCATGTCTGAAGTAGTCGAACGCATGGAAAGGCTGAAGGCGGAAGCTCTTGAATGTCGGCGGTGTGAGCTTTGTGAGACTCGGACGAACGTTGTTTTTGGCGAAGGGAATCCCGAGACACCGTTGGTAATAATTGGAGAAGGTCCAGGGGCAACAGAGGACGCTACAGGGCGACCATTCGTCGGCAGGGCTGGTCAGCTTCTTGATCAGGCACTTAGGGAGAATGGCATCACCCGAAAGCATGTGTATATCTGCAATGTTCTCAAATGCAGGGCAATCACAGTCGAAGACGGTTCTGTGCGAAATCGGCCGCCTAATGCTAATGAGATTGCAATGTGTCTTCCCTGGCTCCAAAAGCAAATTGAGATTATTCAGCCGCTGGTTATATTATGTCTGGGCGCGCCTGCAGCAAACACAATCATTCACAAGGGTTTTCAAATGACAAAGGAGCGGGGCCAATGGTTTCCCACTCCATATGCAAGATATGCTACGGCAGCGCTACACCCGGCTTACATTTTGCGCCAACATGGCGAGGCTTTCGAAAGCGCTCGCGCTTCTCTGGTGGCTGACATTGCGGCTGCTCGCCTAAAGGTTATTGAGGCGAAAAAGGAGCCTAAACTCAGCTTGTTCTGAAAGGACCGTTTCTTTTGAGTAGCCGTGCTTCGTATCTAGCAATCAAGAGCCCTTCTATGTTGACCCAGAAATTACCGTTCTGGGTTGAGCCGGCGCAGGTTTTCGAGCATATTGCCTGCCTGTCTGGCTCGATGCTTCTTGAAAGCCAGCCAGGCGCACTTTATGGAAGATTATCGATTATTTGCACCAATCCCTTTGGGACCCTCCGCACAATTGGCCGCAGCAGTTTTCTAAATATGCCCGGTGAAAGATTGGAAACAAATTTATCTCCATTTGAAATACTTCGGGATTTGCTTTTTCGTTTTCAAACCGAGCCCAATCTACTTGCGGGTGCCATTGTTGGATACTTTGGATATGAAATGGGCGGTTTAATTGAGAATCTACCGGAGCCTCAACCTGATGATATTGGCATGCCAGACTGCTTTCTGGGCTTCTATAATCACTTGGCAATCTTTGACCATACAGAGAAGGCAATATTTCTGAATGGATGCTCCCTAGATGGGGCACCAGATCCATTGCCTGGAATCATGGCACTAGAAAAATTGATTATTGACGCGCAAGGCAAAGCCAATCAACATCATTTGCCTAGAGCAGACGGGCGTATAATTGCGCCTTGCTCAAGCTTTACAATGGATGAATACTGCGCGGTTGTTAATAAGTGCAAAGAGTACATTGCGGCTGGCGATATCTACCAGGTAAACATTTCTCAAAGGTTTAAAGTGCCGCTTACAATGTCACCCTGGAGTATGTATCTTAAATTGAGAGATGTCAACCCGTCGCCCTATGCTGCCTATTTGAACTGCGGCGGTTTCCAAGTTGTATGTTCCTCACCCGAATGTTTCCTTAACTACTGCCCCGGCACGCGAATTGTGATTACAAAACCAATTAAAGGCACTCGGCCACGTGGAAGAACCCCAAGCGAGGATGAGAGGTTTGCGAGAGAGCTTGCCGCAAGTGAGAAAGACATGGCAGAGAATATCATGATTGTGGACCTTGAAAGGAACGACCTTGGGAGGGTATGTGAGTTTGGTTCGGTAGATGTGCCGCTTCTCGCGCAGGTGGAAAGCCATTCGACAGTGCATCACCTTGTAACGACTGTTAGGGGTCGCTTGCGGCAAGGGCTAGGAGCAGTGGATTTGCTGACGGCTTGTTTCCCTAGCGGTTCTATTACCGGTGCACCAAAAATACGCTCGATGGAGATTATCAACGAACTCGAGCCGGTTCGCCGCGGAGTATATACTGGCTCGATAGGTTATCTTGGGTTTGACGGCTCGGTTAACTTGAACGTAGTAATTAGGACAGCAATAACAAAGGGTGATTTGTGTTATTTCCATGTTGGTGGGGGCATTGTTGCTGATTCCGAGCCAGATGCCGAGTACCAAGAGACCCTTGACAAGGGTCGAGCATTCATGGAGGTTCTAGGATGTCTGAAAAGCTCATCAAAGAATGGGGCAAAGTTTGCATAAATGGAAAGCTTGTCGCGGCAGAAGAAGCGACAGTTTCGGCTATTGATAGGGGCTTTTTGTATGGAGATGGAATATTTGAAACGATGCGAGTCTATAAGGGAGTACCATTTATGCTCAATGCGCACCTTGCACGCATGGCGGAAGGTTGCTCAGTGATTTCGATGCCCACTCCAAATATGGAACAAGTCAAGCTTTGGGTTGAGGAGACCCTCTCAGCAAATTGTCTAAGCGATGCTTATTTGAGAATTACGGCAACTAGAGGAGCAACCGGTTTGCTTTGGTATGACCTTGATACTTCCAGTCTGACTGTGGTGATTATGGCTAAGCCAATGGTGCAAGAAAGATTCAGTGAGGGGTTACGCTTGATGGTGTCAAGCTTCCGAAGTGATGAGCTTAGCCCTCTTAGTCGTATAAAGCATACTGGAATCCTCTGGAAGATTATGGCTCGGGCGGAGGCTAGGCGTGCTGGAGTGGATGACGCTCTCTTGCTCAACACCAAAGGGCATGTCTCTG
Organism: Armatimonadota bacterium; assembly: GCA_023511795.1. Classification (NCBI taxonomy): domain Bacteria; kingdom Bacillati; phylum Armatimonadota; species Armatimonadota bacterium. Next base: position 163,038 of record JAIMAU010000003.1, on the reverse strand, counting down.
AAGCCACTGCCGCAAACATATTTTGGGTATGCGATGGAAAGCTCTTTACGCCAGCGCTGGATTGCGGAATACTTGCAGGAATTACCCGTGCAATTGTTATTGAGATAGCAAATGCCGTCGGAATTGAGACGCAGGAAGGTTATTTCACACTAGACGACATTTTCAAAGCTGAGGAGGTCTTTCTAACCAGCTCGACCAGAGAGCTTGTGCCGGTACGCTCGCTTGGCAATAAACAGTTTGGAGACATGGGTTATGGCCGGATGACCAAGCTGTTGTTGAGCCTGTACCAAGAACGTCTTCCTTCATGAACTTTTTCTTTTTAGCAAGAAATGATTTTGTTTGCTATTAAAAAGTTAGTACCTTTTTAATAATAATGTTGCCTTCGAATATTGACACAACATAGCGCTCGGTGCAAAATGTATTGGGAGGTAAGAAGCATGGCGGAAAACAAACTCCTTGGTGAGATAATGATAGATATGGGTTTTGCATCGCGGGAAGTAATCATGGAATGTCTTAAAATGCAAACAGAGATTCATCAAAAAGGGCTTGACCCTGTTCCCATCGGGCGGCTGCTCATAAAAACTGGCCACATTACAATGGAACAGCTAGAGAAAGCCTTGGCTAAGCAGGCAAAATCTCGACTGCCAAGTTAGGTTTTGCTTTTATAGATAGATGAAATTGCTCCTAATTGTAAACCAACATCGCTTGTCCAGCAGGAGTTTACTTTTCGCGCAGCCTCTTTAACACCCCGAGATCATGGATATCTGTCTCGATAGACTTCGCGGGAACTTCAATTACGCCGGCAAGGTTTGCAAGTGGCTGGTAATGCAGTAAAGCATGGAAGCCCTGCTCGCCAATTTTCCCCACTCCTATATTTGCGTGCCGGTCAACACGCGAGCCAAGCTCAACTTTGGTGTCGTTTAGGTGTAAGAGCTTGAGATGTTTCATTCCGACAATCGAGTCAAATGCCTCGAATGTTCGTTCAATCTCATCTTTATTTGACACATCGTATCCCGCTCCCCAAAGATGAGCGGTGTCGAGGCATATCCCCAGCTTGACTGCGCAATCGCTTAGTTGGTCAAGAATTGCCCGCAGGTTCTCGAATTTCGAACCGATTGAATCGCCAGAGCCGGCGGAATTTTCAAGAAGGAGCGCCGTCTTTCCAGTTGATTGATTCAGTGCTTTTGAAATGGCACTGGCCACGCGTTTGATTCCCTGCTCAATTCCTGAGCCCTTGTGACTCCCTATATGAGTTACGACGAAATTGGCACCAATTGCTTCAGCACGGCGCACATGGTCTGCTAGTACGTGAGCTGATGCCAAATAAATACGCCAATCAGGCGATGCGAGATTAAGCAAGTATGGTGTGTGGACAGCTACCGGGTGGAGGCCGAAATCGGTTGTGAGCTTTCTAAAGAGTGCACCGTTGGCAGGTTCGATTGGTGGCGAATTCCAAGCGTTTGGATTGGCGGCGAAAACCTGGATTGTCTCACATCCGATCTCCGCAGCTGTCCTTGCCGCTGCTTCCAAACCCTCGCTTATTCGCATGTGTACGCCAAGTCGCATTGGGCGTGCGCAGCGTTACTCCTCTTCCTCATCAAACTCATCAAGTTCTGTGGGGCAATAGCTGAATGAGCTGATTTCTTCTCCGCGGAATATTGTGACTAGCATTTCCTCGCGTTCAAAGCTGGGAAGATAGGACGATACTATTTGATCGTCAATTTCAGCAAGCAACTGCTCTTCTTGTTGTAGTGAGACATCTACTTCAAAGAACAGTGTGAGGTATATGGTATAGTGGGCGTAGTGGAGATGGACTTGTCCGATTCGTCGTTCTCCTTGCCAAATTATATAGATTTCTGAAGATACTGTGCGTACTATTCTCGAAAGCTTGTAATCTTCTGCCACTCTCGTTTCTCCTTGCCCGTGATTTTTAACCATGTTTCAAAAATATTATACGCCAATAAAAGCCATTCCGCAAGACAAATGCGCTAAGTTAGTCATTTGCTATCGGTTGTTTGCCAATTGCATTTCCGAGCATTCTACGTTTCGATTTGCTGAGTAGAGGGTACAGCAAATTATGATTATTTTCGCGGGTTTGGAGATAATCATTGGTGGTGGGGTTCAATGATATGGCTGATTGTTTTCGTAGGCGTCATTGCCTTATGTAATCTTTTGCTGCTAGGCACAGTTGCTTATCTTGCATTAATGGTTAGAGGACTTATTAATAAGTCAGTTCAACCAGCAATGGCTGAAGTAACGTCGACAATAAAGTCGGTCAATGGCTTTGTTGAGAAAGTAGAAAACAGAGCAGAACATGTAATGGAAATTAGCGAGGAGACTGCTAAGAAAGTATCGAGCAAAATTGTAGCGACGACTGATATTATCAAACACGCGGTTTCGTCACCGCTTATTGGCATTCTAAGCATAATAGCGGGTGTCTCGCGTGCGATTAGCGAGTATAAGCGGACATCAGTGCAAAAATAGAAGGAGGGGTATGCAATGGCACGCAAGGGAAATTTTTGGCTCGGCATCCTTATTGGTGCAGCCGCAGGAGCTATGACCGCTTTGCTTTACGCTCCCAAGAAGGGTGAAGAGCTTCGAAGCGATATTGGCGAGAAAGCCCGTGAGGCTGGAAGAAAAGCGGGTGAAGCATGGGGTGAGATGAAAGCGAAGGCTTCCACCTTTGCATCAACTGCAAAGGGACAAATTTCCCAAGCGGCAGTTAAGAGCCGTGAAATGGTTGCAGCAACTAAATCAAAAGTCAAGGAAGCCGTGGAGGCTGGACGTCAAGCCGCTGAAGAAAAGCGGAAAGAGCTCGAAGCTCAAATGGAGGAGAAAGAACGCGAGTCCCCTTGTGAGTAAGAATAGTAATAATTTGGAAATACCCGTAAAACGAAAGAACAGGGGAAATAAATACAAAAAACTGCTAAATTGGCTGGAATGGCTCATTTATCACGGTTGCATTTCCCCTGTTCTTGCTTTTTTCTTGTTAATATCTTGATTTGACTCCTACCAGCTGAAGTACTGCGCCGAGCAGCATAAGTAGCATTGATATTAGGAAAACAAACCTGATATCGATATGGCTTGTTCTAAAGAATGCAACTAGCGCTGCTCCTATAAATGGTGCTATCGTTCCTCTGATGCCTAATAAGAATGAGTGCAATGCCTGGTAGTGTGATTCTCTGCCTTCTTTTGCAAAGTAGAGAATACTATTAAAGTAGCTGAGCTCTATTCCAGCCATGGTGATTCCATTGATTATCGCAGCTGGAATCAACATCCAAACATTGTTTGCCAAGAAGTAAGCAAAGGGCACTAGGCTTACCATCAAGACATTTACCATCACTGCTTTTAATGGGCTCTGCATATCCACATATTTTCCCCAATATAGATAAGAGAACATCCAAATAACTGTTGTAATGTTTGATAACATGGCGACTTGTGCTGCTGTAATGTGCAGTTGGTCTACCTGAAATACAGGATAGAGTGGCGCCACAATCAAATTTCCAAATCCGAACGTGAATACCGAGAGCGCAAACCAAGCATAGTTGCGGTCTTCTTTGAAGATGGCAAGCGTGCTCTGCAAAAACTGAACTGTTGATGGTTTGTAATTGTTTGATTTTGGGTCAATGGGAGCTGTTCTTATGGTTCCGAAAACCAAGGACGATGTGATGCCGAAAAGAGCACCAATTGGGAATATGTAGTTAAAATCGAGAATATGCCTTTTAAGCAGTTGGCCAACCGCTAAGGTGGAAAAGAAGCTTGTTGCCGCAAGTCCAACCCTGATATAGCCCATTATTCGGCCTCGATGTTCATCAGGGTAAATCTCTTTGAGTACTGCGGCATAGGCTGGTCCGGAAACTGTGGCTACGAGCTGTGCGGCTGATGCAATTAGCGCGAAACGAAGAGGGGTCATCGTGAAAAGAGTAAGTAGAAATAGTGCTCGCGCGATTACACCTGACCAAACTACATAAGGCATTTTAGCCTTGCCTTCCATTGCGTTTGCGTAAAACAATGCAAACATGCTTCCCACATAGGGAGCTGATGTTATCAAAGCAATTAGCGAAGTACTGGAGTGAAGCTCGTCTCTTGCAATGAACCCAATAAATGGAAAAATTGCACCGTTGTATACGCCAACTAGCAATCCGGACAATGCGTCGCGGCGATATGCATTCCTTACCTCTTTTGGTACGGCTTTTTCGAAGAACACTTTTGTTTTCTGCCAGCTGTTGTAGTTGTCTCGTCGGCGGCCGGCACCTCCATTGTTTCCTTTAGTTCAATGGAATTGTCTCTCCTCCACTGCCTGTAAACCTGCAGGTTTACAGGCAAATGTAACTCAAATTGATTTGGTTTTGCAATCTAATATTCTAAATAAAGTTTTCAAGGGAAATTTTGCTAAAATAAACTTTAGCTGGTACCAAATTTGACCTAAGTGTATGGCTTTATGAATGTTATTTCTGCTAGCAGAAGAACAGATATCCCTGCTTTTTATTCAGAATGGTTCATAAGCCGGATTCGAAAGGGTTACGTTCGATGGATGAATCCGTTTTCAAATGTAGTATATGATGTATCGCTACTTCCAAAAGATGTATTGGCGATTGTCTTCTGGTCGAAGAATTACCTGCCTCTTTTGCCCTATCTCGACGAACTTGATGCTGGTGGTTATCAAATGGTTTTTCATTTTACAATTACAGGATTGCCAAAGGTGTTCGAACCAAGGGTGCCAGACACGGCAGATATGGTAAAATGCGCCCGAATACTTTCAGGGCGATATGGTGCTGAGAGCGTTCTGTGGCGTTATGACCCCATCCTAATATCGACTGCGACAGATAGCGAATACCATTTTAGGCGGTTTCGTGAACTTTGTGCTCAATTAGAAGGAGTAGTGAAGCGCTGTTATTTCAGCTTTGTTTACTATTATGAAAAAGTCTTACGAAATACTAAGATTCATGCTATCAAAACTGGAATCGAATGCATAGATTTGCCCCAACCCGAGCGAATTACGCTAGCCAATATCCTTGCGGACATCGCGGCCAATCATGGAATCGAGATGTATTCTTGTTGTGGAGATTATCTTGTTGGGAGCAAAATAAAGAAGGCGCACTGTGTTGATGGAGAGCTCCTAAAGCAATTGTTTCCTGATAGAGTGACTAATTTAGTCGAACATCCCACGAGGAAAGAATGTGGGTGCTATGAGAGTAAGGATATTGGAACATATGATACCTGCCCCCATGGTTGCGTATACTGCTACGCAAACTCAAATAAACGTGCTACGATTCGTAGTTATGAAGCTCATGACCCAGGAGCTGATATCTTAGGTCTCAAATGTTGATCTCGAGTTGGATTGGCTCCCTAAAAATTAAATGCCCTGGTGGGAAATCAGGGCTTAAAGCTTAGTCCTTCTACTGCGAAGTGCCAATATTCAAGTTCTTATTTTGGTGGGCCCACTCGGATTCGAACCAAGGACCAACCGGTTATGAGCCGGCCGCTCTACCGCTGAGCTATGGGCCCGCGCGCTCCTATCTTGCAGCAAGCATCAAAATTATATCAACATTTTGTGTTGCAGTCAAGAATTTGCATAATGGACGGAAGGGCTAGTTCTGCGATTTTTCCTTCAATGCACGGTTGAGTACAACTGCAGTGTGTTCGACCTGGCGCAGAATTCTGGCAATTGAAAACATTTCTCGCAGTTGGAGAATGCACACAGGGCAACCGGTCGCAACTAGGTCCGCCTCGGTCTTCAAAACATTATCTACCTTTCTTGCGCCTATCTTTCGTGACATGTCTGGATGGTAGATGCTGTATGCACCACCGCCTCCACAGCATGTGTCTGCGCTTGCGAGCTCGACATACCTTGTGTCAGCCAACGATGAGAGCAGTTTTCTGGGTTGATTTTGTACCCCCATACCTCTGACGAGGTGGCATGGGTCATGATACGTGATAGTCTTTGCCTTTGGTATATGTGCACTAAGAGAAACTGCCAAACAATCGGTGAGAAATTCAGTAATATCATAGACTTTTGACGTTAGCTCACTTGGGACTTCAATTCCTAGGAGATCGTGCCATTCATGCTTTATCGTTGTGCCGCAGGACCCACAAGCGGTGATAATTGCGTCAACATCCAAGTTGCTCAAGACTTTAAGGTTTTGTCTTGCTAGATGTGTTGCACCTTCAAAATCACCTGAGGTGAATACTGGTGTCCCACAGCACATTTGCTTGCGTGGGATGACGACTTCGACTCCAAAGTAAGTTAATAGATTGACGACTGCTTCTCCAATCTCCGGGTAAATCAGGTTTGCCCCACACCCCACAAAGTATGCTACGCGGTACTTTCTATTTGTTGTTGGTATGACCTCCGGCATGCGGTCGCGAAAGGTTTTGAGCTGAAAGTAAGGAATTGCTTTGTCAAATGGAAGGCCAAGGATGGGTAGGATTAGCCTGGCTGGACTGTATCTGCTTTGTAGGATGATTGCTCGCTGAAGGAAACCGAGAAGTTTGGCACTTGCGGGGAACATCCTTCTAGCAGTCATTGCACGACGGAATATCAGGCGCTTTATTAGGGGGATGCCGCATTCAATCGCAAGATGATGTCGTGCATTGAGTACCGCCTGATTGGGGCTGACGCCGCTTGGGCACTCTGCTGTGCATGCACGACAGCTTATGCATAATTCGATGAGTTTGCGATATCTTTGACTAAGCGAGACATCGCCGGCATATACTCCCCGAATCAGGCGAACGCGTCCTCTAGGTGAAGCAGCTTCTTCGCCAATTTCCTTATAAACGGGGCATGCTGCTTTGCAATAACCACACTTTATGCAATTAAAAGTCAGGCGGTCGAGTTCATTTAACATAAGCTCATGTCGTTTGGTCAGTAAATATCTTTCCGGGGTTCAGAATCCCTTTTGGGTCTAGGGCAGATTTAATGGTGCGCATCATACCTAAAGCACCTGGGCCGACTTCGCAAGCTAGGTATCTTGATTTAGCAAATCCGATTCCGTGCTCGCCAGAGACAGTTCCGCCAAGCTGCAGAGCCGCATTGAATATCTCGTCGATGGCTTTCTCGACACGCGCCATTTCCTCTTTATCTCGCTGGTCAGTCAGGATTGTTGGATGAAGGTTGCCATCTCCTGCATGTCCAAATGTTCCAATCGTAAGAGAATATTTGTTTGCAATACGATTAATTTCGCTAACCATGTCGGCGAGTTGATTTCGCGGCACAGTGGCATCTTCAAGAATAGCGGTAGGGCGAACTCGAGCCAATGCGGCAAGGGCCGAACGCCTTGCTTCCCAAACCTTGTCCCGCTCCTCATGGGTTGAGGCTATTTGAACTTCTGAAGCGTTATGCGATGTCATTATGCGGGCTGCCTTGTCTGCTTCCTCGACAACTTGGGCAGATGCGCCGTCAACTTCCAGCAAAAGCATAGCGCCTGCGTCAATCGGAAGTCCAATTTTCTTGAACTCCTCTACAGTGCGAATGGTCACATTGTCCATTATCTCCAGCGTGGCAGGCATAATGCCTGCGCTAATAATAGCTGATACCGTTTCTGCTGCTTGTGTTAGCTGTGGGAAAAGACCAACCATGGAACGGCGTGCCTTTGGTAAAGGAAGGAGCTTGAAGGTAAGTTTTGTGAACACCGCCAGTGTACCTTCAGAGCCACATAAGAGATGCACTAAATCATAACCAGCTACTGATTTCATGGTGACTGCTCCAGCTTTGAAAAACTCACCTGTTGGGGTTGCCCCTTCAATCGCCTTAATATAGTCTGCTGTTACTCCATATTTAATTGCTCGAAGACCACCCGCATTCTCAGCTACGTTGCCACCCAAAGTCGAAACCTTGATGCTTCCTGGGTCAGGTGGGTACATGAGACCAACTGCCTCGACTGCGGATGCGAGGTCGGCGGTGATAACGCCAGGCTCAACCGTCGCGAGCAGATTTGATTGGTCAATCTCAATAATTCGGTTCATGCGTCCTAGATCAAGTACAAGCCCCCCAGCAGCAGGAACAGAGCCGCCGCTTAACCCAGTGCCAGCACCACGGGGTGTAACATGCAAACCTTCCTCGTTTGCCAAGCGAAGGATTGCACAGACTTCCTCGGCACTGCCAGCTCTTACGATAGCTTCTGGGCAATACTCAACGTGTTGAGCATCATAGCCATAGCAAACCAAGTCCTCTGGAGCAGTAAGCACATACTTAGATCCTGATATCTCTTGTAATTTATGTAATATGGATTTGCGCATTTTTAGCACCCTAGTTACTTATTAGTTCATATTCTCAGACGATGAAGTAAGGAGGACATTAAGTTAGTTTATTAGGTAAGAGCTTAATCATTGAGTATTCTCACCGTTGGTTGCCAGTCAAGTTTTCTCAGAAGTTCAATATAGTCTTGTTCCGTCATTTCTTCTGGTCGCTTACCTGATAGTGCTACAAGGATTCCCTCGACTACATTTGTTGCAAATGTTCTTCCATCGAACTCCCGAGTAGATGTAACCAGCATTTTGACTTTGCAGGCTTTCATGTTGTCAATGTCAGATTGGGTAAGCGTATTTGTAATAATTACCTTACCAGCCATAGCTTCGGACTCGGGCATGGGCATAAACCTCTTTATTATTTTGTAGTCGCCTGCCACGACATCTGCCCAGCGGAAGTACTTCTCGTGTCTAGGCGTATTCTTCTCCTGTTGCTCGCCGATTGGATAGAGCCATTTGAACGGCAGCCTGCAGATTAGCGGCAGGAAAATCAGTCCAAGTATTTTTAGCATGCCCCATGAGGTTATTGGTATCGGCACGCCAACATTGAACAGCAAATCGCCATAGATAACTCGGCCTTTGGGTCGTGTTAATCGCCAAAGTGATTCTGCCATGCCGAAGCGGTCCACCCCGCAAACTAGCAAGACTTTCTTGGTTTGGAAGTCCACGATTCCCTCGCGCTGAAGCCATTCGATGGTCTCGCGTTCAAGTGTGTTTTTGATGCCACTACCATCAACAACTGGGGTTTTAATGGCTAAGCGTGCTAATTTATCTGCGTCTCGGATTGTATACCGTCGTTTCCCAGCATAAAGATATCGGTCTATGCCACCAAGTCCGATTGCGTCTACTTTCCCGTCTAATTCGCGCATTAACTCGGCAAATCGTTTGAAGTCGCCATTTGTCCCAATCCTGGCTATCTCGAACTCTTCGCCCAGAAGAGTAGCCCTAACTGTTTTATCTCCTTTCGGCGAGCCTAGGCTCACGCTGACAATGCGCTTCATTCTTATCTCCTATTTTCCAGGAAAAACAAGGGGCTTGACTTCTTGAACTCAGCGATTGTGTAAAGCAATATGTAGTCTTCCACTCCAGTTTCCTCGGAAACGGCTTGTGCAATCTTCTCGCAATCTACCTCTGTTCGCCCGTGAATCATAGTATATATGTTGTAGGGAAAATCATGAAGCCTAGGGCGTTGGTAGCAGTGGCTTATCTCACGATACCTCGTTGCAATACCCGCAAAGCTTTCTATTAAAGTATCTGGTACGTTCCACACGCCCATTGCATTAGCTTGGAAGCCTGCCTGATGATGTCTGACCAAGGCGCCAAAGCGGCGAATAGTCCCGTCGGATTTCCATGCTTTAAGCTGAGAAAGGAGTTCCTCTTCGGCGATGCCAATGGCTTCTGATACCGCTTTGAATGGTTCTTTCTCAACCGGCAAGCCATTATTAAAGACACGTATTATGCTTTTTTGTTTCTCGTTCATTAGAACCTAAAGTTCACGTCTATTTTGAACATTCGCTCAGCTGGTAGCAAATATATGTCCGAGATGCCTGTTTTGGCTCTAATTTGGGATACGATATTGTCTATTTCAGACGAATTTTGGCATACCAATGTAAACCACAGATTATATTTGTGTCTTCTGCCATAATTGTGTGTCACCTGTGGAAACTCGTTCACAATGGTTGCAACTTCCAAAAGGCGATTTTCTGGAACTTTCATTGCTATGAGGGTGCTTTCATAGCCAAGCTTACGAGAATCAAACACTGGTCCAATCTTTCGAATAACACCGGATTCGATAAGTTGTCTAACACGTAAGAGGATTTCTGATTCAGTAGTCCCCAAGCGCTCTGCAATTGTTTGAAACGGCCGAGATTCAAGAGGGAAGTCTGTTTGAATAATGTTCAAAATCTGTCTATCCAGGTAGTCCACCGCACGTTCTCCACGGCATAGCCTTTCACAAGTATAACGTTAGTAGTTCTTCTCGTCAAATCTGGTAGGAATACGAGTGTAGTTTGGCATGGATATTGAAGCTTGATTTAGTGAGACCAAAAGAATAGACCTTCAATAAAGAAATGTAACAGGTGGTAAGCGGAATGCATATTACTTTTAGCAAAGAGAGTATTGTACTGATTGCAATATGCCTAGCCGATATGCTGTTCACCATTGTAGTTATTGCAATGGGCAAAGCAGTGGAGGCAAACCCATTAATGGCTGAATGCATTCGCCGGGGCTTTTGGCATTTCTGTTTAGTTAAGATTGGTGTTGTTATTCCGCTTGTAGTGCTTGCTGAGTGGTATAGGAACTATAACCCAGTTTTCGTGCGGAAAGCTCTACGCGTTGGAATCACAGGGTATATTAGTCTATATTTTGGCGTACTGCTTGCCGTTAATCTTTTTTAATCAACCTCCGTACCTCCACTCCTCCGGCATCGGGGCGGATTCCCGGGAGTCCGCCCCGGTTTCCTTTTTTAGTTCTTTGCAGATAGCTTTTCAATAAGTTCTGCGACCTCTTCTCTTGCTTTCAATAAAACGTGCGGATCGAGAGTATATTCCCTAGGTGAACGTACTACTGTGTCGCTAACTGCGAGAATCTTTTGAATTTTGCTTTTAGAATTGGAATCAGCCTTCCAGGCTAATTTGTTTAACAAATAGAAATATTCATAGTCCTCAATGCCGTCACGGATGCATTCCAACCTAATTGAGCTAAAAGGCTTCCCACCCGGACCTGGGTAAATAAGGTGGCCGTCGCCGTTATAGTCGTCGAAAGTAAATGTGTTCCAAGGCACATCAGGCCAGCGCTTTCCTTCTCTTATGGCTTCTAAGGCTTTTGGGTCTTCATGCGCCCGATGTTCTTCAGGTAAGCCAGCTGCTACTCGGTTTGTGGTCCAGTTATTCACGGCATAATAGAGAAATCCGGGTATGCGGTACTTCCAATTCATCCAAAAGATGACCCGCGGGTCTATTGCTGGGTAATCAATGAAGAAATTTGGATATGGATGTGCTGGCACACAGCAAACATACCACCAGACTTCATCACCTGCTTTTGTATATTCCTCGGCGTCATTCTGCTGCCAGTTGGAAGTTAGCGGCACCCAAATATCAACATAGCCTTTCAATTCTTTATTTGGAGCAACAGTGCACATCCGAGGCAAGTCTGGGAACTCTTTTTTCACCCAACCGTACATGTCGCGAAGCTCAGCATATTTATCGGGTTTGATTTCATCAAAGCCATATAGGTATGCTTTGTCCCACCAACCTCTTTCTTTGAGAAAAGCCTCATATTCCTTAATCATTTTGGCCAATTCAGACCGGCCATTTTTATCCCTATTGTGTGTGTAGGCAAGGCAAAAGGCATTCAGGCCACGCTGGATGCAAAATGGCAGGTCCTCTTTACTTGGGGCAGGTGTGTTAGTGTAAATATTGGTTGGATTGAGGCGATGCTCAAGCATGAATTCGTAATACCTGAGCTTAATTTCTTCTGTCATGCCGCCATACCAAGCAGAAATTTCATGGGGAAACAATGCAAAGGCTGTCTTTAAATGTAATGTGGTTGGGAGCGAAAAATTCCAAACCTTGACCTCGATTGGCAGTGAGGATTCCGGGGCGTTGGCTGGCTTGACGGTGATTGCCCCTTTGTAGACTCCTGCCGGAATATCTGCAGGCGAATGCACAGTCAGCCAGATGGGCTGGATGAAATCGGGCGTGACGTCGAATGTCTTCATTTCGAGAAGCGGGTCAGGCCACCAGCCGACATATTCTACGTCGTATCTAGGCTTTCTAGTTTTTACATAATCCACTAATTCGAGCTTAATTCTATCTGCCGGTATGACGGCGCCACCAGGCCCGTTAAGCGGCGAAATGGCTACCTTGACGTCTTTGAGTGCACGAGCGTATGGTAGTATGAGTACCTGGCCTGATTCATACTCATTGCGAGCTAAACTTAGCTTTAAGGGAGCCCCAATCTCACCTTCAAAAAGCTTTTCTCGGAATACCTTATTTAGAGAAACCTCTGGCGCGAGCAAGTATCCCTTGCTTTCTTTGTCGGCGCAAGCATATCGTGCGCGTGCGACGTCACTTTCTATGGCATCCAGTTTCTCTGTAAATTTGGCCCACTTTTCAGTGCTTGTATTTGCCGTTAGCGAGAAAGAGAGTATCTCATCAAGTTTCGATTTTAGTTGGCTGATAGCTTTTGAAATCTCTGGAGTTCTGGCCGTACAACCCCGCACGATTGCGCGGTATTTTTCCAAACGGGCACGATTTGGAGCGATATTGATAGAAACCGGTGCACTTCTGGCGATTTCATGCTCTGTCGGACTTTTCAATACTGCGAGGCTTAATTTGTGCTTGCCCTCTGGAACACTAACCGAAACATTCAATTCCGAATCTCCTGGAAGTACCTTACTGCTTCCCAAAGAAATCAACTTTTCGTCAAGCAGGGCTTCTGCATGAATGGATACCATCTTCTCCGTGGGATTTGAAATTTTAATTTTGAACTGATGTTTCTTCGGGAGGAGAATTTGAGTAGGGCTTATGCATGCGATAAGCACGTTGTTACCCTGGAATACTATGCGCCCAAAGTTAGCTGGTTCGTTAAATTCTACTTCAACAGGAGACCACGTGCTGAACTCTTGTCTTGATATCTGGTGCCTAGCAAAGTTTGCTTTCCATACTTCGCCTGGCTTTGGCGCCGACACCTCCAATGAATCGAATGGAATTATGAAAGTAGCCGTCCATGCGTCTTTTTCGGTATTTGTGACTACCGACCAATTGCCGTCCCAGGATTTTCCATCGGTTGATTGTCCTCTAGAGTCGTACCTTGTTCCTGCGCAGTTTGCGACCAAGTGAAAGAATGTCTTGCTATCGCATTTGGGATCAAGAAAAACCTCGACCGAGTCGTCTCTCCATGCTGGGCCATCTCTTTCCAAAACTTTGGAGCCAAGGTTCTGGGCATTTGGGTCAAAGCATCGAAAGGCAATGTACAGGTTGGCATTATCATAAGCAAGACGAACCTCGGTTTGCATAGTAGGCAAGCTTTTGCTCCTAAACCCAACAAAACCCGATATTGAAGCGGGAAAGTTTCGCATAAAATCCAGCGCAACGTTATTATTAGGAGATTTGCCATTTTGCATTATGTGCGCTACTGCTTTTGGTTCGGATATCATGCGCACAGTGACTAATGGTGAAATTACCTTTTCCGCTGAGGCAGATATCGCAATTAGAGCAAAAATAGGTATTAGGGCACGGCGAAACATCGGCCACCTCCTTGAGTTTTTGCTGTTAGCCTGATTTAGTTTAACAGAAGGGTGCAGTCTCAGCAATCCTGGACTTTTCCGATATTTCTAATCAAGCTAAGCAAAGATGTTTTCTTAATGAGTAATAAGGTGCTGAAGGATTAACTAAGAATTCGACTAATCACCTTAAATGGTAAAGCTGCTACTTTAAAGCGAAGGGATGGAACTATGGAAAAAGTTAGAATGGCAGTAATAGGCGTCGGCGGGATGGGAGCATATCACGCAAACTACCTGAGAGCTGGCGAAGTCAAAGGGGCAGAGCTTACAGCTGTATGCGATATTGACGAAAGCAAGCTGACTAAGTGGTCAGACTTGCCGACTTTTAAAGATAGCAAAGAGCTGATTCGCTCTGGGCTAGTTGATGCGGTGCTAATTGCCACACCGCATTATGATCATACGACCATTGGCATTGGTGCCATGCAGTTGGGCATTCACGTTCTCACCGAGAAGCCAATTGCTGTGCACAAAGCCGATGCTGAGCGGATGATTGAGGCGCAAAAGGCAAAAAACGTTGTCTTCGCAGCAATGTTCCAAATGCGAACGGAGCCGCTGTGGAAAAAGATTAAGCAGCTGGTGGACAACGGCGAGCTGGGCGCAATTGTTCGGATAAACTGGATTGTAACTGATTGGTTCCGAACAGAGGCATACTACGCTAGCGGTGGATGGCGTGCGACGTGGCGCGGCGAAGGTGGTGGGGTGCTACTTAACCAATGCCCGCACAACTTAGATCTTCTGCAGTGGATATTTGGCATGCCATCCAGAATTCGGGCGTTCTGCAGGTTTGGAGCTTTCCATGACATCGAAGTCGAAGATCAAGTCAGTGCCTACTTGGAGTATCCCAATGGTGCAACTGGCGTGTTCATAACAAGCACGGGCGAAGCACCAGGAACAAATAGGCTGGAGGTTGCCGGCGATAGGGGTAAGCTCGTCTATGAAAACGGAAAGATATCTTTTGCCAGGAACGAAGTTCTTGCATCCGAATTCCTCCGCACTTCGCCAATGGCATTTGCAAAACCACCTATTTGGAATGTAGAGATACCATTTAGTGGAGAGCGTGGTGGGCACAAAGTAATCACGCAGAACTTTGTTGATGCAATACTGACTGGCACGCCGCTGATTGCTCCGGCGGCTGAAGGCATCAATTCGGTTGAGATTGCGAATTGCATGCTTTATTCGACATGGACCAACTCAACGGTCGAGCTTCCTCTCGATTCGACGGCGTATGAGGCGGCGCTGAAGGAGCGAATTGCAACTTCGCGCTATGTAAAGAAAACGCTGGAGAAAGCAGAAGAAGATATTACTACTTCGTTCAAGTAGTTAGAAAAAGGGAGTGGCTGGAACGATTTTATTTCACCAATTAGCCACTCCCTTTTCTAACTATTTTTATTTGCTTTAACGTCGAATTGGGTTTTAACTTTCTGCCCAGTGGAACTTTGAATCGCCCAGTAAGAGCTGAATGTAATTAATCTGCCCATCATGGTAAGTCATATGGTTTGCAGGCAAGAAAATTGCTTCATAAAGCGGAAAAACTGCTCCCCATGGCATTGTTATCTGCTTTTCTAGATCAGCCTCCGAGTGGTTGTCAATTGCCCGGCAGACAATGTCGGCGCTGTCCTTCACCAACTGCCCAAGCTCAGTCAGTGTTGATGCCTTTCCAACGCGGTCTACAAACTCTTCTTCAAATTTGCCTGGTGTTTCACCTCTGATTGAAGCAGCCATCTGAATGTTTGAGCACGCGATTTCCTTGAGAATATCGGCGGCAGTTTTTGCGCAACCTAGCGCACACCAAAAGAGCTTTTCTGCGGGGATGTAACCAGAGTCTTTGATCAGTGTTTCGGCTTGATTTCTTATTAATTGTTTTGCAACTTCAAGAATTGATTTCATAGTTTTCCCTCCTTTGTTGTCTGTAGGCAACCGGAACTTTCGCTGGGATATTTCGTTTCCCTTATAGAATATACAAATTACGTTTGTTTTAGTTAGCACCTGGTGTTTTTTACCCATTTGTTTTTTCGCTTCTTTATCTAACCTACTATTAATCTTAGTGCTGCGATGCCCGCCAACACAAGGATAGCAGTGTTAAAAGTTCTCTGAGACATTCTAGGAAGTAGCCATTTGCCGATGAGAACGCCAGCTAAAACGGCCGGAAAAAGGGCAATATTGAACAAAAGTGAGCTGCCGGTAACAATTGGTTTTTTTGGATTGATGGCAGTCAGCAAAAAGTAAATCGGGAGTTTTCCTACATTAATAATGAAGAAGTACCAGGCAATTGTGCCCATGAATTGCTCCTTGGGGAGCTTGTGTGCCATCAAGTAGATCTGCATGATGGGCCCGGCCGCATTTGAAACTGTTGTCGCAAAGCCCGCTGATATTCCGGTGGAAGCCACTCCAATCGGCGACTTTGGAGTCAATTGCTCGCCTAGAAATCGCTGTGCAAAATGAAGTGAGAGCATTATTAGTATTAGGCTTCCGATGACAATGTCGAGAATATCGCGGTTGGTCTTTAGCAAAGCAAACTGCCAGAGGGCAATTGCCCCAACACCTACGCCAGCTACGACCCATGGCAGAAGTCCAACTAGCTTGTCCCACTGTGTATGTTTCTTATACCAGATGACTGCGAAGACGTCGCCCATTATGAGCATCGGGAGCATTATCCCTATTGAAGGGCGCGAACCGAATGCTTGTGCAAGCATCGGGACAACTAGAATTCCTATTCCAGGAATGCCGGTTTTCGATATCCCAACTAGTAAAGCTGCAACTGCTCCAAAAATCCACTGCCAAGGTTCGAGATGCACGACTACGTTCCTTTCCAGCCATAAAGGGCAACTTCACAAGCCATTGTAAGCGAAGGCGGCCTTCAACAGCAAGTTGGCATATTCTCACTGCTTATGCCAGGATTTGGGATCGCCCGTGAGTCCGATAGTACCTAAGGCCTTCTACCAGAGTTTTGATATTTTCCCATGGAGTTCCAGGAACAATAGAGCTGGATGCTCCGAGGAAAAGGCCGGTCTTCGGTCCTTTTTCGACTAGCCACGAGATTTCTCGTTTAATGTCTGATGGCTTTCCGAACGGCAGTGTCTTTGTTACTGAAACTCCAGCGATTATTATGAGGTCTGAGCCATCGCGCGCCTTCATGCGGCATATACGCTCGTAGTCCATTCCGTCCTCATACTGGAATCCTTGGAAGCCGCGAAGACCAACATCAAGCAAGCGAGGCACCATCTCCATAAGATTGCCATCACAGTGCCAAATGAGGCGAACACCAACCTTAATTAAAGGCTCCAGACAGCGGGCGAAATGCGGAAACCAAAGCCTATCCAGGGTTTCAATACGAACAAGCGTGCCACGTGAATCCGCCATATCATGGTCCATGCGGTAAAGTGGGGGCAGATTACCCTCAGCATAAGCTCTTGCTGCTGCTTTATTGTTGAGTAGTGCGAGGTCTGCCTGCAGCGAAAAGTGTTTTTCCATTATCTCTGGATATAAGCCATAGGCAGAAAAGTAGTGCACATAACCGTAGGTTCCGTATGCCAAGGTTGGAAAGCTTACAAACCCATGGCCACTCTTAAGTATGGTGGGACCGAGGCGCTTTTGAATCGCATGTTCTCTTTCAATAATTTGCTTCGAACGTGCATCTTCGTCAAAACTTGCCACGGCCGCTTGAAGTTTGGGGAAGACAAATTTTTCCATGTGCTCGACCACGGCTTCCGCAGAGTCAATCACCATCCCGTCAACAATCACTTCTTGCGCTCCAGTCGTTGCACCGTGATTGCGATTCTCATAGCCTTTATTGCCCATGGTGAGAGGATTGTCCCAAAGGTATTGGTCAAGTAGGCAAGTACCAATATTTCGCTGCATGGCAAGGTAGGTTTCTTCGGGATTCGCCATATACTCGCCAGATTCAACACCAGCAAGGCGTTCGATATGGGAGTGCTCCATAATATGAAGCATCCAGCTTGGGATGCCTTTCGTCGGCTTTTGTAGGATTGTGTCGAGCGCAAGTTGTGCACTTTGAGCCATTTTCATGCTTGTGGTTATCAGCTTCTCTGGCTTTTGGTTTAATTGGCGCTTAAGGCGAACTTTTGGACCATTTCAGCGAATTTTATAAGGGCTTTTCATCTTTTAGTATATTTGGAATGTACTCTAATCGCAAGGTATCTCGTGATAATGTCAAGTTAGATACGATTCCCGAACGCAATCGCGAATTGCAAGCGTTTGCTAAATCGGTCGGATGCCTACCACCACATATTGTAGCTACCCCTGTAGAAGCTTATTTCGGCGGCAATATGCATAATGGCCCATACAAACTTATTGCACCTACTCTTCATGTTTTCAATTTGAGAAAATTGCTCCTAATGGCTGTTATTGTTGCTTAGGTCTCAAGGTATTTCTCGAATAGATGTTTCCAGCGATGAGCAGTGGCTTTTATGTGACGAGGGGTGAAAAAGTATAAATATTTCATAGCAAGTATTGACATTGCACCTCTGCTTTGTTATACTTAGTGTCCAATTAAAACAAGAGGAATTGAATTGCGGAGCACCATGCTTTGAAGCTAGTTATCGAAAAATCAAAGCTTGGAGGCCAAGTACTTATCCCAGCCTCGAAGTCGCATACTATCCGAGCTGTAGCTATTGCCTCGCTTGCACATGGAACTAGTTTTTTGCGAAATCCCCTGTCTTCCTCAGACACGCTTGCGGCCGTAGATGTTTATCGCAGGCTTGGAGCTGATATCACCACAGGTAATGAGTGGATTGTAAAAGGGACAGGTGCAAAGCTTAACATACCCGAAGATATTCTCAATGTGGCTAATTCGGGCACAACGCTTCACATATCAATGGGCACCGCGGCGTTAATTGATGGCTATAGTGTATTCACTGGCGACTCACAAATAAGAAGTAGGCCGTCTGGTCCGTTAGTTGATGCACTTAATCAACTTGGTGCCCAGGCATTTTCGACGCGCGGAAATGGTTGTCCCCCTGTGGTGATAAGAGGACGGATGCAGGGAGGCAAGGTTAATCTAGATGGGAGCAAGAGCTCCCAATATCTTACCAGCCTCTTGATTAACTGTCCGCTTGTGGCGTCAGATACGGAAATTTTTGTTAGTAATGCTGTTGAAACGCCATATATCGAAATGACGCTTGGTTGGCTAGACGAGCAGGGGATAAGCTATGAGCGTGAAGGCTTTGAACAATTCCGTATACGAGGTGGGCAAGAGTATCGTGCTTTTGAGAAAGGTATCCCTGGCGATTTTTCCTCTGCGGCGTTTTTCCTATGTGCTGCAGCAATAACCAGTTCTGAGCTTACCCTCCTGGGACTTGACATAAATGATTCCCAGGGAGATAAGGCAATCTTAGATATGCTTAGTAAAATGGGTGCTGAGGTCCAAGTTGTCCAGGAGGGAATTTGTATTCGTGGAGGTGATCTTCAAGGCAAAGAGTTCGACTTAAATGCAACTCCTGATTTACTCCCGGCAATGGCGGTGACTGCATGCTTCGCACATGGTACGACAAGATTGGTGAATGTTTCTCAGGCACGGCACAAGGAAACCGACCGAATTAGGGTGATGTGCAAAGAGCTTAGCAAAATGGGTGCGGAAATAAAAGAATTGCCTGATGGCCTTGAGATTGTTGGTAGGCCGCTCCATGGTGCGGCTGTTCATGGGCATAGTGACCATAGAGTCGTAATGGCACTTGCGGTTGCCGGACTTGCCACGGAAGGGCGAACAGAAGTTGACACTGCTGAGGCTGTCAGCGTCACATTTCCAAATTTTGCGGAATTGATGCGGGCCGTAGGCGCAAACATGAAATAGGGAGGTATCTATATTGGTAGGAAATACGTTTGGAAGGCTCTTCAGAGTAACAGCGTGCGGAGAATCCTATGGAGACGCGCTACTCTGTATTGTTGACGGCGTCCCAGCTGGAATGGAATTGAGTGACTCCGATATTCAAAAGGAGCTCGACCGCCGTCGCCCCGGCCAGTCGCCTATTGATTCTCCACGCAAGGAAACTGACCAAGTCAAGATTGTCGCTGGCTTGCTTGAAGGCAAAACCACAGGTGCCCCAGTGGGCATGATTATTTACAACGTTGATCGCCAGCCCATACATGTTCAGCAGTATCGCGATGTAAAGAATCTTATTCGACCAGGTCATGCCGAATATACCTATTTTATTAAGTACGGGGAGTACGCCGATTGGTGTGGCGCAGGGCGTGCGAGCGGCAGAGAGACTTGCATGAGGGTGGCAGCAGGCGCCTTGGCAAAAAAGATTCTCGCAACTGAAGGCATCAAGGTTGTTGGCTACACAAAGGCATGCATGGGGATAGAGGCGAAGAACATTCCGCCTTTTGAGAAGATTGAAGAAGAGGCGCGGAAGAATATAATCGTCTGCCCTGACCAAGAGGCTGCTGAGAAAATGATTGCCCAAGTATTGGAGATTAAAGAGGAAGGCGAGACCGCTGGGGGAATCATTGAAGTTATTGCGCGCGGGGTGCCGCCTGGTCTTGGGGAGCCTGTATTCGACAAGCTTAGTGCATGTCTTGCCCATGCCCTTATGAGCATTGGTGCAATTAAGGGTTTGGAGTTTGGAGCAGGGTTCAAAGTTGCTGAGATGAAAGGCTCAGAGTGCAATGATTTCCCATATCTTGACGAAAATGGCCGGGTTCGCTTCCGAACAAACAATGCAGGCGGAATGCTTGGCGGCATTTCGAATGGCGAGGATATCGTTGCACGCCTTGCGGTGAAACCAACGCCCACTGTATCAGTTGCCCAGCCCTCAATTGATATGGAGAAAATGGAGGAAACAACTCTTGGGGCGATAACGCGGCGAGACCCGACGCTTCTATCGCGCATTATTCCAGTCGCCGAGGCTATGATGGCAATTACGTTGGTCGACCATCTGATGATGTGGCGTGGCTATGATAGCCTCCAGAAGTTCGAGCATAAATGGAAATAAAGGTTAATATCATTGCGCTGTAGGATATCACAATCCGGCAAGGCGTGCTCATGAGGATAGCAGTAATAGGCGGAACTGGGCATATCGGGCGGTTCTTGTGCGGCATGCTCCTGAAAAATGGTCATGAGGTTGTTATTATTCATTCAGGAAGGACGTCTGTTTGTGATCCGGTAATTGCAGAGAAGTCGCTCGTTGTTACTTTGCGGTATCAGGATATGTTGGCAGATGGAACCTTTGCGTCTCTCCTAGCTGACCAACATATCGAGGTAGTTATTGACATCTTGCAGGGTGACATTCAGCGAGTATATGCCGATTGCCTGAGCACCAAAGTTGAGCATCTGATTGCTTGCGGTTCGGTTTGGATGTATGGACGGCCAAAAGTCGTGCCAACTCCGGAAGTAGCGCAAACCGAGTGTCTGTTTGAGGGTTATCGTCAGCGATATGCCGAGTTGCTTGCCACCATTGAAGTAGCTCGACAGGATGGCATACCTGTAACGGCAATAATGCCACCGAATATTTGTGGGCCAGGAAAAGTGCCACTGGAGTGCAGTGGCGGCCGCTCAATCGAAGTCCACAAAGCCCATCGGCGCGGTGAACCAGTAATCTTGCCTTTTCCAGGCACAAATCTTATTGGGCCCTGCGATGCAGAAGATGTCGCCCAGGGTTTCTTATGCGCTGTGGAAAATAGAAGAGCGGCAGCATTTGAGATATTTAATGTGGGTTCTGCTTATGCTCTGACGGCGGAGAAGTTCGTAAAAACCTATGAAGAAATTTATAAGACGACTATCCCTATCGAGTACGTAAGCCCTGAGATATACGCTAGGGAAATATCGCCCAATATCAGTGCAAATTTTCATTTCCTCGAACACATGTGCCCTGATATCTCGAAGATATCTTCTAGACTGGGATATGAACCATTATATACGCCGGAAGAAACAATGGAACGGGCAGTCAAGTGGATGAATGACGAAGGATTTTTTGATTGAAATGGCTGATGCGATTAAGTTGCAAATTAAGCTAGGCGAACGGAGCTATGATATACATATCTCCTACGGTCTTCTCGATAAGGCTGGAGAGCTAATCGCCTCCGTTTGCAAAGGCAAAAAAGCGGCAATCATTACAAATCCTAAAGTTGGCAGCCTATATGCTGATTGCCTAGCATATAGTCTCAGCAGGGCAGGCGTTGAGTCTCATATAATCGCCATTCCTGCTGGCGAGCGCTATAAGAACCTAAACACTGTCCAGAGAGTTTATAACCGCTTGCTCGACTGCCGAATTGACCGCACTGGTATGGTTATTGGCCTTGGGGGCGGGGTTATTGGAGATCTTGCGGGTTTCATAGCCGCAACATACCTCCGAGGCGTAGATTTTGTTCAGGTGCCGACCTCACTGCTTGCACAGGTAGATGCTAGCGTTGGTGGAAAGGTTGGCGTTGATCTACCCCGGGGCAAGAACCTTGTTGGAGCATTCTACCAACCGAAAATAGTCGTCATTGATACAGCAACCTTATCTACCCTTCCGCCAAGAGAGCTCCGCACTGGCCTGGCCGAAATAATCAAACATGGGATAATTCTTGATAGTGGTTATTTTTCTTTTGTCGAAGCTGAACTGCCTATGATCAAGCGTCTGGAGCCAGAGTCAATTATGCGCGCGGTAGCTGGTTCGTGCCAGATCAAAGCTCGTGTTGTCGAGCAAGATGAGCGTGAATTCGGCTTGCGAGCAATACTTAACTTTGGCCATACGGTCGGTCATGCTTTAGAAGCAATTACTGGCTATAAGACATATAGACACGGCGAGGCCGTCGCTATTGGGATGGTTACGGCAACTATTATCTCTGCGAAGATGGGTCTTATTGACAAGCAAGTAGTTGAGGCGATTTCAAAAGTAATTCAAAAAGCAGGTTTGCCAATAAAACCAAAGGATGAAATCAGCAGTTTGAATCTTTTAGAGGTAATGAAACTTGACAAGAAGGTTATCCAAGAGCGACTAAGATTTGTGCTTATCAAAGGCATTGGATCTGCTTTTGTCTCGGATGAGGTAACGCCAAAAGTATTGATGGATGCACTCGAAGAACAAAAGAGGCTTTCTGCTGAGTGCTCGAGTTTAAGAAAAAAATGAACAATCTTAAGCAATACCTAGTTGAACTAGCAGCGGCAACTTGGCTAATTATTGTAGCCATTTATTTTGTTGCTGGTTACTTTTTCTAGATAAGGTAATTAATGATTACCCTCTGCCATCATTCTCCGTGCTCCCCTAACATCTTTTTCTCTAATCTTGGTTTTCCTTGACGCACATACTGGCCCTAGCCTATACTGGTCGTAAGATGGGAGAAGAACCTGCGAGGCAATGCAAATGTCTGAATTATGGTGCGTAGATCTCGGTCAGATTGGCTATTCTCCATGTTTATCAATACAGTACAAGCTTGCCAAACTCAGGGCTGAAGGCTTGATAGAAGATACGCTTCTCTTGCTGGAACATGAGCCCGTTATCACATTCGGAAGATCAGGCGGGGAAGAAAGCCTTCTTGTTCCGATAGAAAAAATCAAAGAAGCTGGAATCGAGATATTTTATACCGACCGTGGAGGCGACGCTACCTACCATGGTCCTGGCCAACTTGTCGGCTATCCGATCTTTAGTTTAGGACAACATGGCAAGGATGTTCACTTATTTCTTCGCAATATTGAACGCTCGGTTATGGATTGTCTTTCGGATTTTGGCATTTCTTCGCAAGCTGTTCCCGGATATACCGGCGTGTGGGTCGGCGATGAAAAAATATGCTCGATAGGGATTGCAGTTCGTAGATGGGTTAGCTACCATGGTTTTGCTTTAAATGTAAATCCTAACTTTGACCATTGGGCTCTGCTTCATCCTTGTGGGCTCGTCGGCCGAAGGGTAACGTCTATCGAACGTTTGCTCGGTAAACCTATAAGCATGCAATCAGTGAAAGATGTTATTGTGAGTAGGTTTGCACAAGTTTTTGGTATAAAGCCTGTGCAGATAGATAAAAAAACGCTATTTGATAGAATTGCAGCTGAGGAGCATGAATATGAGCAGTGGGCTTCCTGAATGGCTCACCGTAAGATCACCAGATATGGGTGTTTTTGAGGATATGGTCGAGTACCTGAAATCCCTTGGCATTCATACAGTTTGCCAAAGTGCGGGTTGCCCAAATATTGGTGATTGTTTTACAAGGCGCACAGCGACATTTATGATTCTTGGCAATATCTGCACGCGAAATTGTGGGTTTTGCGGCGTACAAAGCGGTGTGCCAAGTCTTGTAGACCCAGATGAGCCAAAACGAATTGCAAAAGCAGCGGCAGGCCTGGGATTGGCATATGTAGTTGTTACTTCGGTTACGCGCGACGACTTGAGAGACGGAGGTGCTTCGCATTTTGCTGAAACCATCCGGCAAATCAAGTCAGCCGTCCCACGGGCGAAAGTCGAGGTGCTCATACCTGATTTTAAGGGCGATGAAGAAGCATTGGCTCATGTGCTTGATGCAGGCCCACTCGTGATTAATCACAATGTCGAAACTGTTCCGCGTTTGTATCCTACTGTTCGTCCTCAGGCAGATTACAAGCGGTCGCTTAAACTTCTTGAAACCGCTGGGAAGTTCAGTTCGTCTATATATAAGAAATCCGGCTTTATGGTAGGCCTTGGGGAATCGGAAGCTGAGATCATTGATTTGCTTAAAGACCTTCGTGACGTAGGTTGTGACTTTGTGACCATTGGTCAGTATCTCAGGCCATCGAAGAAAAATCTTCCGGTTGTAGAATACGTCCATCCTGCGAAATTTGAGGAATATAAAGCAATCGGAGAAAGCATGGGCTTCCGGTATGTCGCCGCAGGGCCGTTTGTTCGAAGTTCCTACCATGCTGCGGACCTTTTCTCGCATGCTACATGCTAAGTGAAAGCAGTCGCCAGTCATAACCTCTCGCGATGCCGAGAGGTTGATTAGGTGCTTAAATAAAGGATAGCTTTTCGAGTTCATGGGCAGGATTAAACGTATCAGCTTATTAGTAATAATTGCGCCGGTTATTCTGATGGCCGCAGTTTTTGCGGCATTTTTCGTAAGCCGCCCATATTTTGCCTCGGAGATTGTCAGACAGGCAGTTGTTGCCATTGCTTCACAGCATATAAATGCAAGGGTAACTATCGGTAGTTTCCATGTCTCTCCGACTGGCAAGATACTTCTAGAGGACGTGAAAATCCTTGGTCCAGAGGATAGCCTGCCCATCCTAAGTGCGAGCCGCGTAATTTTTAAATTCAGGCTCTTGGATTTTGCTTTCCGCCGAGTTAACCCCATAAAAAGCATTCAGTCTGTCCATGTTATATCCCCACGCTTATATTTGCGGCGAGGAAAAGACGGGCGCTGGAATATTGCGAATCTCTTGAAACCTACCAAGCCGACTGCTCCATTTGAGGGAATAATAAAAGTGCAATCAGGTCGCCTAACCATCCAAGACCTAGCACACGATCCAAATGTAGCTTATGTGAATAAGCTCCGCTCCATCAATGCAGTCGTTGATTTTTCGAACCATCCGGTGGCTGCATTTGTCGCTTCTGCTGTTGGCGAAGGCGACCGCGCTGGAAAGATACACCTGGAGGGCAAGTATGATTTAGGCAATCGTTCATTCAAAGCCGAGCTTGATGCCGTGAACTTAAATGCAAAATTTTGGTCTTCTTATCCAAAACGCCTGAAATTCATGAAGGTTCTTTCAGGTTCGGTTAATGCTTTTTTATTTCTCAATCGGAAGAAAGACCAACCACTGAACTATCAAGTAGTGCTGGACCTCAAAGATGGAAAAGTCAATTTTTCAAAAATCAAAAAATCTATAGAAAAAATAAACGGCAGGCTCTTAATTGAAAATGACACAGTTGATATGGATTTGAACTCTAGAATTGGGGCTACGCGTTTTGCCGTTTTCGGCAGTGTGATTGGCTTCAAGCATCCTAGACTTTCTCTCGATTTTCGCTCAGATTGTGCCAATCTCCGAGAATTCTCGCATTTCTTGAAAAACTCTAATATGCTCTCCAAATTCAACATCCCTTCTAGTGGCATTTGCCATTTGGTTGCAATTGGACCCGCTCGTAATCCTGAAATAAGCTTTGAAGTAAACACCCCATATTTAGGTTACAGGCAGTGGCGCGCCACCGATTTTCATGTGATTGGGGTTTACAAGGGCGGACACATTAACCTTGCCAAGGCAGAGGGCAAGGCATATGGGGGAAAGTTGATTGCTCGAGGGCATATCTATACCTCCAGTAAGCCATCAGTTAGCTTGGTAGGCAAGGCAACAGGTGTTGAGCTAGCACAAATCCCATCGATCCAAGACCGTGGATTGGCGGCCTCATCTAATGGCCACTTTAAAGCACATTGGACTTCCGATTTTGTTCAGATTGACTATCAAGGTTCTCTTGGTTCTGGGAGCTTCCGAGGCTTCCATTTTGACGATGGGGCTGCTTCAATTAGGTATAAGAATGGTCAATTTGAGATTAACGAGGTCAGCGCTCGCGTTATGGGTGGACTTGTGAGCGTTTCTGGAAAGATAGGGGGGGACGGCACGCTCAACCTTAGTGTTTCATCTGCTGACATAGACCTTGCCAAATTTGGACGAAAGTACTGGCGGAAGCCAACTGTGGGGCGAATGTATCTCATGGGCAGGCTCACCGGCACGGTGGAAAACCCATTGTATGAAGGCAGGGTAGTTGCACAACCAGTGGCGGTGTCTGGCTATCAGGCCGAACGCATGGAAGCCCAAGTAACTGCTGGGCGCTACCTATTGAGCTTGCATGACTTAGTGATTCATCAATGGCCAGGAAGGATAACTATTTCTGGCTCGGTAGTTCAGCCCTTAGAAAGAACGCGGTCATTAAATCTCATAGCAAAGGCTGACTCATTAGACATTCGGCAACTGGTGCATCCTTCAAGTAAATTGGGCGAGGTGAGCGGTCTACTTTCTGCTGATGTTTCTATTACAATCCTTGGCTCTGCGCCAGCATTTGCCGGGGACGTATGGATTGAGAATGGGCGGATTCATAACCATATTCTTGATTTGGCACGTGCAAAAATATATTACGCCGGCGATACACTTGCGCTTAAAGAAGTCAGTATCCATTCGGGCAAGGCTTCGCTAAAAGCAGACGCAAGTTATACAAGCAATGGGGGCATTAGAGCTACATTTAGTGGCGAAGGTTTTCAGCTAGCTGATATCATTAAGTCATCCAGTAAGTATCCAAGTGTTTCTGGTTTAGTGAACTTCCAAGGTACTGCTAATGGGACAATTGAGCAACCTTGGCTTGACCTGGCCTTGAACGGGAGCGACATTAAAATAGACGGCGAGCCCTTTAAGCAGTTCGCGGGCAATGTGAAAATATCAGAAGGCAAGTTATCGGCAACCAACCTAATGCTAACCGACGCCAACTCGTCAGTCAAATTCCCAGTCCTAGAATACCGGCGTGATGAGGGCTCACTGCAAGTGGATGCGGTTATAGAAGATATACCTTTTTCGAAATTTCTTTCAATAACCAAAAGAAATCTTGCTATCTATGACCCCAAAGGAAGAATAAACCAACTAATATACAAGTTCTCGAGCAACACGCCAGGCCTCGTTACAGGGCGGGTAGAGGGGAATCTAAAACTTGTTGGAGGCCTTAAGCCAAACTTGCATTGTGAGGGTACATTTTCAAATTCAAACCCCAAGGCCGAAGCAGGACAAATTCATGCTGTATACCTTAAGGGGTCATGCACTGATAACATAGTAGCTGTTAACGAGTTTGAAGCAGTTAGCGACGAGGCCGTTATCTCCGGCAAAGCAAGTGTTGGACCAGCTGACTCACTGCATCTTAACCTTGATGCACACGGTTTGAATTTGACCGACCTCTCCCATTGGCTTAAACTTCCGCATAACATTTCAGGCACCGCAGACGTAACAATAGTTGCAGGTGGAACTACCTCTCAACCGGTAGGGCAGGCGTCTGTGGATATCATAAATCCCATAATTGGAAATGCGAAATTTGACCAATTGAGGCTTCGTTTGTCAACAGGGGAACACAATATGCCAGCACAACAAGTTAACATAGACGAGCTAACCCTTGTTCTTGATCAAAAGGAAGTTACGGCATCCGGTTTTATCCCGGTAAGCTGGCGACCGCTGAGCATTCTGGAGGATAATGCACTCTCTCTCAAATTGGTTTTTGATAATGCAGGACTTGATCTCCTACCCGGCTTTGTGAGTTCCATCGCAAAGAATAGCATGGGAGGAATTCTTGCTGGGTCAGTGCTTATCAATGTACCTGCAGGTGGAGGTAAACTAAAAACACCTACTCTCCAGGGCGATTTGACTTGGACAAAGGGAACAATTCGGTTTTCACAGCTAGATACTTCTTTTCAAGACATTGATATGCATTGTGTTTTAAAAGGCGATGAGCTTATTATCGAAAAATGTACTGGCATTTCTGCCAAAGGCGGAGGCTTTGATATTGGTGGAAGCATTAAATTTACTGAGCTCAATCCTACGCTTGATTTGCTTGTGCATACAAGCTCGCTAGGTTTATCTGAGAAAAACTTATCCAATGAATATGGAGAAAGCATTCGATGCAGGCTTGATTCGACGCTAAAAATAATGGGTGATTGGCGAAAACCGCTTGTAGCTGGCGACATAGCTGTTAAAGACGGCTCAATTGATATTGCCGGGAAGGCGGAAAAATCAAAGGGCAAAAGGAAGCAATCAGTTGATCCTACATTCTCCGTTGTGGTCGATATATCGAAGAGTGTTGAGCTTAGGAGTAGCCGTGTAAAAACGCCACTTGTGGGCCGCTTAAACATTGCTGGTTCGTTGTCAAAGCCATCAGTCGATGGTCAGGCCAACCTCACAGATGGAATTATTATGTTCCCTATGCATACGTTTAAAATTCTGCCTGGCAGCACTATGAGATTGCGGATTCATCCTAGTGAGCCCCCGAGTGTTATGATTGATGTACGAGCACAAACGCGGCTGATGGCACTAACAGGGCTTGGCAGACGAAAGCGATATACGGTAACTATGGAAGTAAGTGGCCCGTGGGACAATCTTCAGCCGAGATTTACTGCATCACCGCCGGATTTATCGGAACAGAGAATACTTGCAATGGTCACGGGACAACAGAGCATAGAGCAGATTTTTGGCGATGGTCAGCGGCGGAACATAGGTGAGCAGCTGTCAGGATTATTCTCGGCGGCAATGATGCCAACAGTATTGGGCTCTATTGGCGACGTCGTTGGCGAGGCTTTAGGGTTTGAGGAATTTACGCTTGAAATGGGTTATAAAGAGCCACTGCAACTTAGCATTAGCGAACAACTTCTGGATGGTCTTTACCTAAACTACTCGTCTACTTTGGGCGCGAGGCCTGATTATGCCGATAGCCAATACCAATTTAAACTTTCTTATCGGCTGCCGAAAGGCGTTGAATTGGGGTTGTCAACAAACGAGCGCAAGCAGTCTGAAATCACCATAGAAGGAAAGATGAAGTTCTGATAACAAAGAGGATAATTCATCGGTAAGGAGAAACAGTTATTCTAAGAGGGTTGAAAGGGAGAATAAAACCGTTATATGCATCCTCAGTGCTGGAATTACAGGATGAATCGTTCAGGTTTTTGACGCTTTTAAGGCATAATCAAGAAGCCAATGAACCTGAGCCTTCATCCCAGCAGGATACTTTAGCTAGCAAAGGTCTCCCCGATTTTGAAACTGTGCTGAGATTATATCATAAGAAGGTTTTTAGTCTGATATACCGTTTGGTTGGAGATATGGAAGAAGCTTCGGACCTCACACAGGAAACATTCGTCAAGGCGTATCGGGCTTATCCAAAGTTTCGAGGTCCAGCTGAAGCAGTTTTCCCGTGGCTTTGCCAGATAAGCGTTAACAGCTGCAAAAATAAATTTCGGGAAATAAACCGCCGAGAGAGATATGAATGGCGCTCGCTCGATGAGCCGGTGAGCATAGAGGAAGAGCAAGTTTTTTCAGAAATCGAGGACAGTGCTGGCGACCCGTCGAAGGTTATAGAAAAGCGGGAGCTTGAGAAGAAAGTCCAGGAATCAATACAACAGCTCCCGCCCGAATATCGCACCGTTGTAGTTTTGCGGGATATGCATGGACTGAGCTATCAAGAGGTCGCAGACGCAGCGGGGATAAGCGTGGAATTGGTAAAAGTGAGGCTTTTCAGAGCACGTGAAATCATTAGGAGACGGTTGGCGCCGTACCTTTAATTGCAGGTAGTGATTCTTTAATTTTTATCATTCCCAAGCTTATTTTGCTTTACAAGCTGCTTGCAGAAAACTCAGCTTTTAGAGTATTTTAGAAGAGTATTTGCAAATGCAAAAACTCTTAGGTTGGCAGATTATTGGGACATGTTTTGCCAGTTTTAAAGCGAACGCAGTAGGAGGAGGATAAATTCAACATGTTTCTGAAAATGTGGCTCCAAAAAGTTTTAATATTGCTAATCGCTTGCATGTTCATCCCCCAGATTGCATTTGCTCAGGAGAAGCAGATAACGGAAATTGTAGTTACCGGAAACGATCGCATATCCAAGGATGCGATTCTTGCCGCTATAAGCTTAAAGCCAGGCATGGCTTTCTCCGAAAGTGAAGTACAGGCTGCAAGGGATGCTATTCAGAACATGGGTTACTTCGAGCGTGTGACTGTTGGCACAGAATCTGTAGATAGCGGGGTCAAGGTTATATTCAGCGTTGTCGAAAATCCTGTCGTCAAGGAAATCAAAATCACTGGCAACACCGCTATTCCAACGGAGAAGATTCTCAGCCTTATGAGGACCTCAGTCGGCAGCGTGCTTAATATCAATACACTCGAACAGGATATTGAAGCTATTAGGAAGTATTACACCGAGAAGCGTTACATCGCGACGGTAACGGAACAAGTGGGTATAGATCCAGCCACCGGGGTGCTGACCATTCCAATTCAGGAAGCCCGGGTGGAAGCAATCAAAATTGTCGGCAATAAGAAAACAAAAACATACGTTATCCTGCGTGAAATGAAGCTCAAGCCTGGCGATGTTTTCAATGGCGACGTTCTCGCCAAGGACATCATGCGGATTTACGACCTTGGGATATTTGATCGCGAAAGCCCAGAGCCTTATAGGCTTGAAGCTGGGTCTGATGTAGATAAAGTTGTTGTTATAATCCCCGTCAAAGAACTTAAAACAGGAGAGGTTTCGCTTGGCGTGGGCTATAGTTCGAAAACAGGTCTCGTTGGCCAGGCAAGAGTATCGGAGAGTAATTTCAGGGGACGCGGGCAAGCTGTAAGCATACTTGGCGAAATCGGTGGGAGCGACAACGGGAATAGCTACGAGGTAAGTTTCTACGAACCCTGGCTTGATGTCAAACACACTTCTTTAGGGGTGAATGTTTACAGCAAATTCCTCTACAGATTTTCATCCAACGTTTTTGGTGTCAATGGTGATGATGAATATGACGAACGTCGGAAAGGAGGAAGCGTTACCCTTAGCAGGCCACTAAGCGAAGTCAGCAGAGGATTTGTTACATTAAGAAGCGAATCCGTAGATATCCCCGAGTTTTCAACACTTCCTGCTGCTGTGTTCCGAGACGGAACGGTGACAAGCGGCACGTTGCGTCTAACGAATGATTATCGAGACTCTGTTATCGAGCCTTTCACTGGAAATTACATTTCTTACGCAGTTGAACTTGGAAAGGCAGACCTAGATGCTGTCGCGTCCGCTGTTCCACCTTTGTTGGCAAGCAACTCGACGTTCGCGAAGTATAGCATCGATTTCAGGCGCTATATTAGCAAAGGAGGTCCCCGAACCGACGTTTCAGAACAGCGCAGGGTGTTAGCCATTAGATTGATGGCTGGCAGTCTAAGCGGAGATGTGCCATTCTTCGAACAGTACTTTGTAGGTGGAGCAGAAACACTCCGCGGATACAGAGAGGACAGGTTTTGGGGGAAAAATATGTTTCTCCTAAGCACTGAGTATAGGTTCCCGCTTGCTCCAAGTCTTAAAGGAGTGGCTTTTGTGGACTACGGCGACGCGTGGGGCGCAGACGAACAGTTCTTAAATATAAATCTTTTTGGCACTGAATTTGCCCAGCATAAGGATTTTTCTCCCAAAGTAGGCTATGGTGTAGGTATCCGAGTAGTTACTCCGATAGGACTACTCCGTTTGGACTATGGATTTAGCGACGAAGGCTCGCGGGCGCACTTCAGTATAGGACATGCTTTTTAATCGGCTGGGACTAAAAAGTCGAGGCAAGGGAAGCGCTGTATGTTATAGCCGACTGAAGTACACAATTAATTATTACCTTCAAAGGATTTTTACTTTTAGGTTGTCGGTATTGTTGGGCGTCTGTTATAATCTCAACGCCCTTGGATTACAATGAAAAAGCCCTTCAGGGGTAGAGTCGAAATTCATTTAGAAGGAGTATTCAAATGTCAACGTTACGCAATATTACAACAATCGCCATTGCAGCGAGCCTTATTATTTGTGCTATGACTGTGGCAATCGCTGCAGATGCGAAAGCCGCAATGCAGTTCGGCACAGTGGATATCGAGAAAGCTTACGCTGGTTACCAAAAGAGTGCCCAAATCAAAGATGAGCTCAAAGCAGCTTATGATAAAGCAAATCTTAAACTCGACCTGATGAAAGCCAACAAGCTTCTCACTTCAGAAGAGATTGCTGAGTTGGTGGAGCTGAGTACAAAAGACAAGCAGACCGAAGCCGACAAGGCAAGAATAAACACTCTCCTAGATGCCTCCAAGAAGCGCGACCAAGAGATGCAGATGCTTGAGCAGAAACAGGACGCATCGGATGCAGAGAAGGCAAGGCTCCAGCAGCTTATCGAACAGCGTAAGAATTCGGAAGAGGCCTACAAGAAATCATTTGAAACTTTGCAGAAAGAGCTTACCAACAAAGAAAATGAGCTACTTAGCGCGGCGAAGAAAGATATTGTAGATGCCGTCGCTACTGTGGCGAAGGAAAAGGGTATCTCAATAGTATTCAACCGAAGTATTGGGTTGGCGGATTTCATAATCTATTCTGCTGTAGATATCACCGACGACGTGATTAAGAAGCTAAACAAGAAGTAAAACAATGCGAGCATTTATGGCAATTAGTCTCCTATTTCCCATCTTGTTGTCATGCGGTGGGTGCGGGATTTGTCCACGGGAGGCTGGATTGAACCAAGAAAAGCACACAGCTCAACTGTCAGCAGGAAAATTACCAGAGGGGCCAGGCATTGAGCATTTGCTACCACGTCGGCGATGTGTATCCCCGATTGGTATGCCTGCTGGCGTGGATATCGGCGATTTTTCATGGGCAAAACCAAATTACAGCGTATCAGACGATATCATGAGGCGAATCGAAGCCATGGAGTCTGTAAGGTATGATAGCAAAAAAGTGGTGGTTGCCGGTTTAGCCTCTACGACGGTTCCAAAGGGCGGCGAAGCAGAATTGAACTGTGTAGACAAGCCGTTCTCTAATTCGATTCTTGCTGGACAGCAAAGATATACGGCAGAAGTTCTCAATTGCTACATTCGAATAAGGGTTCTGAAAGCGCAGTTAGCTGATGCAAATCCCCTCACAGAGTCGATGCTTCGCCGAAAATTAAAGGAAGCAGAATCCCAGCTGGAGACTGTTTTGGGTGCATCACAGAGAAATAGTGGGTACGAAGCATTAGTGATGGGAGACGAACGGAATAGCCAAAGCACGATTGGTAACGCAACGCCGGTATCAGTCAGATAACATGCATCCATGTTGCATAGGGGCAATGGTGAATCGGAACCATGGGAAACAGCATGGTTACCAAAACTCTAAAAGAGCTTGCCGAGCTGGTTGGCGGCGAGACAAGCGGCGACCTTAATACCATTATTACTGGTGCAGCGGACATCTCCGATGCTGTGGAAGGTGATATTGTCTTTGCGGAGAGTCCTAAGCTAATGGTCGAGGCTGAGAAATCTGCAGCATCAGCAATAATAACAAGCTTTGGAATCTCTGGCGATTCAAAGCCAGTAATCAGAGTACAAAATCCTAGATATGCTTTCGCTTGCGTTCTAGAGGCATTTTCTCCAGTAGTGGAGCGTGAGATTGGCGTTCATCCTTCTGCTTATATTGGGCAGAATGTTACAATTGGCGAAAGGGTATCTATTGGCTTCAATGCTTATATAGGAAATGACGTTGTTTTAGGGAATGACGTCACAATTCGTCCGTTCGCCTATGTAGGGAATTCTGTTAACATTGGCGACGGATGCACAATTCATCCATTTGTTGCAATCTATGACGGCATAACAATTGGTAATAGAGTGATTATTCATTCAGGCTCCGTGATTGGCGCTGATGGGTTTGGCTATACAAGAGTCGGCGATACACACTACAAAATCCCACAAATCGGAACTGTCATTATCTGCGACGATGTCGAGATTGGCGCAAATGTTACGATTGACAGGGCTAGAACTGGCAAGACAGAAATAGGTCGCGGCACGAAAATAGATAATCTGGTGCAGATAGGGCACAACTGTAGCATCGGGGAAAATTGCATTATAGTGGCTCAGGTTGGACTATCTGGAAGCATTACTGTTGGCAACCGCGTAATCCTTGCAGGGCAAGCAGGTTTAAAGGACCACATAACAATTGGCGATGATGCAATTATATGCGCTCGTTCAGGTGTCATCGGAGATATTCCCCCGGGGGCATTTGTTTCTGGCTATCCGGCGCGGTCCCACAAAGAGCAGTTACGGATAGCTGCGGCTACTCAAAAGCTTCCCGAGCTTGCAAAATTGGTTCAAGAGCTTGAGAAGCGAATAAAGGCGCTTGAAGAAGAATCTAAATAGGGGCCGGGATGCACCAATCAACTTTGAAAACCAGTGTTGGAATCGAAGGAATTGGTCTTCATACCGGCGAACCATGCCAGCTGACCATATTTCCTGCACCGGCAAACACTGGTATTATATTTGTGACCCCCAATGGAGAGGTTGCCGCAGTTGCGGAGAACGTTGAATCAACAAATAGAGGAACGACTCTCCGGAAGGGGACAGCTCAGGTTCATACGGTCGAGCATTTACTTTCGGCTTTCGCAGGAATGCAGATAGATAATGCCATCGTTCAGGTAGGCGGGCCAGAGGTTCCTTCTGTTGATGGCAGCGCTCTACCATTTGTTGAGCTTATCGAACGTGCAGGCATCGAGCCGCAATCTGCTGAGGTGATGCCAATCCGAGTAGAAGATACGGTGTGGATTGGAAAAGAAAATACACACGTGATTGCACTTCAAAATGCTAATTATAGGGTAACCGGGGTTATTTCCTTTTCCCACCCCATGATTGGCGAGCAAACGATAGATTTACAAGTCGAACCAGAAATTTTCAAGCGAGAGGTGGCTCCAGCTAGGACATTCTGCACCGAAGAAGAGATTGAGGCAATACTTTGTAGCGGTTTGGGGAGAGGTGGGACATTGGCAAATGTAGTAATAGTAAAAGAGAAAGAGTATTCTACTTCTCTTCGTTTTCGAGATGAGTTTGTAAGACATAAAGTGTTGGATTTAATCGGCGACCTGTATCTTGTTGGAGGCAGGTTGGCCGCTCACGTCATAACCATCAAAGCCGGCCATGCTTTGCATGCCGCCCTGGCTGGCAGAATTAGACAATCGTGGGCAAGGCGGCGGCAAGGAGGGTGATATTATGTTAGATGTCGAGGATATCCGTTCAATACTCCCGCATCGCTACCCATTTCTGCTTGTAGACAAAATACTTGAACTAGAACCTGGGAAGCGCGCAGTTGGCCTAAAGAATGTAACTATCAATGAAGGGTTCTTCGAAGGACACTTCCCCGGTCATGCAGTTATGCCTGGAGTATTAGTATTGGAAGCAATGGCTCAGGTTGGTGGCGTGCTACTCCTAAGCATGACCGGAAACGAAGGCAAGCTTGCCTATTTCGGTGGAATGGACAAAGTGCGCTTTAGAAAGACCGTTCGACCAGGCGATGCTCTAATTACCGAGGTGGAGCTAATTAAAAATCGCGGAGGAGTAGGCAAAGTTAAAGTGGTTGGTCGTGTAAATCGAGATGTCGTTGCCGAGGGTGAATTCACCTTTGCACTAGTCAACCGTGATTTGAAAACTGGGGAGGAAAAAGATGAAGCCCTGGCAGAGGAGCCCGACCGGACTCTCGTTGCCAAATGAGAGCAAGGCCTTGGAAACAGCAATTCATGAAACTGCTATTGTTCACCCCGATGCCGAACTCGGTGTAGGCGTACAGGTTGGCCCATATTGCGTTATTGGTCCTAACACAGTCATCGGCGACGGCACAATAATCGAATCGCATGTGGTTATAGAACCTTGGACCACCATCGGAGCCAATTGTCGCATATGCACTGGTGTTGTCCTTGGAGGAGAGCCCCAAGACCACAAATTTAAAGGCGAACGAAGCTTTCTAAAGATAGGTGACCGGAACATCATACGTGAGTACGTGACGATTCATCGAGCGACTGGCGAAGACAACGCTACCGTGGTTGGCAACGACAACATGTTAATGGCTTACTGCCATATTGGGCATAATTGCAATATTGGCAGCGGCATCATGATGGCAAACACTGTTGGCATTAGTGGCCACGTCGTCATCGAGGACAAAGCAGTTTTTGGCGGAATGGCGGGTGTGCATCAATATGTTCGGATAGGCAAGCTAGCGATGATTGGTGGACACTCAAAGATAGTACAAGATGTTCCGCCGTTTATGATGGCAGATGGTCGCCCGGCGCGTGTATGCGAGCTCAACGTAATTGGCTTAAGGCGAAGTGGCGTGCCACCCAAGGTGCGCGCAGAGCTTAGACAAGCCTATAAACTGCTCTACCGCTCGAACCTTAATTTATCACAAGCAATTGAGACGATAGTTGCAGATATCGAGCCAAGCCCGGAGCGAGATTACCTCCTTGATTTCGTTCGGAACATCAAGTTTGGCTTTGCAGGCAGGCAACTAGAGCATCGGCATTAGATGAGCAGCGCCGCCCCATCTATAGTCTTGATTGCCGGAGAAGCATCGGGCGACCTCAATGGTGCACACTTGGCTGTCGAGATCAAAAGGAGGCTGCCAGCTGCCAGGATCTGGGGCGTTGGGGGCCGGAGAATGGCTGAGGCAGGCGTCGAGTTGCTTTATGACAGCTCGACCTGGAGCGCCATTGGCATAGCAGAAGGAATCAAAGTAGGTCCTCGCCTTTTGCGCACTTTCTATGAGCTAAAAATACGCCTTAGGAACGACACCCCGAACGTATTGATACTTATAGATTTCGGTTTTTTTAATGTCAGGCTGGCTAAAAGCTTGCGGTTGGAGCGCACAAAAGTACTTTACTATTTTCCACCAGGTTCGTGGCGTCGAAATGCCAGTTATCAAAAGCTCAAGGGCGTTGCTGACGTAATTGTTACGCCGTTCTCATGGTCAGCAGAGGTGCTTCAAGAGCAAGGCTTTTGCGCCAAATTCTTTGGCCACCCACTTCTTGATATCGTTCGGCCAAGGCTGACAAGAAAAGAGTTTTGCGAGTACTTGGGTTTGGATTCAGAAAGCGAGATAGTCGGGCTTCTGCCCGGTAGCAGAGCGCACGAGGTAAGATATAATCTTCCGGCATTATTAGGTGCCGCGGAAAAAATAAGTAAGAAGTTTTCGAAGGTGCAATTTGTTATCCCGTTAGCACAGTCGATAAATCCAGAGGAAATTAATGAGAAATTGTCTCGATATAAGGGAACAAAGTTCTTTATGGCAACGGATATTACATATGAAACATTGGTGTATTCCCGAGCGGCGGTGATTGCATCAGGAACAGCAACAATCGAGGCAGCGATACTTGGGTGCCCTATGGTGATAATTTACAAAGGCTCGAAACTTCTTGCGCTCGAATACAAAATGCGCAGGAGGGCTATAAAGTTCATCGGAATGCCTAATATCATCTTAGATCGCTTAGCATGTCCCGAACTTATTCAAGAAGAGGCATCACCAGAAAGAATTTCAGAATTAATGGCTAAGCTCATTTCCCAGACACCCGAGCGTGAAAAGATGATAGGTGATCTTGCGGAGGTCAAGGCACTTTTGGGAAGCCCTGGGGCAGTTGAGAAGACTGCTGATTTGGTAATTGAGTTGCTAAATAACAAGGAACATGAAAAAACTAGATAAAATCAAAGAGGATAAATTCGAGGAACAGAAGAATATAGGCGAGCTTTCTCCCGAAAAGCGCCTGTTAAGGTACTATACGGCACATTGGCATCTATTCGGGTTGGGGTTGGTATGTACTGCCGCAATTGCTGGCATCCAATATTGGTTTATTGAATTGATAACCGATGTAGTTAATGCTGCCGCCCTGCGAAATTCGCGGCTCGTTGCACTTGCTTCGCTACAAATAGTTGGAATCCACATATTGAAATGGTTCCTGACGTATGGCCAAGTTTTCTTAATCTCGTCGGCTACTACCAAGATTGCAGTACGTTTGAGGAATGATCTTTTTTCACATCTCCAGAACCTTTCATTGGGCTTTTTCGAGCGGACAAAAACTGGACACTTGCTTTCGCGAATGACGAATGACATAAGCCTTGTGCAGAACTCCTCGCATAGCATTATACAAGTTGTCTCTGCTCCACTTACCATCTTGGTTCTTACAGGCAAGGTTTTCATGATGAACTGGAAACTAGCATTAATCTCGCTTATCCTTCTGCCGCTTATGTACTATGTGGTCATCAAAATCAGCAGAGGCATGAGAAGTCTCACCGAGGTTTTGCAAGTAAAGCTTGCCGACATAGCGGCAATTGTCCAAGAGACGTTGTCTGCAATAGCAATTGTGAAGTCATTCAGCATGGAGGACTACGAAAAGTCAAGATTCAAGGATGAAAACCGGCGGACCTATGGGGCTGCGATGTTGGCCGTAAGGCGAAGTGCGGCGATGGCGCCGACTCTTGAGCTCATAGGAGTATCTGGCATAGCATTTGTCTTGTGGTATGGTGGTAGCATGGTAGGCAGCCCGGAGTTCCCACAATTTACAGTTGGTGCGCTGTTTGGCTTCCTAGTTGCCTTGGAGCGAATCAGCGTGGCGGCAAAGGATGTTGGCAGGATAAGCGTCACATATCACCAAACCATGGCTGGAGCGCAAAGGATTTTTGACATACTAGATGAAATTCCAGAAGTTCAAGACAAGCCCGATGCAATTGACATGCCACCAATCAAGGGATTGGTTGAATTTAAAGATGTTTGCTTTTCTTACCAAACTGGAGAGACTGTTCTTAAAAACATATCGTTCACCATCGAGCCCGGCCAGCACGTTGCGCTCGTAGGCCCAAGCGGCGCAGGAAAATCAACGGTTGCTAGTCTCATCCTCCGATTCTACGACGTCACGAGCGGCGCTGTGCTCATAGATGGTATTGATGTGCGTGATGTGAAAGCAAGCTCCCTTAGAAAACAGATAGGCATTGTCCCGCAGGATACTGTTCTTTTCAGCTCCAGTGTGAAAGAAAACATAGCGTACGGACGAATAGGAGCGACAGATTCGGAGATCATCGAAGCTGCAAAGGCGGCGAATGCTCACGATTTCATCGAGCGTTTGCCGCAAGGTTACAATACTCTTGTTGGCGAGCGCGGTGTAAAACTTTCAGGTGGCGAGAGACAGCGCTTGGCAATCGCACGGGCACTTCTGAAGAATCCAAAACTTCTAATTCTTGATGAGGCCACATCATCGCTTGATGTTGCTTCTGAGGCAATTGTGCAAGAAGCGCTCGACCGCTTAATGAGCAATCGGACTACCCTTATTATCGCCCATCGTTTGTCTACAATTGTCAATGCCGACAAAATTATCGTAATGGACAAAGGTCAAATCGTTGAGATGGGCACACACAATGAACTAATCAAACAAAACGGCCTCTATGCCAAGCTCTACTCTGTCCAAAGCCGAAACAACGCCCAAGTCAACACGGCTGCCAAGGGGAGATAGCTTGTGCGTCTGCTAGGAGAGGACACAAAGTGCCGGTTAATATCTTTCCTTGCCTGGCTATTTGTTAGCATCATCGGGCTGACTACTCGCAAAAAAGTTGTTGGCTTTGAGCATGTGCAGAAGCTTATTGAGTCAGGGCAAGGGTTCATTATGGCTGTGTGGCATGGACGAACGCTTCTGCCCATATACCACTGCCGCGGAATGGGCATATGGGCGATAACCTCGCTTTCACGGGATGGCGAAATACAAACAGGAGTAGTTAGCAGATTTGGATACAAAACAATTCGAGGTTCCTCAGGTCGCGGCGCAGTCAAGGCCGCCCTCGCTGCTTGCAAGAAATTGGAGGATGGTGAGATACTCGCAATAACTCCAGACGGACCAAAGGGTCCACGTAGGCAAGTCCAAGAAGGTATTATATTTATGGCTCAGCGTTCTGGCTGTCCTATAATTCCAATCGGCGCTGCTGCCCGAAGACAGAAGCTGCTACCAACATGGGATAAGTATGCAATACCTTTGCCTTTCTCAAAGTGCGCAATCGTCTACAGCGAACCTATCACTTTAGGCAAGGGTGCGACTTTGGAAGCAGTTGAGAAGCCAGAGCTAATGCTAAAGAGAATCTTGGACGATGTTCAACGTCAAGCTGAGGAAATGGTAGGAGAGGAGAAAAGCGATTGACGGCGCTTGTTTATAACCTGCTACTTTTCCTTTGCTTGCCTGGGATCTTTATTTATTATCTATGGCGCATTTTTGTTAGCCGTAAATCTAATAAATCCTGGCGTGAAAACCTTGGGGGACTTCCCAAGTTAGCAATGCGCCAGCAAGGGCGTAAAGCAATATGGGTTCATGCAGCTTCTGTGGGCGAGATAATTGCGTCTGTTCCTCTTTTAAACGCATTGCGCTTGCTTAGACCGGATGACCTAATACTTGTAACTACAATTACTCAGACAGGCAATGAGGTTGCTCAAAAATCTGCAAAAGCTGCCGACAAGGTCTCGTATTTCCCGCTTGACTACCCATTTATTGTGGCTCGTGCGCTGAATAGAGTGCATCCTGATGTATTTGTAATGGTAGAAACAGAGATATGGCCAAATTTCCTTGCTGCTGCAAAGCGAAGAGGGGTGCCAACAGTTCTTGTAAATGGAAGGATATCCGACCGAAGCTTTAAGCGCGGAATGAGATGGCGTTGGCTCCTGTCGTGGGCAATTAAGAATGTTGACTATTGCTGCATGCAGTCTGATATGGACGCTGAGAGAATACTTGCGCTTGGTGCCCGGCCTGAATCTGTTCAGGTAGTCGGAAATTTGAAGTTTGACCAGGATGGGGCCGAGATGCATGAAAGTGAGGTCAGCAAGCTCCGTGCTGACCTAGGAATCGCGGAAGGTATTCCAGTCTTGGTTGCCGGTAGCACGAATCCGGGGGAGGAAAAAATTGTTCTTGATGCGTATGGTTCATTAAAACAAGACTTACCTAATCTTAAGTTGGTAATTGCACCGCGGCAAATAGAACGTGCGGATGAGATAGTGTCTTTCGTGACAAGCAAAGGTTTTTCTTGTACAAGGCGTACGGTTGGAAGGACTGAGGGGTTTGACGTGCTAGTTCTAGATACTTTTGGTGAGCTAGCGTCTGTATATTCTGTTGCAAACGTTACCTTTGTTGGTGGTAGTTTGGTTCCAAAGGGTGGGCATAGCATTTTTCAGCCAATCCTCCAGGGGAAGCCGGTGATTTTTGGGCCATATATGCAGAATTTCCGTGATATAAGCCAACTAGCAATTTCTGCTGGTGTCGGCTTTGAGGTTAGAAATGCCGGAGAGCTTGCTGAGCGTGCGAGGCTACTCCTAACCAATCCAGAAAACTTGGCAAACATAACAGCGGTCTGCCGAAAGCTGGTTGCAGACAATAGAGGTGCTTCGGAGCGGTGTGCCGAGTTGATTGCACACCTCATAGGGGGACAACGTGGAGGTTAGCCGCAGCACAGAAGATTTTCTCCTCGACGTGGTTTACGGAGGTCGCAAGGATTTGCTTGCACGCCTCATAAGGCTTGGCTTGCTAGGGCTTTCATGGATTTATCGGCTTGCAATTTGGCTTTACCTCCTACCATTTCACCTTCGCATAAGGCGAAAAAGGCGGCTTTGCTGCCCCGTAATAAGCATTGGAAATCTGACCGTCGGTGGAACCGGGAAGACGCCTGCCGTTAGATATGTTTGCGACGGATTGATAGGCAGGGGATGGAATCCTGCTGTATTAAGTTACGGATACGGCGGAATTCTCCACGGCCGCTTTGCACTGGTTTCCGATGGCAAAAACACGCTTATGTCTGCTGTTGATGTGGGCGATGAACCTGTCATGCTTGCGCGGCAGCTTAAAGGTGTGCCCATTCTAACGGGAAAGGATAGGGAGCATACAGGCAGGATGGCTACACAAGACTTTGGTGCAAATGTGTGCGTGCTGGATGATGGCCTCCAAGTCTGGAAGCTCCACCGAGACCTTGATGTCGTATTGGTTGATGGAAACAATCCCTTTGACAATGGCAGATTGATTCCAGCAGGTCGCCTTCGAGAGCCTCCGAACGCTCTTAAAAAGGCAGGGATTATCCTTATTACTGGCAAGCTCTATACGCGTTCGGAAAAGGATATAGCTGAGGCTGTATCTAAAATTAAAAAAGTAGCCCCGAACGCCAAGATCTTTATAACAGGCTATCGAGTCACACATCTAACATGTTTGCAGGATGGTGGTCATCTGCATCAGAAAGAAATAAAAGGTAGGAAGGTCTTTGTTCTTTCATCTATCGCACGCCCCGAGGCTTTCGAGCAAACGGTTGAGCGGATTGGAGCAATAATTGCGGGCCGTGCACACTTTCGCGACCATCATCTCTATTCAAAAGAAGACTTGACAAGGGTATGCGCATTAGCAAAAAAGAGCGGTGCTGAGTTTATCATTACTACTGAAAAAGACTCTGTAAAGCTGAGCTCCGAAATGGAGTTTCCTGTTGTAGTTGTGGGGATAACAATGTATCTTGACGATGAGGAAGGTTTTTGGAATATTGTTGCCAATTGTGTCGAGAATTTTGATGGACCAAAATGACAAGAAGATTATCACTGACAGGCTCCGAGCGGATATTAATAATAAAGCTGAGTTCAATAG
Organism: Armatimonadota bacterium; assembly: GCA_023511795.1. NCBI lineage: Bacteria > Bacillati > Armatimonadota > Armatimonadota bacterium. Next base: position 120,458 of record JAIMAU010000003.1, on the reverse strand, counting down.
GCGATGTTGTGATGGCAACGCCAGTTGTAAAAGCATTGAGGCAAGCTTTTCCGAAAGCATATATTGCTTGGATAGTAGAAGAGAAATCAAAGGATATCTTAATTGGTAATCCATATCTCGATGAGGTAATAGTTTGGACCCGCAATTTGACTAAGGGTGGGGTACTCACCCGCTTGAGGTATTTCTTGTCAGGCTTAACCGAAATAAACGCTATTTTGAGGAGCAAGCGTTTTGACTTAGTGATTGACTTGCAAGGGCTTCTTCGTAGTGCAATTATAGGGTTGCTAACCGGAGCACGTTATCGTCTGGGTTTCGATTGCGTTCGAGAAGGAGCATCGCTTTTCTATAACATTCGTTATCCAAGCAACGAAACCAGAATACGCAACTCACAGGCTTACTTGGATATATTGCGTCCTCTAGGAATCGAGTCTGAGGACATTCACATGCACGTTCCTATCAACGAAGACGACCGTGCTTGTGCTTGCAGCCTTATCGGAAAGTATCTTTCGGGAGAACAGCGACCAATAGTTGCGCTTTGCCCGGCGACCACTTGGCCAAACAAGCATTGGACGGAAGAGGGGTGGGCCATACTGGCGGATAGACTTGTCTCTTGCTTTAACGCGCTTCCCGTTTTTCTGGGTTCATCGGTAGATATACCTCTGATTGAAAGAATAAAAATTCAAATGAGGCATGAGGCAGTTAGCCTTGCGGGACGAACCACATTGAGGCAAGCAGCGGCGGTAATTGAACAGTGTAATCTTATCATAGCAGTTGATACAGGCCTTCTTCATGTAGCAGTAGCCCTAGACCGGCCGGTCGTCGGGGTTTTTGGACCAAGTGGATGGCAGTACTTTGTGAAGAAGCACAACTTTATCCCCGTTGCTAAGAATCTTCCTTGCATACCTTGTTTCCGACACCCGACATGTAAAGATTTTGATTGCATGAAAGCTATTTCGCCTGAGGATATATTAGCTGCTGTTGAGAGACTATTGACTCTAGAAACAAATGTCCAATCTGCATGCAGGAGAAATCCTTGAAAAAGAAACTTTGCACGGTACATATTGAGACGGGGATGAATTCCCTTGGCGGGCCCACGCAAGTCGTCTATCTTGTTGATGGTCTTATACGTCGTGGGCATGAGGCAAACCTGATATGTCCTGCCGGCAGTGGTATCCACCAAGAAATGCTTGCGGCGGGGCTACCTGTTGTGCCGATACGATTCAGAAATGAGCTTGACATAACTTTGTTTTTTAAGATATTAAGCTTTCTGCGAAAATCCCAGCCTGATATTGTCCACCTCCATAGCCGCCGAGGTGCCGATTTTTGGGGTGGCATTGCAGCACGTATTTGCAAGACAAGTGCAGTAATTCTCTCAAGACGGGTAGATTATCCGATTAATAACCGCTTCATCTCCCAGCTAAAATACGGTTGCCTCTGCGATAAGATCATAACTGTTTCGAATGCCATTAGAGATATACTTATCGCTGGTGGTGTTGAACCTTCAAAAATAGTCTGCGTTCACAGTACTATTGATGCTAGTGTTTATGGAAATGGCGGCGATGGTCTACTGAGAAAGGAATTAGGAATACCCGAAGATGCATTGCTTATCGGAATTATTGCTCAGCTTATCGAGCGCAAAGGGCATAAATACCTTTTTGAAGCTTTCCCCGCTGTGCTCAAAAAGTGCCCAAATGCTAGGTTGCTTGTATTAGGCAAAGGTGTCTTGCTGCCGAAACTTAAACAGCATGCTGAGCATCTCGGAATCGCCGATAAGGTTATATTCGCGGGGTTCAGAAGGGATATTCCGCGCATTTTGTCGGAACTTGATTTGCTCGTGCATCCGGCAATTATGGAAGGGCTTGGGGTCGCCATACTTCAAGCAATGGCTGCTGGTCTTCCCGTTATCGCCACACCGGTTGGGGGCATTCCTGAAGTCGTCCAGGATGGCGTAAGTGGTCTATTAATACCCCCCAAAGATCCAGATGCGCTTGGTCAGGCGATTTTGTCGATTTTGCCCTACCCGGATGTGCGGCGGCATATGGGAGAAGAAGGTAGGCGCATAGTCCGAGAACAATTTAGTGTAGATAGAATGGTTGATAGAACGCTTAGGGTGTATGAAGAGGTTCTTGCGTCAAAGGGAATTCCAGTTCAATTATCCAATGAGCTTACAGCCCCACATCGTTAGCTTTCTAGTTTTACCGCATGAGGATGACCCAATTGAACAATCCTGAAAAAATAGTGTGTTTTCACCTTAACCAACTTGGTGATCTAATGTTTACACTCCCTGCACTTTATAATCTTCGGCATCATTTTCAAAAGGCACGCATAGTAAGCGTGGCGCGTTCAGCCCATCGGGAGTTGTTAATGCTCACGGGCCTAGTTGATAGTGTTTTGGAGCGTCCTTATGGTCCCTTGTCGGCAAAAATTAGGCTGGCGCTAAAACTACGCAGGGAGCGAGTTGATCTAGCCATGCTCTTTTCAATGTCAACTGAGAGTGCGATTCTTGCGGCGATTGCCGGACCTAAAGCTAAAGTTGGATTTAGAGGCCCTGGTTTGACTTACCGGGTCAAAAAGTTTGGTCCTCCATCTATATCTAATAGTCTGCGACTGGTAGAAGCAATTGGATGCCCTATTGAGAAAAATGATTACGTAGGCTTAATAAAACTCACGAAGGCAGAGCGGCAACGGGCAAGCGATTTGCTTAGTTCAGCTGGGCTCCCTAAGTCTGCAAATTATGCAGTTCTTGCTCCAGGTTCAACCCGTGAAATAAAACAATGGACACATGAAGGCTTTGTTTCTCTTGCTAGTCTTCTCCATAGCGAGTTCGGCTTTGCATCAGTAATAGTGGGTGCTGAACGCGATAGAATCATTGAACAATCAGACGGTGCCATTGTGGACTTGTTAGGAAAAACATCAGTGGCAGATCTTGCGGCTGTACTGGAAATGGCTAAGGTTTTTGTTGGAGTGGACTCGGGAGTAATGCATCTTGCCGCTACCATGGGTGTGCCTGTTGTTGCACTGTTTGGGCCCACTAGGCATGATTTGACCGGACCTTTGGGCAATAGAAACCGCATTGTTACTGCTGGGGTGCCGTGTGCACCGTGCATGAAGACAAGTTGCAGTGATCGCATATGCATGAGAAATATCACGGTTGAGAAAGTTGTGGAGGCGGTAGGCGAATGTCTAAAGTAAATATAGTAGAGCCATCCGTCGCAGCAATAGTTCTGAATTGGCGAACACCTGAGTTGACTTCACAGTGTGTTGAGTCTCTACTAACCTCTGATTTCGACGGAGTGCTTTCAATCATTGTGGTGGATAACAATTCTAGGGACGGTTCGGTTGATTTATTGAAGGAACGCTTTGGTAATCGAATAGAGGTAATTGAAAACAAAGAAAACCTAGGATACGCGGGTGGCATGAATGTCGGCATCAGTAGGGCAATGGAGATTGGGGCGAAGTATGCTTTCCTTTTGAACTCAGATATCAAGCTGGATTCCTCTGCCTTGGCAGAACTTTTTAGGGCGGCAGAGGAACATCCAGATGGGGTGTTCTTCGGTCCTAGAATTTTTGATATTGGCAAACCTGATGACCAATGGTTCATAGGTGGCCGATGGGATTGGTTGCAGGGAACAATCCGCATAGTGCGAGGGTATGCTAACAAGAAGCTACCGCTTGACCCATGGAAAATTGAGTTTGTGAATGGCGCGGCAATGTTTGCGCGGGTGTCTTGCATCCGAAATATAGGCATGTTTGATGAACGGTTTGGCTTATATTTCGAAGAAAGCGATCTTTGCTCAAGAGCGGCTAAAGCAGGATATACACTTTGGCACGTTCCTAGCGCATCTGTTTACCATCAATGTGGCGCAAGCATGTCTAAGGCTATTGATAAAACTAGCCGTGATATAGGACAATATTATCGCACAAGAAACCGCCTGTTGTGGGGCAAGAAGAACCTTTTAGGTCTGCGTTCAGTTGTGTTTTGGGCGAATGTTATCGTTCGATTTCCACTCAAGTACCTGTTGCTTTTAATTTCCGGTCAGACATCTAAAAGGCGGGGGTTCGAGGGGGGCGTTAGAGATTTTGTGATGGGCAGGTTTGGCATGCGTTATTTTTTGGAGGAATAAGTGACTAGGACATCTGTGGTAATCATTACGAAGAATGAAGAGGCAAATATTCGCCGTTGTTTAGAGAGTGTGAAGTGGGCGGATGAGATAATTGTTGTTGACTCGGGAAGCACAGATACTACCCTAGATATATGCAAAGAATATGAATGTAGAGTTTTCCATCGCGAATGGGACGGCTATGCAAATCAAAAGAACTATGCACTAGACCAAGCCAACGGTGATTGGATATTAAGCCTCGATGCAGACGAAGAGGTCACTTCCGAGTTGGCTAAAGAACTTTGGTGGGCTGTCAACTCCGACAGCGCCGATGCTTATTCAATTCCCCGTTTAAACAATTTCCTCGGCCGTTGGATGCGCCATGGTGGATGGTATCCCGACCGCCAGCTGCGGTTCTTCAAGCGAAATGTGGGGAGGTTCAAGGTCATACCGCTACATGAGTGTGTAGAGATTAAGGACCCAAGTGTTCGGATAGGGAAACTCTCTGCGCCATTAAGACACTATACTTACCAGACAGTGGCCGATTTTGTTAGGAAAGCTGACAGATATACATCAATCGAGGCTGATGCTATGATAAAGGAGGGGCGACTGCCCAAATCAATAACACTTTCATTGATAATGGCGATGCCTAGCAAGTTTGTGGAGGTTTACTTTTACAAGGGAGGCTGGCGCGACGGTTTGCATGGGTTTATTGCAGCGGTTCTTATGTCTGCCCGCGTGTTTTTGAGATATGTCAAGCTCTGGGAGGCACTAGGGATAAAAAATGGGGTCAAAATACGATGAAATAGACTTATCGGGGCTTAAAAAGCTGAGCATCAAAGACAGGACAAGCATGGTCAATGCAGAGCAGTTTGGCAAGGCACCGGCTGCGGGCAGAAGTTTCGCCGAATTTCTAAACTCCATTCCAAATATACTTGCTGGGAGTTCGTTACGTGAGCTTGTGTTCGCTATTGCTTGCGCTCGAAGGGCTGGGAAACCGGTGATTGCTTGCATGGGCGCACATGTAATAAAATGCGGCCTCAGCCCAGTAATTATAGAACTTATGTCTAACAAAATTCTTACAACGGTGGCAATGAACGGTGCTGGAGCAATTCACGACGCGGAAGTTGCACTCTTTGGTAGTACATCTGAAAATGTGGCGTCTGGATTAAAGGATGGGACTTTCGGCATGGCATGTGAGACTGCAGAGTTTCTAAATCAAGCGGCTGTGGTTGCACACCAGCAAGGGCTTGGTTTGGGCGAATCTATTGGCAAAGCTCTGCTTGAGGCGAAGGCTCCCAACGCTAAACTAAGCATACAAGCGTCAGGATATTCGCTAGGCATTCCGGTCACCATTCATGTTGCGCTAGGAACGGATATCACGCATATGCACCCGTCCGCTGATGGTGCGGCTTATGGGGATGCTACAATGCGAGACTTCAGAATACTCACATGCGTTATGAAAAACCTTGGGCAGGGCGGCGTCTTGCTTAATTTTGGCTCAGCTGTTGTACTCCCAGAGGTAGTGTTGAAAGCCTTCGCGATTTTGCGGAATTTGGGATTTGATTTTTCAGGAGCTGTTGGCGCAAATTTTGATTTCATCCAGCAATATAGACCAACCCAACAGGTTGTTAAACGCATAGAGTACTTGGGGGGCAAAGGATATGCTCTTACTGGACACCATGAAATAATGATTCCCCTTTTAGCACATGCTGTTATGGAAGAGTTAGGAAAAGGAGAACGACCTTGACGAAGTCCAGGTTTGAGGAAATACTCGACGGAATGGTTGGCAAACATGTGCTTGTTATAGGCGATGTGATGCTTGATGAGTATGTGTGGGGTGATGTAAAGCGCATATCGCCTGAGGCGCCAGTCATGGTGGTTGAGGTGCGCGAGGAAAGTTCAACTCCAGGAGGGGCAACTAACGTAGTAAACAACATCCAAGCGCTGGATGGAGTGTCGTCCGTTATTGGTGTTATTGGTGAGGATGCAGCTGGGCAGAAGCTTGCCGAGCACTTGGAAAAGGCGGGCGTCTTCATAGGTGGCTTGGTTACCGATTTTAATAGGCCAACTACGAGGAAAACCAGGATAATTGCACACAACCAGCAGATTGTCCGCGTTGACCGAGAAAGCAGGAAGAAAATCGGGAGGTCAGTGCTTAAGAAAGTCATGTCCTTAATAGAGGAGCTCCTGCCGGCCGCAGATATTATCGTATTTTCTGATTACGACAAGGGTATGGCGACAAGTGAGATTGTCCGGTCTATTATCGAATCAGCTAGAAAATACAAAAAAGTTGTTGTTGTCAATCCAAAGCCGCGAAATGCAAAACACTTCAAGTTTGCAAATATTATCACAATGAATCAGTCTGAGGCGGAAGCAGCCACAGGGATTTACATCACTTCTGAACGTCAACTTTTGCGCGCAGCGAAGCGGCTCTTCTCAATGCTTCAGCCCCAGAACCTACTGATTACTCGTGGTCCACAGGGCATGGCTTTGTTTGGCCTGAATGGTGAAATGGAAGCGATACCTGCGCACTTGGTTGAGGTCTACGATGTTGCAGGCGCTGGAGATACTGTTGTGAGTGTTCTTGCGCTTGCACTCGCAGCAGGTGCCACCGTTCTTGAAGCTAGTGTGCTTGCAAATTGCGCAGGCGGCGCGGTTGTTAGGAAGGTAGGCGTGGCTACTGTATCAAGAGAGGAAATCCGTTCTATGCTCGATTGCGAACGGAGGCCAATGGAGTGAAGACAAAAATAGTCCGCCGTTCAGTGCTCAAAGGTATTATAGATAACCTTCGGCAAGCAGGTAAAACAATTGTGTTCACCAATGGCTGTTTCGATATACTCCATATTGGCCACGTTCGCTACCTTGAAATGGCAAAAGCTTTGGGGGATTGCCTAATCGTCGGCCTTAATACTGACGAATCAGTTCGACGAATCAAAGGACCTGAAAGGCCGTTAGTGCCGGAATTTGAACGCGCCGAAATATTGGCCGCACTTGAATCTGTGGATTACGTCTCGCTGTTTTCAGAGCTTACTCCCACCAATCTAATACTTGAATTGAAGCCGGATATCCACGTCAAAGGAGGGGATTATACCCCCGACCAGCTTCCCGAGGCTGAGGCAGTGCGTTCTTATGGCGGGCGCATCGCGATTCTCCCTCTGGTAGAAGGAAAGTCTACCTCACGACTTATTGCAGAAGTTCGGGCTAGAAAACCAATAGAACCAGCTTTTGATAAGTGTGGTTCGCAAACCGCGGTTGGTATAATTCCGGCTCGCCTTGCCGCAACTCGCCTTCCAAATAAGCCACTTCTAGATATAGGCGGCAAGCCCATGATCAGGTGGGTTTACGAAAGAGCCTCCTCTGCTCATCTCCTTAACGATGTTATTGTAGCAACACCCGATGTCGAGATAAAACAATGCGTAGAATCGTTTGGCGGCAAGATAATCATGACTTCTGAGGCACACCGTTCGGGTACAGATAGAATCGCTGAGGCAGCTAAAGATATAGTTGCTGACATAATAGTTAATATTCAGAGCGATGAGCCGCTTCTCGACCCAAGTGCTGTTGATGCACTTGTTTGCACGATGGTCGATGACCCAACAATGCCAATGGCAAGCCTAATGTGTGGATTAGCTGTTCCCGAAGAGGCAGAAAATCCTGCGGTAGTTAAAGTTGTTACAGACCAGCAAGGTTTTGCGCTCTACTTCTCGCGGTCATGGATACCTTATCCTAGACATCCTGAGCACTCGATGGTTCGCAAGCACATCGGCATTTATGCATATCGGCGCGACTTCCTTTTTACTTTTGCCAGCCTGACCCCCACGTCGCTCGAGAAGACTGAATCGCTTGAGCAGCTTCGAGCGCTTGAACATGGATATAAGATAAAGATGGTTGAAGCCGCCTTTTCCCCGACTAGCGTTGATACCCACGAAGACCTTGAAAAAGTGAGGCGGTTGCTTGGAGGAGAAAAATGACGAAAGAGATTAATGTTGGAGACGTAACAATCGGCGGTAGCAAGCCCATTGCTCTAATTGCCGGACCTTGTGTGATTGAGAGTGAAGATCTTTGCCGCGAGATAGCAAGTCAGGTGAAGGACATCTGCCAGGTCTTGAGTATGGGATATATATTCAAAGCCTCTTTTGACAAGGCGAATCGTCTTTCAATATCTTCGTTTCGAGGGCCTGGGCTTGAGAAAGGCCTTGAGATACTTTCAAGAATCAAATCAGAGTTTGGAATCCCTGTTCTAACTGATATTCACGAAGCTTGGCAGGCGGCACCTGTGTCTGAAGTAGTGGACGTCATTCAAATACCTGCATTCCTTTGCCGCCAAACAGACTTGCTTGTAGCTGCTGCGAAGACTGGAAAACCGCTGAATATCAAGAAAGCACAGTTTCTTGCTCCATCCGACGTTGGAAACCTTGTAGAAAAAGCGAAATCGGCGGGAAACGAGAACATCTTGCTTACCGAGCGCGGGACAACTTTTGGATATGGCAATCTAGTTGTAGACATGAGAAGTTTAGTCATCATGAGAGAAACCGGTTGCCCGGTAGTCTTCGACGCAACGCATAGCGTTCAGCGGCCAGGAGGCCTTGGGATGGCATCGGGTGGAGACCCACAGTTCGTACCGCATCTCGTTCGGGCTGCGTGCGCAGTAGGCATTGATGCCCTTTTCTTGGAGGTGCATCCCAACCCCAGTAAAGCGCTTTCTGATGCCGCAACCATGCTACAGTTGGACTCGCTGAAGGTGATTTTGGAGCAGGCGAAAGCAATCGATAAGCTTGTAAAGACGGCGTGTTAAAATCTTGTTTGTTGGAAAATGTTAGGCAAAATTTAAAAAGATATATAGCATCTGAGTACATGGTTTTCATTCTAAAAGCTTCGAATTAGAGAGGAGTTAAAAATCAATGGCGGAAAAAGTTAGAGTAGGTATGATTGGCTGTGGCGGAATAGCACGAGGCCATGCAGCCCGGCTAATCAAAAATCCGGATGCAGAAATTGTTGCCCTTGCAGATCCAAGTGAGGAAAGCATTGCTCGCCTAAAGGAATTTATTCAAGCTGGGCACGGCGGTCTCGACGAACAGCAAAAGAAGGCACTCGATAATGTTCCTGTGTTTAAAGACTACCGTGAAATGCTTGACAAAGTTGAAATGGATGCGGTGGAGATTGCAACTCCGCATACCCTTCACTTTGAACAAGCAATGGAATCTATCAACCGTGGCCTTCATGTGTGCTTGGAAAAACCAATGGTTTGCTGTGTTGAGCATGCAAACAAGCTAATTGCCAATGCCGAAGAAAAGAAACGCATAATTGTTGTTTCATACCAGCGTCATTATCAACCTCAATATCGCTATATTAAGAAGGTGGTCGACGAAGGCGGAATTGGGAAGGTTGCCTTTGTTTCAGCTCTGCAGTGCCAGAACTGGAAAAAAGGCACAGCAGGCAAGTGGAGGCAGGTCCCAGAGCTTAGCGGCGGTGGTCAGCTGAACGATTCCGGCAGCCATCTTATTGACATTATTCTTTGGACGACTGGCTTAGCGGTTGAAGAGGTTTTTGCCTATATTGACAACTGCGGCACACCAGTGGACATAAACTCCGCCCTTGCTCTCAAGTTTAAAGAAAGTGCCCAAGGAACCGTCAGCATCGTTGGCGATGCACCTGCATTTTACGAAGACTTCACAATTTGGGGCGAGGAAGGAATACTCTTCTACCGCAACGGCCAGCTAAGTCAATGCGGCATTGATGGTAAAATCTTCCAACCTGAGGATCTTCCACCCGCTTCGGACCCGGATACAAACTTCATTGATGCAATTTTGGGCAGGGATGAGGTCTGGGCACCCCCGATTTGTGGATTGCGGGTAATCGAGCTCACCGAGGCTGCTTGGAAGTCAGCCGAAAAAGGTTGTGCTGTACCCGTGGGGAGTTTGGGTTGATTGGTGATGATTTTAGGGCCGGTGGGTGCTGATTTTCCGCCGGCCCTTTTGATTCTGGCGTAATGCTTTTTTACTCTGGCAATTCACAGCCTTTGGTCTCTGGGACGAGCCAAATGAGTATAAGGCCCAGAGCGAATACAAAAGACATCCAGAACCCTTGTTGGGCATAACCACCAAGTGCCTTCACTATATATCCCGTGTTAAACACAGCCACCGCCGCGAGGATTCGTCCAAAGTTGAAAGTAAGCCCTTCTCCGGTAGCGCGAATGCGGGTCGGATAGATTTCAGGCAAATAGAGGGGGAACCACCCGAAAAAGGTAGTTGTGAAGATGCCCATTACAACAGCCATTCCAAGAAGGAATGGTCCGTATTCATGTACCATGCTGTACATTATTAAACCAGATACCAGGCTTCCAATGCAGTATAAACTGAACGATATCCTCCGTCCAAACCATTCTGCCATAGGGCCGCCGATGAATGAGCCAAATATTTGCCCAAAGGCCATATACATTGCCGACCGAGCGCGCTCGTCAGGTGCTAGTCCGCCAACCATTGCGTTTACCCAAGTAGGTATGAGCTGGAAAATGCCCCAAGTTCCTACAATGCTTATCGAGGATAAAATGAGGCAGACAACAGTCTTGCGGAAATACGGACCTTCGAATATTTGGAGGACATCTTGACGTTCTTTGCGCTCGCGCACGCGCATCCATCGCTCAGGCTCTTTTACGCCAATTCGAATAACTAGGGTAAGCAAGGCAGGCACGAGTCCAATTGCAAATATATGACGCCAGCTTACCACGTCGCCAATTGCTAAATTAATAAGCGAGCTAACTAAAAATCCGACATTAGCAGCACTCCCAAGAAGCCCAGCTAGAACAGGACGCCGAGCATTTGGCCAGGTCTCCATCACGAGTGCTATGCCGAGTCCCCACTCACCACCAAGGCCCATTGCGCCGATGAATCGGCACAAACCGAATTGCCAAACGTTCTGCGTAAGCGCAGTCAATCCTGTACAGAGTGAATATAAGCCTATGGTAAGGATCATCGTCTTGGTGCGGCCAATCTTGTCACCAAGTCGTCCAAAGATAAAGCCACCAATCGCTGCTCCTAGGAGGAAAAGCGCGAACATATGGGTGACTGTGGGAGCAATTGCGGTTGCATCTTCAATTTTTAGGAGCTCCTTCAGTGCTGGAGCAGCCAGCACTGAATAGAATCCCATCTCCATTCCATCAAACATCCAACCGAGCCATGCAACCAGTAGAATCAGCCACAGATTGCCTTCACTAGCTGGTTTATTCTTAGATATACTTGATTCGGTAATTGTAGTTTCGCCCATTATTCCTCCACCAATTATGCTCTTCTATGTAGATCGTTTATCTGCTCCTTTGGGCAAGTCTACCCTGCTATACTGTATTCTGTCAAGTGCTTTTTAGCAGAAGTGAATCACTGGATAAAAAGAGGTTTAGGTGTTATAATCTTTAGAAAAAATGGGGGTTAGATGCAATGTCACGAATTTTTGCGGCTCTAGTTTTCTGTGTGGTGCTTTTGGCGGTCGCAACGCAAGCATTGGGGCAGGGAGTTGTCCAATCACCAGAGCCTAATGCCTCGGGGATTCTTTTTGAGTACAAGTTCAAAGAAAAAGAGCTTCTAAGATATAATTTGGAATTGACTTTCGACGTGGTCATGCAAGCCGACATCCCGGAAGCGTCTGCCATTCCGCCCATGTATGGGCGAATGACAGGAATAGTCAGCCAACAGACAAAGCGTATCTTAGAAAACGGTGACGCTGAGATTGTAGCGGCAATTGAATCTATGAAAATAGATATGATGGGCCAATCTACTGACCTCCCTGCTGATAAAATGCCCCCATTTACATATGTAATGTCAAAGTTAGGAATGATCAAGTCAATTGATGTGCAGAACCTAAAATCCCTTTTTAACGAAATTCCGTTTGGTGATTTGGCTAATTTCTCACAGCATACTTTCTTCCCTGCAAAGCCAGTAAAAATTGGTGAAACTTGGAGGCAAGACATACCCTCTCCATTTCCAGGCGCGGGGACTTTTCACGCTGAGATGAAACTACTGCGTTTGGATGCCGAGATTGGAAAGGAGCGTGCGGCGGTAATCCAGCAGAACAGCACTGGAGAAATGGATATAGCGCAGGCTATGGCAGCCCTCCAAAAATCTAATGGCGAAGTTAGTGGCAAAGCAGACATTGCAACTAACTTCTTAATGTATTTCTCACCCGACCAGGGGCGTTTGATTAAGGCAGAGGGAAATGGGACTATGCAAATGAATATGTCCTTCAAAGGACAGAATGGTGGCCCAAACCAAATGAAGATGAATGTGCAGATGAAATGCAATTTAAACCTGCTACCAGAGAGGGCAAAGTAGAACTAGAAAAAATATCTGCAAAATTACTTTAAATTGCTTGACAGACTAGCAAAGGTTTGTTATGATTACGGCTGACAACTGAATATGCTTGCGAGCAGGTTGTGCCTTGTCTGTTACAAACAGAAGGGCACCTAAGAGGGAAGACGGTGAAAGTCCGTCACGGGCCCGCCGCTGTAATCGGGGACGAGGCCGGCGCAAACCACTGTTCCGAAGGAATCGGGATGGGAAGGAGCCGGCACTCGGTTGATCCGTAAGTCAGAAGACCTGCCTGTTTCGCAGCTTTCGACCGTCTTCGGAGGCAAAGATGGCAGAGCGTTTGTTCGGCGCAACTTGCCGGGCTCTCGTTGAAAAAGGCATCTGGGCGAAGACGAGAGCCCGTTTTGTTTATAAGAAGCTTTCATCTTCTCTGCAATTAAGAGAGGATGGTTTTTCGCTAATCGAGCTTCTCGTTGTCATTGTAATAATTGCATTGCTAGCCGCAATCTTGTTCCCCGTTTTTATATCCGCACGACAGGCAGCAGCCAAGGCGAAGTGTGCGGCGAACCTTAAGCAACTTGTTCTAGCCAACCGACTTTATGCACAAGACTATGACGGTAGGTTCGTTCCTGCGGCTGTGGACATTTTCGATGGTTCAGGAGGACATTGGCGTTGGCATGGATGGCGAGAAACATCGGATGGCAGGACAAAATTCCAGCCTGAGAAAGGCCCGCTGTTTCCATACTTAGGCAAAAGCGCAGAAGTTAAAGAATGTCCCTTGGTAGGCTTGCTTGATAGGAGCGGAAATGCTTTTGAGTCAGGTGGTGGCGGCTACGGGTACAACGCTATGTACATTGGGGGAAGTTATTGGCTTTACGGCATGACCCCCCAGGCTGCTCAGACGACTGCGGCAATACATATGGTCAAGCATCCAGAACGCACTGTTATGTTCACAGACACTGCGATGCCCCAGGGCTATCCAAGTCAACATCTCATTGAGTATTCCTTCTGCGAACCTCCTTATTTTGTTGATGCGAGAGGCGTATCCAAAACCCACACCATGCCGTCTATCCATTTTAGACATAACGGGCGGGCGAATGTAGCCTGGTGTGATGGGCATGTGTCGTCTGAGGCGATGACATTTACTATTCCAAAAAACAACTATCGGGGGGACAATAGGAGATTCAAGGTTGGCTGGTTCGGTCCTGATAGCAACGAGCTATTTGATCTTGAATGAGAATATTCCATGGGGGTAGCAAGATGAACGCAAAACATAAGATGTCGGAGAAAAAGCAAGGGAGGTCTTGCCCATTACTTTTTTTGCATTACTTCTTGCTTTTTCTCCTTTGCGCCTGTGTGACTTCGGGGCGCGTGTTTGCAGGGCGGTTTGCTTCAAGCGTGATTGAGTATTCACCCGGACCTGGCCAGTGGGTGAATAATCCAAAGTTCAACAATCCCCTAAAAACTTTGGGTCCTCCACAGGGAGGAACTGTTTCCGAGCCATGCAATGAGTCGTTGGTAAGCCTTGGTGATGGTGGGCGCATAGTGCTTGCGTTCGACCACCCTGTTTGGGATGATCCTAGGAACCTCCATGGGTTGGACTGCATTGTTTTTGGCAATCCAGTGTGGGTGGGTGGCGACCCAACATATAGGTGGCAAGAACCAGCATTCATTGAGATTAGCATGGATAAAAACGGAAATGGCCTTGCGGATGACGAGTGGTATCTGGTCCTACCAAATAAACTACCTTCTCAGTTAATCGGCTCGCCAGCAGAGAACTGCGATACTGGCTACTCGGCAACCATTCTGAGGAACTATGCGGAGTATACGCCGACCCTTGCACTTCCACCTGGCAAAACACCTGAGGAGTTTTATACCGTGCCCGACCGCAGAAGCATTGAGGGCGACCCGCAGAGCTTGCTGATAGACGATGGTTCGGGCGGTGGAGACGCTTTTGACATTGCTGAAGCTGTTAAGGAGATATCACCCGGTGTGCCTATACAGCCGTTTGAATATGCAAATCTCCCATGTTTCCACTTCATCAGGATTACCGATGCATTGGTGGGTGATAATGCGGGATTCCTAGGAGAAATATCCGCCGAAATTGATGCCGTCTCCTGTGTTTCACCACTCACCGGTACCACCCCCGTCGGTGAGGTGAAAAGGCAGCCCACGGGAACGGTTGTCGCGCTCGCCGGCAAAGTCGTCAGCGCCGTCTTTGCCGGCGAGGTTTATATCCAAGAAGAGGACCGGTCTAGCGGAATATGTGTGCGAACAACAGCCTCTTCGATTTCGGAGGGCGACCGTATCGCTGTCATAGGTACACTCGGTATAGAGAACAACGATTGTTTCATAGATAATGCGCGAATTTATAAGATGTCAGCAGGTTTGCCCCCAAAGCCATTAGGAATGCCCAACTCTAGGGTAGGAAGCAGTGCTGGGCTTAGCAACGCTGGTCTTCTTATTACTACCTGGGGTAGAGTAACTTCCACGGGCGATGGGTACTTTTTCCTCAACGACGGCTCACTGGATGGTCTGGGACTCAAAGTTCGTTGTGCGGGTCTAACATCGCCAGCTGAGGGACAGTATGTAATAGTGACCGGTATTGCTTCTTTTGAACAGGAAGAAGGCAAGGGAATAATTGCTATCGTCAAGGTTCGCAAGCAGGACGATATTTTAGTAATTAGTAGTTAGGAGGTGTATGGGCTAGGTATATTTTCAATTACTACTTTGTTTGAAACAACTCATTTTTTTAATGCAAAAACTGAACAAATTCGCGGAAAGGAGATCACTAATGGTTAGAAAAAGTCTCTTATTAATTATGACAGTTGCTCTATTAAGTTTTGCCGGACTTGCTTATGCGGCATACTTGGATGGGCCTACTGGTTATGCCGTTCAGGACATAGTGTTCCAGATACAGCCTGGCGAATACGTTGCTGGTTTTGATAGGCTGCCGGATGGCAACTTTGTGGCTTTTTCGGGGAATCGTATCGTAAAGGTGACTAGTGATGGAAATGTGAGTACACTTTACACATTCAATTCGCCGGTCTATGGTTCATTTGTCAAAGTAAGAGGGGGAGCTATTTACTTCGGAGAGAGTTCAAATGGTACCATTTGGCAGATGGGTTTGGATGGTAGCAATCCACAGTTGATTGGAACGCTTCAGAATAATTTCGATTTGGAGTTTAATTCCTTAGGCCAAGCTTTCGTTTCGGCCAATCCTGAATGGGCAGGACAAAAGGTGTTTTTATTTGATGGCATGGCCGATGAGATAGTAATTGGATTGAGTGGCTATTCTGGCCCTTTGGCATTCGATGGCTCGGATAATTTGTTATATGCAACTGCTTGGGCTCGTGGTGGCGATTCTATTTTGCGATTCAGTGCTGCAGATGTAGCAAGCGCTATTGGCCCAACCAGTCTAACCCAGGCTGACGGCCAGATCTTGGCAAGCTCTATCAGTTCTCCATATGATATGGAGCTAGACGTCTTGGGTAATATTTTCTTCACTAGCGGCGGCACACTTTACAAGCTGGCGAATGGTTCAGCAGTAGCAACCGGCTTTGCGTCGGTGCATAACCCTTATCATTATCTTACTACTCTGAGGTATTCAGCTCTCGACAACAGTTTGTCAGTGCTGATTGGTGGAGACACAGTGGGGGTTATATCTACTTTGACGCCTGTGCCAGAGCCTGGATCGCTGCTCAGCCTATCGGCTATGCTGACATGTGTAGCGACGGTGTTTAGAAGGCGGCTGTGCAGTGGAATAAAACGCAGACCCTAGAGTAATGTAGAGTTATCTTTCTCTTCAACAATAAGGGCGAAGTGCAACAAGCGGTCGAACTCATTGGCGCCAAAACTTCGCCCTTATTGTTGATATTCTGATAATTATGCGAACTTTAGGTCAGCGGTCCCTGGAAAGAACGTATTCTGCCAATTCTCTGAGGGATGCCAATGCTGGCGAGTCCGGAAGCTCCTTAAGTTTCTCGATAGCGTCGGTCGCGAATTTTTCTGCAACCGAATGGGTTTCCTCTAGTGCGCCTGTATCCTCAGCAACCCGGCGGACAAACTCAATATCTTTCGTAGATGCCGAACCGCTTGCAATTATTTGCCAAATGGAGACGCGTTCCGGTTGAGATGCTCTGAGGGTTGCTAGGATAATTGGCAAAGTTGCCTTTCCTTCGCGAATGTCTCCGCCAATAGGTTTTCCAGTAACCTTTGGGTTACCAATTAAATCCAAAAGGTCATCGGTGATTTGAAATGCAAGACCAAGGTTTCGACCGTATAAACTAAGAGCGGCTTCGGTTTTTGTAGGTGCAGATACACATAGTGCACCAATGCGGCAACACATGGACATAAAGGCAGCGGTTTTATCTTGAATCATTTCCAGATAAGATTCAATTGTAGGGTCCTGGCGCCGTCGAAGCTCTATTTGCCTAATCTCGCCTTCACACATTTTAACGGCTGCCTCTGCAACTGCTCTCAATACTCTGGGACTTGCACTTCGCGTCAGGAGGGAAAATGCCTTGGAAAGCATGTAGTCGCCTGTTAAGACAGAAGCTTTGTTTCCCCAAAGTGAATTTGCCGTCGTGCGCCCGCGCCTTGATTCCGCTTCGTCTATCACATCATCGTGTAATAGGGTGGCCATATGCACCAACTCGGCACTAGCGGCTACATCTACTAGGCGGTCGGAAGCCGATTTACCTGTGCAAGCGCGAGCAGATAGGAGCACAAGAGCTGGCCGAAGGCGTTTCCCGCCTGCCTTAAGGATGTGATTTGAGGCTGCATACGCGGTTTCAATCCGTGATTCAAGTTCGTTTTCAAGGCGGTTCTCGACTTTTCGCAAGTCATCTTCTATTAGGGTAAGAAACTTAAGCCTTGGTGCCAAGCTTTCGGCTCCAGCGGTGCTTGAAATACTCATTTTTTAACTCCAACATGAACGGCTACTATGCCGCCCGTAAGGTCAAACACTTCAATATCTTGCAACCCAACTTTTTTCATTATATCCGAAAGTTCCTCTCTTGAAAGAAACGAATCGATTGACAGATTGAGATATTCATATGCTTCACGGCTGCCGCTCAGCAGGCCACCAATTAGTGGAAGGATTCTATGGGAGTAAAAGTTATACATCCGGGCAAAAAGCTTGCCCTTGGGACGTGAGAATTCAAGGCATACTACACTTCCTCCGGGTGCTACAACGCGAGCCATTTCGGAGAACGCACGCTCAACATTACTAACATTTCGTATGCCAAAGCCAATTGTTGCGGCTTTGTAAACATTTGATGGTAGTGGTAGGTTTTCAGCGTTGCCCTGAATTAAGCTAATATTTTTTATTCCTAATCGGTCGAGCTTGCGGACACATAAATCAAGCATGGGCCGGCAAAAGTCAACTGCAATAACTTTACCTGTTCCAACTGCACGTGCAATTTCTATTGCTAAGTCGCCAGTTCCTGTACAAATATCAACGGCTGTATCGCCATTGGCTAGCTTGGTTTGCCTGAGTGTGAATTTTCGCCATGACTTGTGCAAGTTCAGACTGAGAATTGTGTTTGCTATGTCATATCTTTTGGCAATGCTAGCAAACAAACACTCGATGTATTCTTCTCTTGAACAGGCTTTATTTTTTTCCAATTTTGTTATCTGCTCAATCTGCAGACTCATGTTTACTCCGCAAGCTGTGTGGTAGTCAATGTGGGGAGCTTCGAACCCAATTATCAAAGAAACGGCTACTTACCTAGCATTTTCGTTGAGGCATGAGCTATAAGGATGAAAGGCTGGGGGTATAATAGCACCACCACCGTCATTGTTAAGGTTATCACAAGCACAAATGCCAGTGGCCGAGATATGCGAATTGGCTCGCTGTTTTTGGGCTTCACAAAGAACATTACTCGGGCTACGTTCATGTAATAGTATACCGATATTACGGTGTTTGCAATCGCTATCACAGCCAGCCAGAAAAGGTAGTCGATTCCAGAGTTGATTGCTGCTAGAAAAATATAGAATTTGGCTAAGATACCTGCAGTCGGAGGTATGCCAGCCAAAGCAAGCAGGAAGATTGCAAGAGAGGCTGCGGCAAATGGCGAGCGGCTGATTAGGCCTGAGTAGTCATCTATTTCATCCGATCCAAGTTTTGCTGAAATGATTGTCACAACTGCGAACGCTCCGAGATTCATGAATAAGTAAATAAACACATAGAGAAGCACAGATTGTAGCCCGTATTGCTCGCTGAACGGCATTGAAGCAACGCCGACAAGGATGTATCCCGCCTGCGCAATGCTTGAGTATGCTAGCATTCTTTTTATGTTTAGCTGAGGTATAGCCGTCAAGTTTCCAAGCGTCATGCTTGCGGCGGATAATGCAGCGATAAACGAGGTCCAATGGAACGACCCTGCAGTGATTCCGCTTGAAAGGACCCTGGCCAATACTGCAAATCCTGCAGCCTTAGACCCGACTGATAGGAAAGCTGTTATTGGAGTCGGCGCTCCTTCGTAAGTATCTGGGGCCCATTGATGGAACGGCACGGCTGCTATTTTAAATCCAAATCCAACCATTACTAGCAAGATTGCTAGGAATAGCAGCGGAAGGTAAGTCGAGGGAATCGGTTCTACGGGCGAGATAAGCTTTGCATGCATTTCAAGCAAATTAGTCGTTCCTGTCAAGCCATAAAGGATTGACATGCCGTAAATCATTGCAGCAGCTGCAATTGACCCATACAAGAAAAATTTAAGAGCGGCTTCGTTTGACTTTAAGTCATGCTTCAGGTAACCCGTAAGGATATACGACGTGATGCTTAGGAACTCCAGCGACAGGTATATCATAATCATGTCGGCTGAGGCTGCCATTGTAGTGATGGCTAGCGTTGCGAACACGAGCAATGCATAATATTCTCCTCGGTGGAAGCTCACTTTTCTGAAAAAGTCTACCGACATTAAGATGACTAGAATTGTTGAAACCAAAGCGATTACCTTGAAAAAGATAGCGAAACCATCAACAGCAAAAATTTGCCCAAATTGCCATTTGCCTTGGCCCACGTGCGCCATGAGCCAAATCGAGGAGGCAAGCGCTGCAAGCAGAACAGCGATACTTGCCGTTTCTGGTGACAAGATATCCACCCGTTCGGCGGCCATGCGGTTTCGCATTGCGAGTCCAATTATTAGAACAAGCATCCCGCCAATAGTTAAAATCAACTCAGGAGCTATGTAAGCAAGCTTGAAATCCACTCGTTAACCTCCGGCGCTCCTTGATACTAGTTGCACAATCTGTTGGAGTGAGCCATCAAATGTTCGGATTATCAAGGAAGGGAGAATTCCTACCAAAAGCGAGAGTGCGGCAAGCGGCACGAGGCTTATGATCTCCCTTGCATCGGTATCTGTGATTTCAGCCCATTTGGGGTTTAGTGGACCAAGAAGAACCCTTTGGAGCATCCAAAGCAAATATGCGGCATTGATGACTATGCCAATTACGCCTAAAGCGGAGATGACTGTAAAGATGGGGATTGCCCCTCGAAAAACAAGAAATTCGGATATGAAGCCAGACAGCCCCGGAAGGCCAAGCGATCCAAACGCCATAAAGCTTAAGAGGCCGGCGTAAATTGGAATTTTCGCGCCTAAGCCGCCAAACTGGTCAAGGTCGCGGTTGTGTGTTCGTTCATATATCACACCTACCAAAAGGAATAATGCACCAGTAAGCAGTCCATGGCTAAACATTTGCAAGGTGGCACCGTTCAATGCGATTACCTTATCTGCCATCTTGCTTGCGTTTGTGGCAGCCATCGCCGCTGCTACTCCGAGCATGACAAAGCCCATGTGATTCACCGAGGAATATGCAATGAGCTTTTTCATGTCTTTTTGCGCCATTGCTACTAGTCCGCCGTATATGATGCTAATTAGCGCTAGTATTGCAACCCATGTTGCGTAAGCATGTGACGCTTCAGGTAGCATTGGAAGTAGTATGCGCAAAAAGCCATACCCGCCAAGTTTCAGGAGGATGCCTGCAAGAATCACGCTCCCAGCAGTGGGCGCCTCGACGTGTGCATCCGGAAGCCATGTGTGGAAAGGCCACATTGGCACTTTGATCGCAAAAGCGAGGAAAAACGCCCAAAATGCTAACGATTGTAAGGCAAAATTGCCGGCAAAAGGAAGCTGCTGGATGGCTTCTGGAATGCTGAAAGTGTGTGGGTCGGTGTAGAAATATACGCCGATTATCGCGAGAAGCATTGCAACGCTTCCGACAAGCGTATATAAAAAGAACTTGATAGCTGCATACTCCTTTCTCGGCCCGCCCCATACACCAATGATAAAATACATCGGCACCAGGCTTATCTCCCAGAACAAGTAGAAGAGGAAGAAGTCCAGCGATGTGAATACTCCTATCATTCCCGTTTCGAGGAAAAGGAATAGTAGAAAGTATTCCTTCGGCCGCTCGGTTACTATCCAGGAGTAGACTAGCGAAAGTGTGGTCAAAAGCGCTGTCAGAAATATAAACGGAATGCTGATTCCGTCAACGCCCATGTAGTAGTGGACGTTAAGCACCCGAATCCAAGGAATCTTGACTACATACTGTATTCCTGCCTTAGACGCGTCATAGCCAGCCCAAAGCATGATTGACAGCGCCAGTGGCACCAGGCTGAATAACAGCGAGGTCCATTTAATTGCCCCATGTTTTCCCTTTGGGATGAATAGAACCGCCAGTGCTCCCACCAACGGTACAAAGGTTATTAGCGTCAGTATCCACGAATCCATAAGGCTTCTGCCTCCATGTTATCTATATACAAGTATCCAGGCTCTATGTAGATAAAGCCAAGCCATAACTAGTACCCCTAAAAATGCAACGAGCACGTAATTTTGTAGCACGCCCGTCTGAACAAAGCGCAATGTTCGCCCAGTTACTTTTGGAACTAGTCCAATGATGTTCACAAGGCCATCTATGACCCATTTATCGAACCAGCCGTAGAGTATAGAAAGCCAAACAGTAAGCCAGGCGATTCCGTTGACTATGCCATCGATAATCTTTTGATCGAATATCCCAAGAAGCCTCGAAACTTCTAAGAATGGCACTACTATCAAAGTCCAATAAATCTCATCGATGTAGTACTTGTTTTCCAATAGAACATAAATAGGATGAAGCCGCTTCTTTAAAGCCGCTGGAGATATCACAGGCTTTACATACATCATGGCTCCGAGGCCAATTCCACCGACTGCCGCTAGTGTCGCAATACACGCTACTAGCCAACTGAAAGTTGCTTCGCCTTCACCATAATGGATGAAGTGGTGGAATACGTTTTTCCATGGCCAAGCCACGTATCCGGCGACTATTGAGAGGATGCCGAGCACTACAAGCGGCAGAACCATTACCCTTGGGCTCTCGTGTGCATGGATATCGGGTCTCCTTGGCTTTCCGAGGAATGCAAGGACGACTAAGCGGGTCATGTAGAACGCTGTGAGAAACGCCGCAAGAACGCCGACGACGAAAAGTGGTTTGCTTGCATGAAATACCTCAAGCAATATTTCATCTTTGCTGAAGAATCCTGCTGTCAGTGGTAAGCCTGCAAGTGCCGCTGCACTTATTACGAATGTCCAAAAAGTCACAGGCATCTTTTTCTTCAAGCCGCCCATTTCTTGAATGTTCTGCACACCAGTTGCATGGATAACGCTACCGGCTCCAAGAAATAGGTTTGCTTTAAAGAACGCATGAGTCATGAGATGGAGCAAGCCAGCGGTATATCCGCCCACGCCTAAGCCAAGCATCATATACCCGAGTTGGCTTATTGTCGAGTATGCCAACACGCGCTTCATATCATTTATCACAGTTGCAATCGTTGCTGCCATAAATGCCGTTATTGCGCCAATTACTGCAACAACTGTCAGTGAGACCGATCCTTCTTGGTAGTGAAAAATAGGGTACATTCGCCCGACTAGGTAGACGCCAGCTGCAACCATTGTTGCCGCATGGATTAGGGCGCTGACTGGAGTAGGACCTTCCATTGCATCCGGCAGCCAGACATGAAGCGGGAATTGCGCCGACTTGCCGACAGCTCCCATGAATAGCAGAATCCCTACTAGTGGTAGGAATGAGAATGCCAGCCTTCCGATATTGTAAGTTGCTTCTACCAGCGTGGGTACACGTGCAAATATCTCGCTAAGCTGGACTGTTCCAGTGTATTGGAAAAGCAGCAGCACTCCGAGCAGGAAGCCCAGGTCACCAACGCGGGTCACGATGAATGCCTTTTTTGCCGCTCGCATCGCCTCTGGTTTCTCAAACCAAAAACCAATAAGCAAGTACGATGTTAGCCCAACTAGTTCCCATGAGACAAATAGGAGAATGAGGTTGTCGGCGGTTACAAGCCCAAGCATTGCGGCACTGAACAGAGAAAGGTAGGCAAAGAACCTAGGATATCTGGGATCACCATGCATGTAGCCGACCGAATATATTTGTACCAGCATTGCCACGATGGTGACTACTAGAAGCATCATCACCGTTAGCTGATCCACCATAAATCCCATGTGGATAGTGACTCCGCCGACGGTTAGCCATTCTACACTTCGGGCAAATGGTTCGAACTCGTGCCCTCCCACAAAATAGCGGGCTATCGTAATTCTGCTAACTAGGACAGCTAGAATGAATGACAATACAATTGCTGTTATGGCGACATATGCGCCTTGCCCGGGCCCTCTCCTGCCGGTTAGCAAGACCAAACAGAATGCCGCCAGGGGCAAAATGGGTATCAGCCATGTCAATCCAAGTATTGTATCGTAAATGTGATTCATCACCACTTCATCTCATGAATCTTGTCTACATTAATGTGCAATCTACTGCGGTATACGGCGATAATAATTGCCAAACCAACTGCAGCCTCAGCTGCTGCAATCGTCATAACAAAAACTGCGAATATGTGACCGGTCAATACTGCTGGCTTGTGAAAGCTGCCAAATGCGACAAGGTTGATATTCGCCGCATTTAGCATCAACTCAATTCCCATTAGGATACCGATTGCATTTCTCCGACTCATTACGCCGAAAACTCCTATGCAAAAGAGAATTGCGGAGAGTGCAAGATACCATTCAAGCGGGATCATCTTTCTCCTCCTTGGCAAGGACTATTGCTCCAACCATGGCAACCAGCAGTATAACTGATGCCAATTCGAACGGGAGAACGTATTTCGTTAGCAACTGCGTGCCAATCACGGCGGCTGTTGGTTTTGTGTAGGCTGCTTTCATACCCCACGGGTGCTTCACGAATACTTGGAACATGAAAGTAAGTAGCCCCACGCTGACCGGTATCGCTAGCACCCATTGTCCTGATGTCTGAGTTACATCAGCAGACATTACGCGGTGCGTTAGCATCAGTGCGAACATCATTAGAACAATAATTGCTCCTATGTAAATTAACACCTGCACAGCCGCGAGAAAATCGGCAGCAAGCAGGAGAAATACTCCAGCAACTCCAAGAAACGTAACCACCAGAAAGAGAAGTGAGTGGAATATGTTGCGTAGTGTGACGACAAGCATGGCTGAAAAGACTACGGTTGCGGCAATAATCAAAAAGGCTAGTTGCGATAAAGTTGGCAATTCAGGTAATGATATTGTCACCTATTCGCCCTCCTTTGCCAAGGTCGATACCTTCTCTTTCTTTTGTGGTTCGTCTTTCGTTTCTTGGACCCCACCAATCTCATTCAATCTTTTGCGGTCGTAAATTAATGAATCGCGAGAGAAATCTGCTAGCTCATACTCACGGCTCATTTTGATTGCGCTTACTGGACATACTTCCTCACATAAGCCGCAGAACATACAAAGGCCGATGTTGATAACGAATTTGTCGACTATGCGCTTCTTGTCTTCACCCATATGGGACTCCACGGTGATTGTTTGTGTGGGACAAATTCGCGCGCATGCTCCACAGCCAATACAGCGGTCAATTCCAGTTTCAGGATCTACTGGCAGACATGGGGCGCCTCTGTATCCTTCGGGCAACTCTAATCTTTGCTCAGGATACTGAACTGTTACTTTTTTGCGGAAGAGGTTCCTGATGGTAACAATGTGACCCTTTGCGATACTGTAGAGCGTATACCAGGCTTCTTTCAAGTGTGAGTTTATAATTTTAAGACTTTGCATATTAATTTTATTGCGCAACAACGCTTTAGGTCTTTTGTATTAAGCAAGTATCAGCACGCCAGTCCAAGCAATATTAAGTAGAGCAAGTGGAATGAGCACCTTCCAACCAAAGCTCATGAGTTGGTCCACCCTTACTCTTGGGAGAGTAGACCTTATCCACATGAGCACGAAAACCAACGATAGCGATTTCACAAAGAACCACACCACGGATGGGATAAACGACAGTGCTGGGTGAATTGGTAGCCATCCGCCTAGGAAAAGCGTAGTCGCAATTGCTGATATTGAGAACATTCCAGCGAACTCTGCTAGGAAGAATAGTGCGAATTTCATTCCGCTATATTCAGTGTTATAGCCTGCAACAAGCTCTGATTCTGCCTCCATGATGTCGAATGGTGTTAGATTGGTTTCCGCAAGTGCGGCGGCTAGGTAAATTAGAAACCCTAAAATTTGACTTGCGATGAACCATTTGGGTATGATGCCAAACCATGTGCCAGATTGGGCTATGACAATGCCTTGCGTGCTTAATGTACCAGCCAACATTACCGGCGGAATCATTGCAAGAACTAATGGTATCTCGTAGCTTATAATTTGAGCCGCCGCTCGGAACGCGCCCAAAAGCGACCACTTGTTATTTGACGCCCAGCCTGCTGTAATAATGCCGACGATTGGTATGGACATCACTGCGACCAAGTAAAGCACTCCAATGTTCAGGTCTTGAAGAACCCACCCGTTGTCGCCAAACGGGATTACCAGGTAAACAAGGTACGCAGGGACAAAGACTATAATGGGCGCGATGATAAAGGGCCATTTGTCGGCGCATGCTGGGATGGTGTCTTCCTTGGTTAGGAGTTTTATCGCATCTGCTATTGTCTGTGCTAATCCTTCGGGTCCAACACGGTTTGGCCCAATCCTTGCCTGAATCCACCCCATGATTTTCCTAAGGCCATAAACCAAGTACAGGACTATAAATAGTATGAAGAAAAGCACGATTATGGCGCTTACAAACATAACCGCCGGCTGAACATAGTCCAGCGGAATGTGTAGTAGCTTGAAAACCCATTTTATTATCTCTGTCAATGTCAACACGTTTACCTCCATCGTGGAGGGAGCTATTCATTTAGTATTTGCCATTTTAAGAATTTGCTTGGCGGGCGATGTCTAGCAAATGCCAACATTATATTCCAATATATTTGCAACAGTCAATATTGCTTCCCTTTTCCTCTTCAATTGATATTTTATTTGAAGATTGTTAACAGAGGTTTAACCTCGCAATCTTACTACGGGAAGAGGGAAATTACCCTACACTATTACAATTCTTCCAAATCTTAACTTCCCGACGCGGAGCACTTGGCCTGTTTGGATAGATATTTCGGCGTTTGGATCATCAACGCGCTTGCCATCAAGGGTGACAGCCCCCTGCTGAATGAGCCGTCTTGCTTCGCTGTTTGAAGGCGCGAATCCTGCCTGTACAATAAGCCTCGGTATCCAAATTTTTCCGTCTTTTAATATCGACGCCGGTACGTTAATTGGTTCGATCTCAGATGGGAGCTCGCGCTCGCTAAATACGCGCTCAAACTCTGCTTGAGCCGCCGCCGCTGCTTCTGCTCCATGATAAATTGTCACTATCTCGCGTGCTAATCGCTTCTTGACTTCCATCGGGTGAAGCTTTCCGCTTGCAAGGCCGGCTTCGATTTCTTTTATTTCCGACATTTGCACGTCTGTCAATAGTTCAAAATATTGAATCATTAAATTATCAGGAATTGACATTATCTTTCCGAACATGTCATTTGGCGGTTCGGAGACTCCAATATAATTGCCAAGTGACTTGCTCATTTTCTGGACGCCGTCCAAACCTACCAGAATGGGCATAAATATAGCGACTTCGGGTTCCTGTCCAAATTGGCGTTGGAAATCGCGAGCTGTTAGTATATTAAACTTTTGGTCTAGACCGCCAAGTTCGACATCCGATTCCAAAGCTACCGAATCATATGCTTGGCATACCGGATACAATATCTCATGCATGCCTATTGGCTCTCCGGCAGCCAATCGCGATTGGAAGTCATCCCTTTCTAAAATACGTGCTACTGTAATTTTGGATGTAATATAGATTACATCCGCAAAAGTAAGAGGACTGAGCCATTCGCTGTTAAATCGAACTTTTGTCTTCTCTCGGTCAAGTACTAGGCAGTACTGGTCCTCATAGGTCTTCGCATTGGCGGCAATCTCTTCGGGAGTAAGCATTGGGCGGGTTGCCGAGCGGCCAGATGGGTCGCCAATGCTTGCAGTGAAGTCGCCAATGATTATCACCACTTCATGGCCCAGCTCTTGGAATTGCCGCATCTTGCGCAGAACAACTGTGTGTCCAAGGTGAATATCTGGCGCTGTTGGGTCGAGGCCGAGCTTGAGCTTGAGGGGTTTGCCTGTCTTTTGGGCTTTCTCAAGCTTTGCGCGAAGTTCGTCCTCGGGAACAATTTCGAGCGTCCCGCGCCGAATGATCTCCATTTGCTCGTCTATTGGAAGTTTGGAAATCAATTTTTGCAAATCCTCAAAAGTTAGTAAGTAATGAAAAAAGCCGGCGAAATGGTATCACACCAGAGAGTGAATGTCAACCTCGGATACATAATGGGAGGATGAACGAGCATTTATGCTGAACAAGTTATTAGGCGTGCGGCTATATTAGGGAAATTCTGGCCGCCGATGGGAGATAAGAATCATGCAAACGGTCAGAAGACTGATTGCCTTTGCTATCAAATATTGGCATTGGATACTTCTGGCAACAATTTGCCTATTTGCTGTGACTGGCTTCGACCTGCTAAACCCGCAATTTATTAGATTGATAATCGACGAAGGCTTAAAGAGTGGTAAGTATTACTTGATACCATATCTATCCCTTGGAATAGTAGGGATTGCGATTATCCGTGGGTTTTTCTGGTTTGGCCAGCAATATCTTACAGAGTACATTGCGCATCGAACTATATATGATATTCGCAACCGCTTATTTGACCACATCCAGCGGCTGTCATTTAGCTATCATGATGAAGCTGAAACTGGCCAGCTGATTTCCAGGGCAACTTCAGATGTGGACATGCTTAGGCGATTTCTCGGCCACGGCTTAATGCACTTGCTTAGCGATGGGTTGGTTTTCATCGGGGTGCTTTTTATGTGTATTTATATGAACTGGAAGCTTGCCCTGATTGCCCTTTCCACAACGCCGTTCTTAATCTCAGCCGTTTTTAGATATGGTGGACGTATCCGTCCTCTTTTCACCGCAATACAAAACCAAAGAGGCGACATGACCACAGCAATTCAGCAGAATTTGCTTGGTATCCGCGTTGTAAAGACATTTGCTCGCGAAGACCATGAAATCGCCAAGTTCGACAAACAATCTTATGCATTACTTGAGCGGAACTTGGAGGCTGCCCAGGTGTCTGCAGTTTATATGCCGATGATGGATTTCCTTGCTGCAATGGGGACAACCTTGGTTCTTTTGTATGGTGGCTCCCAAGTAATTAGTGGGACGTTGAAGCTTGGTGAACTTGTGGCGTTTAACGCATACCTTGTGCGCCTAATTTCGTCTGTGCGCATGACTGGATGGATTGTGAATATGGCGCAAAATGCTGTCGCCGCTGCGGATAGGATTTTTGAGATACTGGATACACATCCGGAAACCCATTTAAAAGATGGAACGAAGGAGCTCAAAAACTGTCGTGGGCATGTCGAATTCAGAAATGTCTCTTTTAGCTACAGCGATGGTAGCCGCGTGCTGAGCAACATCAATTTAGAAGTGAAGCCAGGAGAAATGGTTGCCCTTGTTGGACCAACAGGCTCGGGGAAGAGTACAATCATTAATCTTTTGCCAAGGTTTTATGACGTGACAGAGGGTGCAATTCTTATAGATGGGGTAGATATTCGAGAATACAAGCTGGAATCGCTCAGGCGAAATATTGGAATTGTTGCTCAGGAAACGTTCCTTTTCGGCGATTCTGCACGGGAAAACATCGCTTATGGGAAACCCGATGCTTCGCTGGAGGAAGTGATTGAGGCGGCTAAGGCCGCGAACATCCATGATTTCATAGATTCTTTGCCTGATGGCTATGATACACAAATAGGCGAGCGTGGGGTAAACCTTTCGGGCGGTCAGAAGCAGAGGGTAGCAATCGCTCGTGCACTTCTTATGAATCCGCCCATACTTATCTTAGATGACTCAACTTCAAGTGTGGATACCGAGACGGAAATGCTCATTCAAAAGGCGCTTGTATCGCTGACTGAATCACGCACTACCTTTGTCATTGCCCAGCGCATATCTACGGTCAAGAGAGCAGATAAAATTGTTGTGCTTGATAAAGGCAGAATCGTCGAGGTAGGCACTCACGAGGAGCTTCTAGCTAAAGGCGGCCTTTACGCTGAGATTTACAACCTCCAATTCCGCGCCCAGGAGGAACAGTATGCCTAAGCCATACTACGACGATGAAGTATTGGGAAAAGCTTTCGATCCCAAGTTGACAAGGAAAATGCTTGTATTTCTGAGGCCATACAAGAGTCAACTTGTAATTGCAACATTGACAGTTCTGATGACCTCTGGCTTGGGACTAATAATACCTAAATTATGGAAAGCGGCAATAGACGAAGGCATATCCGCGAAGAATTTGCGTGTGCTTGAAATTGTTGCAATTCTTTACGTTGTTACATATCTTGCCAGGTGGTTGGCAAGTTATTGGCAGACGTTATCTGTATCGCGGCTTGGCCAAAGCGTCCTTCATGATATCCGACATCGTCTCTTTTCTCATATTCAGAACATGTCCTTAAGCTTCTTCGACCGGCGCGAGGTTGGTAGATTGATTGCTAGGCTCACAAGCGATGTGGAAGCAGTAAATGAGTTGTTAACTTCGGGAACTTTATCCATAATTGCGGACGTTGGAATGCTTATAGGAATTATAGTAATCCTGGTGCGGGAAAATCTTCAACTTTCATTGATGACGTTCAGCCTTGTGCCATTTATGTGGATAGTAACCTCGGTATTTCGCACAAAAGCTAGAATTGCTTATAGGGATGTTCGCCAGAAGGTTGCAACCGTTACGGCTACTGTTGCTGAAAATGTATCGGGCGTTCGCGTGGTCAAATCGTTTTCGCGAGAGAAAGAAAACTTGCGCCGTTTCAAGCAGGTGAATCTGGAGAATCGGCGAGCGTTTATGAACGCAGCTCGTGTGCACGCAACCTTTGTGCCTATAATATCTGTGCTCAGTATGGTAGCAGTCTGTATGGTTTATTGGTATGGCGGACTTAGGGTTGCAGCAGGGGTACTCACCATAGGTATATTGGTGGAGTTCGTGCAATATATGAATCAGTTCTTTCAACCTATTCGAGACCTAAGCAACCTCTATCACACTATGCAGTCGGCAATGGCTGGTGCTGAGCGAATATTTGAAATATTGGAAACTCAACCAGATGTTTGTGACAAACCAAACTGCATTGAGATGCCGCCGATTCGCGGGGATGTTGAGTTCCGACATGTAAACTTTGCATACGACAAGACGCTAGTTCTTAAAGATGTGAGTTTCCATGTCAAAGCTGGGCAGACGGTAGCCTTTGTAGGTCCAACTGGTGCTGGAAAGACAACGATAATCAATCTCTTGAGCAGGCAGTATGATGTAACAGATGGGGCAATTTTGATAGATGGCATTGATATACGCACTGTTTCAATGCGTTCGTTGCGGAAACAAATGGGTGTGGTCCTCCAAGATCCATTTCTCTTTCCTGGAAGCATTAAAGAGAATATACGCTATGGTCGTTTGGACGCGACCGATCAAGAAGTCGAGGCAGCGGCAAAAACTGTTGGTGCGCATGATTTCATTATTGAGATGCCGAGGGGTTACGATACCGATGTTCGTGAGGGCGGCTCAAAGCTTTCGGCTGGACAAAAGCAGCTTATTTCATTTGCACGTGCGCTCCTTGCCGACCCTAGGATTTTAATACTTGATGAGGCCACCTCTAGCGTCGATACCCAAACCGAGATGCTTATCCAGCAAGCGCTGAGACAGCTGTTGAAAGGCAGAACTTCTTTTGTTATTGCGCACAGGCTATCAACCATCATCGAGGCCGATATGATCATGGTGATTGAGGATGGCCGTGTGCAGGAAGTCGGCACGCATGAAGAACTCCTCTCATTAGGTGGTCTCTACAAACGCCTTTATGATATGCAATTCGAGGAGATTGTTGCTGAGGAAGAAATCAAATCCTAAAAGTTAGTTTTAGAAATTAAAAGCCTCTAAGAAACTAGCCTAATTTTCTACAGATGTTCGGATAATAAGCATTTTCCATAAAAATTATTCTATTACAAAGCTTCAAGTCCGTTTTAAAGAAGGAACACCATTGGAATTCGGTGAAAATCCCCTTGGTTGTAGAGCCTGATTATGGCGCTGAACAACACCTTTAAATGATATATTTTCAGGGCAAAATTTTCAGATTATGAATTTCTGAATCCATGCCCTTCAAGTTTTAAGGACGAGGAATGAGGTATCGAATATGGATTACTTCTTCACGGAAGAACAGCAAATGATGCGCGAAGTTGCGCGTGAAATTGCAGAGAAGCGCATACGTCCCGTTGCCGCCGAATTTGATGAGACTGGGGAGTTCCCTTGGGAAATAACCAAGGCAATCGCCGATGCGGACCTTTTCCGCGTTTTTATTCCCGAGGAATACGAGGGCATGGACCTAGGCATGCCTATCACAAACATGTGCATAGTAACCGAGGAGCTTTCCAAAGCTTGCGGCGGCATATCCCTAGGGTTTGCGGCAACTGGTCTAGGAACTATGCCTATACTTATTGCCGGAAACGAGGAGCAGAAGGCGAAGTATCTCCCTAGGATTGCTTCGGGTACGCTGGCTGCTTTTGCACTAACTGAGGCAAATGCAGGTTCGGATGCAAGTGCTGTTGCGACAAAGGCAGTTCTTGATGGTGACCATTACATCCTCAATGGCACAAAGCAGTGGATTACCAATGGTGGTGAAGCCGAAATATACACCGTTTTTTGCGTTACCGATCCCACCAGAGGCCCACGTGGAATTTCCGCAATCATCGTAGAAAAAGGCACGCCGGGCTTTTCCTTCGGAAAGAAAGAGAACAAGATGGGCATACGGGCATCCGCTACCCGCGAGTTGATTTTTCAAGACTGCCGGGTGCCGAAGGAGAATCTTCTTGGTAAGGAAGGCATGGGTTTCTTCATCGCAATGAAGACATTCGACGTATCACGCCCCGGCGTCGCCGCCCAAGCGCTTGGAATTGCTCAGGGGGCGCTGGACCTAGCAGTGAAATACTCTCGTGAGCGACATCAGTTTGGCCAACCGATTTGTGCTTTCCAAGGGTTGCGGTGGATGATGGCGGATATGGCAATGAAGATTGAAGCAGCAAGGGCACTTATCTATGCGACCGCCAGGTGGATTGACCAAGCGAAGCCCAAGAAAGCTGCAATGTATTCTGCCATGGCTAAGTGCTTTGCATCTGACGTGGCGATGGAGGTCACAACTAATGCCCTCCAAATTTTCGGCGGATATGGGTATATGAAGGAATATCCAATTGAAAAATACATGCGCGACGCAAAAATAACCCAGATATACGAGGGGACCAATCAAATACAGCGCGAGGAAATTTCTAAGGGCTTAATCGCAGCAGCAGCAAGCGGTGATTAATAATTAATTCAGCCTGAGCTAACTGCCGGACAAAATGAAACAGCGGAGGAAAGAGACAACCTAGGTTCTCTTTCCTCTTTGCGCTTTTCTTCTAAGCGCCAAGGAATTAGCTTTGGTGTCCTCGAATAATCCTGAAATCACAATCCTCATTCTTTGTACCAATAAACACCCCCAAACCAAATTCAACAGTGCATCAGGTGGCTGGAATACCAAGGCTGTTTCTACCTTGGGATGCGAGATATTTTACTATTTCCTAGCAGGGATTTTGATTAACTCACCTTCAATAATGCGGCATTTGATTATCTGCCCGCACCAATGGTGCTCAACATCCACAGGTTTGTCGTTGTTGTTATATAGAAGAAGCATATCAGGGAAGACTGCGGTCCAGACACCGTCAGACTTGCCATCAATTTCTGGAGCGCCTTTTAGGCCTGGTTTGAACTGTTCGGGATGGTAAACTGCCTTATAAACCAACTCCCTAAAGGTTTGATCTTTTGGCTTTGGTTCCTTTGAATATCTAATTATCAAGCCTTTGCCTAGCGAGAATATGGTGGTTTCTGCAGTCGTCGATGATGAGCGGTTTCCGGCAGATAAAATTATTCCTAAGTCATCTCGGCCTTCAACATCTGTTGGGGGTTTTGGCATTCCAGCGACGAGTATGCCGCCGCTTTTAATCCATTTTACAATTTTCTGCATAACTGTGCGCTCCACAACCGAGCCTTGTAGCCATATGAGCACACGAATTTTGCTATTTTCAAGATAGCCATCTTCAATTAGAAGTTCGTCTGCCACCTCAAAGTCCGTGATGTCGCGTAGAGAGTCAGCAGTGTGAATTGCGGGCCACAGGTCGCCATTCATTCGGTACCATGTTGTTGGGCAATAAACGGCAACGTCGGTAATCGAGGGTATGCCACGATAGAGGTGTATCCACCTCAAGCCATCTAGTTTGTGCTTGTCCCATTCATAGCTGAACATTTCGGTTGCGCCATTGCTAGCGTCCATGAAGACCCGGCGAAGGAAGGTTCTCCTATCGAGACCTCCAGCAGGCTCAGTGGTGAGTGGAATGCCATAGAACCGATAGGCAGTTCCATACCATCTGTCGCCAAATGGCTTTCCGTGGCAGTCGGCTGGTTGGAGTCTAATCTTGCCATTTGAGCTTCTCACCTTCAGCTCTCCGATAGCTTTTGCATACCCTGGACAGTATGTTCCCCAGGCGATTGGGTTTACACCACCTGCAGAGCCGCCTGGCTTCATCTTTAGCTTCTGAGGAGGGAAATATCTGCAGGCAATTTTTGCTACTTCAACCGAGAAGTCAATGATCGATTGGTGATACCACTTGATGAAATCCACCCAGCGCCGTCGTGACTTTGGATCGTTGCGTTCTTCAGCTTTCAGCACCCTTCCTGCTTTTATCTCGGGTGGAAACTCTAGGTCTTCCCATTTACGGAAATTGGTCCCCCAAGCTTTGTTCAATGACTCTAGACTGCGGTAGTGCTTTTGAAAATCTTCGCAGAAAGCTTTGCGGGCGTATTTATCGCCACACCAATAGCCTTCGTGGCAATGGCCAATTTTCACCCAATCGGGAATTGGAAGCGGGTAATTCCCTTCCCCATAAGGGCCGACAAGCCCAACGTAGGTTCTCCCGATTTTCCCGCCAAGCGCCTTTGACATTTCCTTGTAGAATCGGTCGAACCATTTAAGGGTTGCAGGATCCCATATTGAAAATGTATACGTTTCCTCGTCATGCTCAAGGCATTTCATCATTGTGAAATGACTAGGAGCATCAGGTTCGTTTGGCAACTTCCCCTCGCGCATCCAGGCAGGCGGATTTTGGAGCCAAAGATATGGATCATATTCCAAACCTCCTGCATTTTGCTTCTTGGCAACTTCTATCTGTCTGCTCCAATCCCATTTGCCAGGTTCGCGTTCAACCGCACCCCATGCCACATAGTCTTCGTATGCCTTTATGCCAGTCTTGGCGTATGCTGACCAGTTTTCCGCCGGCGGCACAGGTTCGCCGTTAAACGCAGGATCCGGAAATGCTCCAACCGGTGAATGTTGGATCCATAATACGCTGAAATTGCCAGTAATGATAGGCAGATTCATCTTTTGCTTGTTTGCTGTAGACTCAGAGGCGGCTAATGATGCCGTTGTCAATGCGATAAGTATGTAAGTTATCTTTATCATTGCTGATTCTTTTCTCCCTTGGAAGACTATATAGCAGTTGGAGCTTAGCATCAAAGAACAAGAAATAGGTTTTGTTCTCGCCATTTGATAAGTTTGGTAGCTTAAGGTTAAAAGAAAATCAATGTTGCTATTGATTTAGCAATACGGAGTTTGGAATCCTGCTTATCTAAATGTTGTGAATTCCATAAAAACAAAAGGCCAGGGCATGCCCCGGCCTTTCATCAACAATTTTTCATTTGTCAGTTTATCCGTTCTTGCGCTCGAACTCTTTCATGAATGAGACGAGGGCGTCTACAGCATCCTGACCTACGGCATTATAAATGCTTGCACGGAGCCCGCCAACAGATCGGTGACCTTTTAGACCTACTAATCCTTCTTTTTTAGCTTCGTTGACAAAGGCTTCTTCGAGTTCCTCGCTTGGCAGGCGCCAAACTACGTTCATAATTGAGCGGCTTTCCTTGTCAGCAGGGGTAATCCAAAAGTCGCTTGAGTCTAGCACATCATAGATTGCCTTTGCTTTTGCTTCGTTTATTTTCTGTATTGCTTCTATGCCACCGAGAGAGGTTACCCAATCGGTCACGAGTTTTAGAATGTAGACCGCCCATGTATTTGGCGTGTTGTAAAGGCTCTTTTCCTCTGCGTGCGTCTTGTATCGTAGGAATATTGGAACATCTTCTGGACAGCGATCCATCAGGTCTTTTCGGATGATAACGAGAGCTAATCCTGATGGCCCTAGGTTTTTTTGCGCCCCAGCGTAAATCAATCCAAACTGATTTACGTCTATCACTCTGGACATTATCTCACTCGACATATCGGCGACCAATGGGGCTGTAGTTTTTGGGAATGTAGGATAGCGGATGCCTCCTATCGTCTCATTTGAGCATATGTGTACATATTCGGCATCAGGACTCAAGTTGAGCTCGCTCTCTTTCGGAATGCGCATGTAGTTTTCGTCCTTGCCGTCCCAAGCGATATTAACACTTCCAGTAACCTTGGCTTCTTTGATTGCTTTTGATGACCAACTTCCTGTGTGGATATAGTCAGCCGTCTTTCCTTTTCTGCGCAGATTCATTGGAATCATAGCGAACTGAAGGCTTGCTCCTCCTTGAAGGAAAAGGACGGCATAGTCGTCCGAGATTCCCATAAGCTTTCGGACGTTTTCCTCTGCCGCGTCGTTTAGCGCGGAGTAGAACTTCGAGCGATGGGACATTTCCATGACAGACATGCCCTCGCCTCCACAATCGAGCATTTCCGCCTGTGCCTTCTCAAGAACAGGGAGAGGGAGGGCGGCGGGTCCGGCATTGAAGTTGTATACTCGTGCCATGCGTTGCTCCTTGAATAGAGATTTCGTAGTTCTATATTACCAGATAAGCGCTATGGCGTGCAAGACGTTGACTTGATTTGGTTAACGGTCCCCCGGCGGCTTGTAATCCCAATCGTTATATGTTATAATTTATTCGAAAATTGAGACCGCGGTAGACGGGGCTAAAATAAATTGGATTTCTCTGTTCATTCGCTGGGCAGCGGGAGTTCGGGAAACTCCATGCTGGTCCAGGCCGGGGGTACGAAAATTCTACTTGATGCGGGTTTGTCTGTGCGGCAGCTCAAAAAGAGGCTGTCGAAATTTTACGTATCGCTGGCCGACCTAGATGCTATCTTCCTTACCCACGAACATGGCGACCATTCTAAAAGCGCCTATGTATTATCTCGTTTTTACAATATCCCAGTTGTTGCGAACTTTGCAACCCTTTCAGAAATTGCTTTCGGGCAAATTCCCTCAAATTGGTTGGTTATAGAGACCGGGTCGTCTTTAGCATTGAAGGATATTCTTGTCGAGTCATTCCCAGTCTCCCATGATGCGGTCGAGCCAGTGGGATATAACGTTTATTACAAGTTCTGGAAAGTATCGTTGGTAACAGATACAGGGGTGGCCAGAAAAGATATCCTTGAGAAGGTTGAAGGTGCAAACTTAGCGATTGTTGAGTCAAATCACGATGTTGAAAAGTTAATTAGCGGTCCATACCCGTGGTTCCTAAAATCTCGAATATTGAGCAATCGCGGCCACCTTTCAAATGAAGCGGCGGCGAATTTGATATTAGAGCATGCATCGAGCGGCCGCCCTACATGTTATTGGCTTGCGCATCTTAGTGAAACGAACAACTCTCCTCGCTTGGCTCGCAAATATGTTCAGCGCCAGCTTTCTAAAGCCGGCCTTAGGAATGCTGTACTTGAGGTAGCCCTTCGCGATACCGTAAGCCTAACCTGGCGGCCAGGCAAACGCAGTTATCAACGAAAATTGTTCTGAGATGCCCCACATTTCAAAGCTGGCAAAGGTTTGTTTTTGATATCAATTGCCAATTTTTGCCCAAGGTCCACCTTTGTTTGCTGACATTTGCTGTTGGACTGTGTGGAATTTCTCAATTATCCGGCTGCCAGAAGTGAGATCCCAAATTGAAGTGCCTTTCAGTCTAAGGCCGAGGACTGTGGTTATCCAAGCTGGCCCCCAGCCGCTTTCAACGCACCATGCTCCCCAGCCAATGTCGCCCGAAGCCGACCAATAGTCCCATTTGCGGTAGTCGAAGGCTCTGAACCAAGTCCCATCTAAATAGGGAATTTTCGGTGCTTTAACTTGGATGCGGCAGAGGAATTCTGCCAACTTATCCTCGGCTTGTTTTAACCGTTTGTCTCCAGTAGCGGCATATGCTTCATGGAATCCAAGAAGCGCAAAGCCGGTTGTGTAAAGCTGGTCGCTTGCTGGATCGCCGTTCTCTTGTATTAGTGGGGTCTCGGTAGTTCCATATGCTTCGTTTGATTGAGGTATGTTGAAACCGGTTGGCCCACTGCCAAAGAGTTCTTGAATTGCTCCCGACTTGTCCTGCCTAGCAATCAGGTCGTCTGCAATTTGATACAGCCACTGTCGGTGTAAGGGAGTATCCTCTAGTCGAACTAGCCAGGCAAGGCAGAGAAGCATTCTCGAGCGCTCAATGCTGTCTTTCCATCGCCAACCATTGGGATATGCCTCCATTGTCATGCGGATTGCCGTTTTTGTTCGTTCGATGAATGGCTTATAGCCGGTCTGCTTGTATGCCCAAAGGTTGCACGCCCAAAGGTATGACTCATGATGAGGTGAATAGTTGATTGTCGGCGAGTCATTATATGCTTTCCATCCTTGTGCTTCAATATTTGGCATGTCAATACGGTCACCTCGAAAGCCGAGTGTGCCGGTAGTACGCAAGTTTGCGAGAAGGATGCGTAGGAGGTTCTCATCCCATCTATCTGTATTTAGGCATGCGGCGGCGACCATAGTGCTTAGTGCAACACGTGCGTTGTCATCGCTGTAGTTGGCAATCTCCCACGCTGGAGCGATGTTCCCCCAACTGATGAGTCCGAAGGCTGGGTGCTCGGGATTACCTCTTTCTCGGCTGTGCATGCCCGATGTGAAGTAAACATAGTCTAGCAAGTTCTGCGCAACATTTCGGCTTTTCGCATCCCCATTTACCGCCCAGCTGAGCGCAAGCACCATTGCCACCTCTGCGTTGCAGTCTGAGCGAATAGGTATTCTTTGGTCTTGGCTTCCATCATATCTAATTTGGGAAGCATAGCCTTCTAGAATGCCGTGCGAGCCATCGCCGGAAGCAGAATCGGGTCTGGGAACAGGCCTGGTTTCAAGTCCCGCTTTCAGCAGCCGGTGTATTTCTTCTTCTTCAGATGAGTGTATAAGAAGGCGGGAATGATGATAGTATTCTACTGCCTTTTTGAAGGCCCGTGCTTCGAAGTCCTTTGGTAGCGGTTGACTTGGCCCAAACATTGGTCTGACAATGGGCGTCCACTCGATGCTTGGGCGGTTCTCAGGGTCGAGGACGGAAAGTATATGTTCCCAGACAGCCTGCCAAGCTTTAGTTGGAGCATACCTGCTGGTGATGAAACTGCTCAATTTGGTCGTTGCAATTAGAAGGTTTTCTTTTTCAAAAAGGGCGGGATGTGTTTCTTGTGGAAGGCCGAAGACTGCTTTGTCAAATCCTGCCACCCGGGCAAATACAAGAAGTGGCTTTTCTGCTTTGCATGGTATAAAGACGCATTCGTGAGCAGTAAGGATTTGAAGCATTGGTAAGTGTTCACCGAATGTGCTTGATGCTACGACTATGCGTTCCCAACACACCTTTCTTGGCTCGGCTAGCTCTATATTCGGTATAGCTTCTGGATATTCAATATAAAGCTTAAGCCTTTTATTGGCGGCAATGTCAAAAACTGCAGGGTCGATGTGGATTCGTACGCTTGGGTAACCATCAGCGAGTACGAGGACTCCCGACCCTGGCTTGGCATGCTTGACAGCGTCTATGGCCGTATCGGATCTGGGGCATTTATATCCACAGCTTTTTAGGGCCGAATATAAGTCATTTTTAATGCTTGAGCAGAAAGATAGGTTCAATTCTTTGCCTCCTGCGCAACATGTCGAGCTTATCAAAATTAGAACAAAGCAGAGCGAAATTTTGGAATTTTTCATACTGGGCGTTCCTCTGTGGACACTTTCCAGTCCTCACCCACTTTCTGGCCGGAATGAATGCACCCATCTGCCGTGCGAAGACGGTGGAAGGATACATCAATCCAGTCCTTGGGGCATGATGCTCCAATCTGGGTCTCCCCCCAGTAGTCGGAAACCAGGGCATCGTTAAGTGCTTGGAGGTAAAGGCCGTGGCTGGTGACGTAGAAAGGACTTCCGACTGCTCCTGAGGTTTCGTATATCTGAATCCAATCTGGGTCAACATATTTTCCCCGTAGGAATTGGCCAAGCTCGTGGAGCAAACCATCGGCATCCTTCATGTGTGACGCGGCGAGGAGATATGCGGCAAGTGTCCACCCGTAATATATGTTCTCTCTAACTCCGGCACAGATATCGTAACGTCGTTCGTAGGCACGAAGCACATGGTCATCCACCTGTCGCATTGGTAGGAAAATTAGTGGGTTGAGCTGGACAGGATGTTTTTCTTTGCCTATTTGCTCGCTTCCTGATTGTCCTTCGCAAGTAGCACATACCCCAGATGTTTCATCATATAGGCGCTTGAAAGCAAGTCCATCGGTGAGAATCTGTTTCCAGCGGTCAAACTCGGGTTCGTGCTGGTCAAGTTCCTCAGCCATTTCTAGTGCAATCTTGAGCGCATAATGAGCGCTAAAAAGAGCGCAAAGGTAGTTTTTAGCATTTATTCCGCCCATTTCATCCTGCCCCATCGAGGGTTTGATTTGGATGCCCCAAGTCCTATCATCTTCTGGTTTTAGGATTGAGCCGAAGAACCGCGCCGATTCTTTGACAATAGGCCAGGCTACCTCTAATGTCCACTCTTGATTTCGAATATGCATGGCAGCTTCACGAGCCATTCTTGCTGGGTACGCGGCGTTGTGGATTTCAAATTGGCAATAGTTTGGGTAGCCGTCGCTTAAGAGTTTTGAATCAGGCCCGATTGGGAATTCCCATGCCCACATTGCACCCTCGGCGCCGTAAACCCTCCTAGTATACTCCTGCATGTTCTGAAGCCTTTGGCGGTAGAATTCAACCCACGAGCGGGCAATGTCGAGATGTCCTAGTCTTAGGAGGGCAGGGTGAATAAATGAGAGATCCTGTGGGAATCCAAATGGCCAACAGTTACCAGACCATCCGTTCGGGGGTGCTGGGGCTCGAACATCTGGCGCATAGCTTGACAACACATAGAATAAGGACCTTGCCCAAAGTGCTTGGTACTGCGGCACAGGAATGTTTATAAATGCATCGCCCCATCGCCTATGCCAGGCTTGCGCTGCTTCTGCGGCGAATTGCTCAGGCGAGCGAATCGAATCAAGTTCGTGCTCAATTTCTTGCTTACGGTGAGCGCCGCCGACGCCAACTAACAATAAGTGACTTCCACTTTCCCCTTCAAATCTAATATTCAAGCCGTCGGTGCCGGCTTTGATATGGCAATCCCCTTGGGTGCTAATAATCCGCAAGCATAAGAAGCTGTCTGCGTTGCCTACTTTTATGCGGCAAATCCACCTCTTTGCTTCCGAATCAAAGATTATGCCTTGTGCTTTCCCAATCAGATGTTGGTTGTAGTGGGTATGGACGTCCGTCTCAGGCGATACGATTATATCTGGTATTTGCTTTCCAATAGATTCAAATCGCAAGTCTATGGCGAGAAGATCTCGGCGGTAGGGATGAAAATAGGAGGCGATGTCATATCGCAGGCTTGGCCGGCATATTTGCGTTCGAAGCCTGCCTTCATAAATGTCGAGTTCTTGCCGATACTTCAACGGCGGTTCATGTGGTGTAGTTGCCCATGCAATGCGGGCGACCGGTAGCCAGTAGTCAAGCCCCCATGCGCCTCGATGCCAGTGGTCAGCATGCATTAGGCGCGTGTTGCTTATTGTCTCGGATGGCTTCCCGCGAAATCCATTGTTCATCAAGCCATATGCATCAAAGCATGCACCAGCACGGCCACTGCCAATATAGAGATTAACATGTTCTCTTAAACAAAGGGGCCAGGAATTGCGGAGGATCCTCCCAGCTTGGATTGCTTCTCTTAGTTCGTTGCTCATGCGCTGAGAATAGCGAAAATTGAACGAGGTGTCAAGCCTTTGGTGGAGTGGATGTCAAAAAGGAGCGCTGGCTGAAACTGATGTAGTCTGCTAGCGCTCCTTTTGAATAATCAGGTCCGCCTCTGCAACGACCTTCTCGGAGGTCTGCTTGCCGCGTGCCTGAGCTAATACTGATTATGGCAGGCAGATTAGAAGCCTTCAGGGGTTAAATATGCTGGTTTGTAAAAACAAGCATATTTAACAGGATTCGGCCCAGGATGCCTCAGCTTTGATTCCTATTTCTTTTCTTTTAAGTTCTTAATAAAAGGCTCGAATAAATCTATTGGCACTGGGAAAATGGTTGTGCTATTATGTTCACTCGCAACCTCAGTAAGTGTCTGAAGGAACCTAAGCTGGATCGCTGCAGGCTCCTTGCTAATTATCGCCGCAGCTTGAGCCAATTTCTCAGCTGCTTGGAATTCGCCTTCTGCATTGATGATCTTTGCGCGGCGCTCGCGTTCAGTCTCCGCTTGCTTTGCCATCGCGCGCTTCATGCCGTCGGGTAGGATAACATCTCTAATCTCGACGCTCGTAACCTTGACACCCCATGGCTCGGTTTGTTCGTCGATGACTGTTTGAAGGTGTTCGTTTATCTTTTCGCGTTCGGATAGGAGCTCGTCGAGCATTGCTTGACCGACTGTGCTTCGAAGGGTTGTTTGGGCAATTAGAGCCGTCGCTTTTACAAAATTTTCAATCTTCAAAACGGCATCTTGAGCATTTACAACGCGAAAGTAGACAACTGCATCAACGGTGACTGGAACATTATCCCTCGTCATCATCTCCTGCTTGGGCACGTCCATCGTCACAATGCGCAGGTCAATACGAAACAGAGTGTCTACAAATGGAATAATAAATCGTAAGCCAGGCAATTTTACATGGCTGAAGCGTCCCCACCTGAGGACAACTCCTCGTTCGTATTCTTTGATGACCCTTACTGCAGAAGGCATTACTATTGCACCAAAAAAGAAAAGTGCGACAATTATTACCGTAATCGTTACATCTGCTGTCATAGCTGGTTCTCCTTTCTAACCCTGAGCGTTAATTTATCAACTGCAATTATTCGTACCCTTTCCCCCTTTTTTACTGGCTCGCCTTCAGCAATAGCATTC
The DNA here is from genome assembly GCA_023511795.1 of Armatimonadota bacterium. Classification (NCBI taxonomy): domain Bacteria; kingdom Bacillati; phylum Armatimonadota; species Armatimonadota bacterium. The sequence goes on along the minus strand of JAIMAU010000003.1, from coordinate 78,366 downwards.
CAGTATTCACCTTCGATAAATACTTTGCCCTTAGGATTAAGGTCGGTTCTGGCTTCCACCACCTGGCCAACTAAGTTTTCAGCACCTGTAACTACTTTGAGTTTTTGAGCGCGTGCGCCTGCACCTACTGCAAACAAGAAGAATCCAGCAGTCAGAATTGTCATTGTTATTACAAGCGTCATCGAGATTCGCATGGCGGGCGTTCTGGTTTCAAAAAGGATTAAAGATCCTATAATAAACGCAATAATCCCTCCTACTGTGAGTATTCCGTGTCCTGGAACAAAGAGATCTGTTACAAAAAGGATTACCCCGAAGGCGATTAGCAAAACTCCTGTTAGGTTGATTGGCAGAATGGCAAACGAGTATAAAGCCAGTAAAAGGGCGATGCCGCCGATTACTCCAGGGAATATTGAGCCGGGATTGTTCAACTCGAAAATAATTCCATATACTGCTATTAGCATGAGGATATAAGCGACATTAGGGTTGCTTATTATATGGAGAAACTTTTCACGAATTGAAGGCGCAATCTCCTTTAAAGTTGCACCTTTGGTGTTTATGGTATGCATTCCATCAGCTGTCTTGACTTTTCTGCCATCAAGCTGATTGAGCAGGTTGCGCATATCTTTGGCAATAATGTCAATGACATTCTTTTTTATAGCTTCCTCTTCGGTTGAGGAGATGCTCTTGCGCACAATCATCTCAGCCCATTCGACATTCCTTCCACGTCGTTTCGCAATGGAGCGTGCGTAGGCTGCAGCGTCGTTTTCAATTTTAGTAGCCATGGTTTTGTCTACTTGCTCACCTCCGATGTTAACCGGATGTGCCGCACCAATGGCTGTTCCAGGACTCATGGCCGCAATATGCGAGGCGAGGGTTATTATCGCACCCGCCGAAGCCGCCCGTGCACCTTGAGGCCAAACGTATACCACTATTGGTACACGGCTATTGAAAAAGTCTTTGACTATGGCGCGCATCGAATCATCTAGGCCACCAGGGGTTTCCAGTTTGATGATAAGCGCTTGGGCGTTATCCTGCTCGGCAATTTCGATTGCTCGGTGAATATATTGAGCAATGGCAGGGCCTATGGGTCCTTCGACTCGAATGACATCTACTGTCGGCGCAGAGGCTGCCATTGCCGATAATGGGAGAAGTATAATTGCTAGAATCGGTGCAAAGGAAGAAAAGGTTTTAGGCATGATTTCTCCTTGCAAGTTTTTACAAAAAAGGCTTTCATTGAAAGCATCTTATAGGTTTTCTTTAGAAAAGTCAAGTAAACCTATTGGGTTTGTCTGATGTGTAAAGATAACCTTTATGAGGAGAATTGCCTTTTGTTTTTTAAGTCCAAAGCCTTTCCCAAAAAGTTGTTGGCTTTGATTTCTCTTGACTCTAATTCCTAGAAGGTGATATAAACTAGTAACAAAACCGGAATCGAGATTTATCGCACTATTTACCGCTTCTTTTAATGAAAGGGATTCGGCGCATGTCTCTCAAAGGGCTCTGGATTCTCCCCATTTTATTTGCTTTGTTTGTTGGTTTTTATGCCAATGCGGCAAATAATTTAATATCTCCTATTGACCCGGCTGATGCAAAAAACATAATACTCGTCGACGAAATTAAGCCGGGTATGAAGGGTTATGGTAAGACGGTCTTCCGAGGTACTAAAATCGAGACCTTTCAGGTTGAAGTTCTTGGCATAATGAAAAGGGTGAACTTCGGCACCGACCTAATTTTGGTTAAGATGACAGGCGGGCCGATTACGGCTCGAGGTGCGAACTTAATCCAGGGAATGAGCGGAAGCCCCATTTATCTGAACGGCAAAATTGCTGGTGCGTTGGCTTACGGCGAGGCTTTTGGAAAAGAGCCCATTGCCATGGTAACGCCAATTCAGTATATGCTAGAAGCGTGGGACCCCAAATTGCCAAGCAAGCCGTCCACATTCTTTCCATTTAGTACCACAGGTCTACAGCGGCCAATTACTCTAAATGGGAAGTCCTATTCGAAAATAAGCATTGACTACGCTGGCACGCAATTGGCACCAGAGCCAGGCGTTCTGTACATGCGTCCGCTTGCCACGCATATATTGGTTAGTAGCATGTCGCCTAGAATTATGGCTTGGCTTAGCGAAAGTCTCAAGCCATTCAATGTGATTCCAATCGCCGGGCCAGGCAGAGCAGTTGACAAAGCAAATCTAAATATAGACATCCAGCCAGGTGCTGCTGTCGGAGTTTCTTTCGTTACTGGTGATCTTGATGCCACGGGGATTGGAACGGTGACTTATCGCCGAGGAAATAAAATAGTTGCCTTCGGACATCCAATGTTCTCAGATGGCTTGATGAACGGCATTGGCCCAATGGCTGCTCCGCTCACTACCGCATATGTGTATGATATATTTCCAAGTATTATGGTCTCGAGTAAGATTGCGGCTCCGGTTAAGACGATTGGATGCGTTTTTCAGGATAGACCCTGGGCTATTGCTGGTGAGATTGGTAGAAAAGCAGAAACCATCCCAGTAATTGTTCACGTCACTGACAAGGCAACCAACCGAAAGAGGGATTTTCATGTCGAAGTAATCAATCATCCGTTGCTTGCAATGAATTTCATTGTGGCAGCAACCGCAGAGGCAATTTTTGAATTAAGGGGCAGCCCAGGCGATGCTACTGCAAATGTGAAACTTCAGGTAACCGCAGAAGAATTAGGTACAATCACACGGGAAAATGTCTTTTTCGATCCCGTCTCGATAGACATGGAATCAGTAAATGAACTTATACAAATTTTGAGCATGCTTCGCTTTAACCCCTTCTATCCGGTAGCAGTTCAGAAAGTAGAATTATGGGCAGACATAACACCGAAGCATCCCACGGCTAAAATCGATCGCGTATTCCTAAAGGAGGCCAAGTACAAGCCAGGCGATACAGTTGAGATTGGCGTTGTGCTTAAGCCTTTCAAAGGCGAAAAACAGACGAAAACCATCAAGCTAGAGCTTCCGAAGAATATGCCGTCGGGAAATTACCAAATACAAATCCGAGGCGGCGCCAGCGCTGGCACGGCGATAGCTGTCTCTGAGGAAGGCGGGCAGGGGTCTTTGATTATTGGTGGGCAGTCGGTTATTTCGCCTTCTAAGCCTGCATTTGAAAACCTCCAGCAAATGGTTAGGAAATTTCTGGAGCGTGAAAAGAACAACGAATTGGTGGCGAAGATCACGCTTCCAAAGCTTGTGCCAAGCATTGGTGGAGAGAAGCTCTCTGGGCTTCCACCCTCCATCGCCGATGCAATGAGATCTTCAAAATCCAGTGCCCTCGCCACAGAGCGCGACGAAATCAAAACCGTTGTTTCAACCGATTGGATCATTCAGGGTATGCAAATGCTTTCAATCTCCGTACAGAAGGTGGAAAAGAGCGAGAAGAAGTCCACGGCGCTAAAGGGCCCTGAAAGTGCACAGCCACCTAGCTCTCAAGCAGGCGAGGAAGGGCAGGATGAAGGTTCGGCTCCGGGGCGTAGTGAAGGCAAACCGTCGGAGATAAATTATTCGGAATTTGGCATACCGTCGTATGGTGATATTCAAACTAGGGTTCTGTCCTCGACGACTGAGCCTTCCACCAAGTCTGAGCCCCAGAAAACAGATAAACAAACCGAGATGCGGGGGAGCAAGCTAGAATCTTCTAAGGGGACTGCTTCTCCTACTACTTCTACAACATCTACTGAAGAGAAGCCGGTGGGCAGAGCGGCATCAGTTTGGAAGCAAACCACGCGTAGCGATTTTATGCTAGGCACCTTTGTAAACACTGCCGCAACTTCTGGCGACCTTCTAGTATTGGCAAGTTCCATTAACCCGTTTTTTGAGTCAAGTGAGACTTTCGTATGGTCCCTTCTTCCGGACGGCAATGGAAACATTTTTGCAGGTACGGGTAACAACGGCATCATATATAAAGTAGCTGCAGATGGAACGGCGTCTGTTTATTATGACTCCGATGAGTTGGCAATCCACAGCTTGGCGTTGGATTCCGCTGGGAATGTCTATGCTGGAACTTCCCCAAATGGGAAGGTTCTGAAAATTGCCGCCGATGGCAAGGCTACCGTGCTTTTCGACGCTGACGAAAAATATATATCGGCTCTTTCACTCGATGGCAAAGGCAACATTTATGTAGCGACTGGTGATAAATGCAAGGTTTACCGAATATCGCCTGACTCAAAGGTAGAAGTCCTGCTCGATACTTCAGAATTCCATGCTCTTTCGCTTGCTGTAGACAGAAACGACAATGTTTACGTTGGCACTGGTCTCAATGGGATAATTTACAAAATTACGCCAGCCGGCAAGGTTAGTGTATTTTATGATGCTGCCGAAGAATCTGTGACGGCGCTTACCGTTAATGAGAGTGGTGTGGTTTTTGCGGGAACATCGCCGAAAGGTGTCATTTACAAGCTAGAGCCAAACGCACCTTCAAAAGTACTTTACGACAAAGCAGGGACGGGAATATATGGCCTTGTTGCCGAAGCTTCTGGGAATGTTTATGCGCTCAATGCGTCTAACGTCTTCAAGATATTTCCGGATGAAACAGTCTGCACCTTAAGCAACGAGCATGATGTGCAATTTCTATCTCTTGCGGTCTCAAATGGTACTTTATTTGCAGGCACTGGAAATATAGGGTCGATTTACCGGGCAGATGTAGGCAAGACAACCGAAGGTACATATGAATCGCCAGTGCACGATTGTGGGCAGGCTTCCTCATGGGGTGTGATTACTTGGACTGCGGAGATTCCCAAGGGTTCATCTGTTACACTACGAACACGCACAGGGTGGGTGGCCGAACCTGATTCCACATGGAGTGAGTGGTCATCTCCCTACCTATCATCTGGTTCAAAGATTGCCAGTCCACCAGGAAGATATATTCAGTATATAGCAACGCTTGCTACCGAAGATGCCTCAATTAGCCCCAAGCTGAGGGATGTTGAAATCGTTTTTCTCCCTAAGAATCAAAGCCCAAAGGTTACGTTTGTCTCGCCTAAGGGAGGAGAAAAATGGTCAAAGAGAAAGACAATCAAGTGGACGGGTGTTGACCCAGATAACGATACTCTAACTTATGAGCTTTTTTGTTCTACCGATAATGGTGCGACTTGGCAGAAGTTGAGCGATAAAGTTAAGTCTGCACTAGAAACGAATAACAACTCGCCGACAGAGCAGTCGTCCGAGAAAAAGGAGCTCAATCGAAAGGCAACTGCGCCGATTAGCATAAAAAACGATGACCCTGAGAAAATGATTGCGGAGATGGCTGCCGAGCTTGAAAAGCATCCCGAAATCCCACAAGATGTAAAAGACAAGATAATGGAACAAGCGCCATCAATTATAGCCGAGGCAAGCAAGCAGGTTAAAGAAAATGCAGATTCAAGAGAAGAGGACAGCAAGGCAGAGGTCAAGACCGATACTTCTTCAACCAAGCAAACAAGCTTTACATGGGATACTTCGAAATATTCTGATGGAACATATCTAATCAAAATTGTAGCTTCAGACAGAACAAGTAATCCTATAGATCCTCTTACTATCGAAGCGATTTCTGAGCCGTTCGTAGTAACGAACAAAGCTCCGAAAGTTTATGCGTTTAAAAAGACTCTCACCATCTTGGCGGACAGGTCTGTGAGGGTAGAGGGTGTGACGTTCCACGACGTAGTGGGGATCGCTGGTGTCCAATTTAAGGTTGACTCTGGAGATTGGATAGCGGCGGCTGCTTCTGATGGCATATTCGATACGCAATTCGAAACTTTCGTAGTAGTGACACAGCCTCTTGACAAAGGAAAGCACACTGTTGAGATTAAGTCAATCGACCAAGCTGGTAATGCGGCGTCAACAAAGTTAGAGGTTGAAATAAACTAGCTGCTCGTATAAAGTTGTTTGGACCGCCTAATAGATTTGGTGTGAAGAATAAATCCGCAATTGCCTCTTATTTGCTTTGCTGGAGATAGTTAAAGCCTTGGTTGCGGATTTATTTAAGTTGCCGCTGAATATGAGTGGTCGCCAATCTCAGAAATTAACACCATAGATCTCGCCGTCCACAAACTCGAACCTAAGGCGGACGCATTCGTAGCGATGGACGGCAATTGATGCATTTTTCCACCTAAGAATGTGTTCTTCGCAGTCTCCTTGGACTGGTATCGAGTCATTTAGGTGAAAGCCAGGAAGCTTTCTGCCAAAAGCGTCGCATAATTCAGCTTTCAACCAGCCCCGGATGTTTGCATCAACGCCTATTTCTTCGCGGGAAGGGAAAAATGGGTCGGTAATGAACCCACCTAGCGTGCGTCCAGCACTTAAGCCAACAAAACGGTTTTTTGCAAAGCAAGACCCCATAGTCTTAACTCTGTGAGTCTTTGCATTGTGCGGGTCGGGTGTTCCAAAATAGAGCACCAACCATTGGTTGCCCAGGTCTACCCAAGAGTTTGCGGCATAAATGCCCTTTGTATCCATTGCTCCTGAGCCTTCTTCCGAACGAGGAATCCAACCTCCGCGGACGGGGCGCTCCCAATAGCTTCCGTCGTGCGAAAAACAAAGGTCAGTGTCCATCGTTTGCTGCCCGTCTTCAACGCGATAATAACCTAGCATGCCTATCATAATGTCTTCATGCCACTGGACGGCTAAAAAATAGAATTGCAGATCCCATGGGTCGCGGTCGTCGGGCATTAGAATGAGCTCAGGGTTACTCCAATTTATGCCATCTTCGCTTAGGCGTCGGTGGATAAGACGGTGGATTCCCGGCGCGTTGTCCACGTCTACCCGTCGGTCTGGTATTGCTGGATGAAGCCAGACAGAATAACACTCAAAGCGGCCAAGCTGGTCGTTGAAATAAACATGCGTCGAGTCGTTTGTCCAAAGGCGTTTGCGCGCCAGAACCTCGCTTTGTGAGAGCGGAATTTCTATCATCTTTTCAGGGCTTAGTCCTTCAGCTAGCTTCCATAGGCCGCCGTCATGCGGATGGTATAGGGCTGGCTTCTCAACATTTGGCACGCACCAGCGTAAGCCGTCTTCACTTTCAGCGATTAGGTAGCGCAGATGCCCTTCTCGATGCTTCCAAAAGTACATACGCCATCGCCCATCTGGTAGCTGTAGAACTTTTGGGTGCGTGAGGAATGTTTGGTCGTGGATGCCTTCGAAGGAGATAAGGTTAGTGTCATGTCCGTCAATCTCTACCTGGCCTAGGAGTTTTGGCGTCCAGTGGAAGGCATTGGACGATTCCCAGATGCCGATGCGCATCCCCGATTGTCCTATAATATTAGCCGTACCATAAGCCCGATATGTGCCATCTTCCATAGGGAGTGGGTCGCACAGCATTATGTTTTCGAAATTCGGTCCAGGGCTTTCAATCTGGCATTCTACCTTCTTTACCGGTGCGTAGACATGCCGTACCCCAAATGCGCTGGCAAGGAGCTTTTCGGGAAAAAATAATTGGCGGTGAGAAATCTCTCCCTTTGGAAGACGAGTAATTGTTGGTAAGTATTTTCTCACTTTTGAATTCCTCCATGATTTGTGGATGGATATACTGTCGCCACCGCATGGCAGGCTATGCCCTCACCTCTGCCGACAAAACCGAGCCCCTCGGATGTCGAGGCTTTTATGTTCACTTGGTCACGACTGATTCCAAGTCCTTTCGCGATTTCTGCGCGCATTTCGGCAATTCGAGCCGAAATTTTGGGGCGCTCGGCTAGTAGCATCACATCAACATTTCCTACCGCCCAGCCTTCACTTGCAATCAACTTGCCGACCTCTGCCAATAATTTTGTGCTTCGGATGTCTTTGTACTTTGGGTCGGTATTTGGAAATAATTTTCCAATGTCCCCAAGGCCAGCAGCTCCGAGAACGGCATCCATTACTGCGTGCAGCATTACATCTGCGTCCGAGTGACCAATCAGTCCTTCCTCACTCTCAAACTCGATACCACCTAAGTATAGCCTTCTACCTTTTTTTAATTGGTGGACGTCGTATCCATAGCCAACTTTGGTTTGAAAACAATATGGAACTCTCTTACTCAAGATTGCCTCCGCAATTATGAGATCTGTTGGTGTAGTGACCTTTATGTTTTCGTGCGAGCCAGCGACAAGGACGACTGGGATGCCGATGCGCTCAACCAGGGAGGCATCGTCCGTACCGTAGAATCCATCGGCATATGCGCGCTCGTAAGCGGCAGTAATTACCTCTCGCTTGAAAGTTTGAGGGGTTTGAACTGCGTAAAGCTTGTTGCGGTCTAGCGTGGATTCAACCAATAGTCCGTTAGTGGAGGTTTTAATTGTATCCGTGACGGGTACTGCTGCCACCGCGGCGCCATAGTCCTTTGCAGCTTTAATTGAATCTTCGATAATCTTAGAGTTTACTAAGGGACGTGCTCCGTCATGGATAACTATAATTTCCGCATCAGAGGAGATTGAGCTAAGGCCATTGCGGACAGAATCTTGCCGCTCTTTCCCGCCCGCAACTACTTGTTTAACTTTCTTGATGTCATAGTCTTTCAGAATTTGCTTTGCATGAGGAACGTCGTCTTCTCCGACAACAAGTACAATCTCACCAATAGAAGGGGATAGTTCAAAAGGACGGAGTGTAAAGACAATGAGTGGTTTACCTAGTAGGGGGACGAAAGCTTTGCTTATCCCCCTACTTAATCTTCTTCCGAGGCCGGATGCTGGAATAATTGCGGATATTGCGCTCAATCAACTCATCCTCTTCTTCCTGAACGGCTTTGAGGTTTGCAAAAATCATTTTTCCCGCTACAGTCTGTAGAACGCTAGTGACAACTACGTCGATGGTCTCGCCGATGTGTTTTTTTCCGCCCTCCACAACAATCATTGTACCATCGTCTAGATAAGCGATTCCCTGATTAGACTCCTTGCCCTCTTTGATTATAGAAACCGTTAGTTCCTCACCTGGAAGCACTACCGGCTTGAGCGAATTAGCTAATTCATTTACATTGAGGACGGTGACACCATGAAGTTCTGCCACCTTGTTTAGGTTAAAGTCGTTGGTGACAATACAACCGCCGATGTCTTTTGCGACTTTTACCAGTTTTTCGTCAACCTCTTCAGCATCTGTTGGGTCAACTGTCTCAAAGCTTTTTACAATCAAGTTCAGCTCTTTTTGCATTTGGTTGAGAATGTCTAAGCCTCGGCGGCCCCTAGCTCGCCTAAGGAAGTCTTCCGAATCGGCGATATGCCTTAGCTCCTCTAATACAAAGTTCGGGACGTAAATTGTCCCCTCAAGAAATCCTGTGCGGCAAATATCTGCAATTCGACCGTCAATTATGACGTTCGTGTCGAGAACTTTTGGCTTCTGATATTCCTTGGTGCCTAGTTCGCTGACTCGCGCCAGCCCAGGAAAGTAATGCCTAAGCTCGTCTTTGATACTCATGGTTGTCCATACCGAAATGTACATCAGTGCGACAAAGACGACTATAGCTAGGAACCAATAAGCATCACCTGCTCGGCTGGATATGAATGGCACGAATACGATGCTTAGTAATAAGCCAATGGAGAGCCCTAGGAATAATGCAATCTTATCGATGCCGTCCATGTGCTCGAATTTCTTGCTAAAGCTGACTAGATTGCGGAAAACCACCGAAGCTATGAGGATTCCACCAAAAATTCCCATTAGTACAAGGGCTGTGGTGATTATTATGGCTCTAACCTGATGGAATGCGTACCACTGGAGCCAGCGCTGTACGAACGTCATTTGGTTAATCTCTGCACGGCCTAGACCAGGCTGGTGCATTCCCAACAGGTCGTCGGTAATGCGCATGTCAGCTATAGGCTTAATTACTAACCAGAGGACAAGTATGATTGCGGCTATTGCAAGAAGAATCCAAAATGGCCTTGCTGACAAGTTTTCACCCCCTTATCTGTCAACTTCACCTAGGACTATGTCAAGACTGCCAATGATTGCAACAGTGTCAGCTACTTTCCAGCCTTTCATCATTTCTCTAAGGGCTGCCAAATTAATAAACGATGGTGCTCGCCAATGGAGACGATATGGGTTAGTAGAACCATCGCTAATCAGGTATACACCAAGATCTCCTCTTGATGATTCGATATGGGTGTAGACTTCTCCTGCAGGAGGTTTTAGCACCCTGGGTACTTTGGCAGTATACTCGCCTTCAGGGAGCATGTCGAGTGCCTGTTCAACGATTTTCAGGCTTTCCCTAATTTCGCCAGTTCGAACTAGATATCTTCCTAGACAGTCTCCCGAAGTTTGCGTTACTACTTTGAAGTCCAAACGACCATATACTGAATATGGGTCATCCTTTCTGACGTCGAATGGCACGCCTGAACCGCGCAAATTTGGTCCGCTCATTCCATAATTAACAGCATCTTCGGCTGAGATACAGCCGACTCCGCGTGTCCTAATTAAAACTATTTCATTCTTGCTGAAGAGATCGTCTATCTCGTCCATCCGGGCAGGCATCTTTTTTAAGAAAGCCCTACATTTTTTGTCAAAACCAGCCGGCAGGTCACGCGCCACGCCTCCAGGTCGGATGTAGTTGTAGGTTAAGCGTGCTCCACAGGCCATCTCGAACAGGTCAACGATATCTTCTCTCTCGCGGAAGGCATAAATGAACGGTGTGCTGGCTCCGAGATCAAGTCCAAAAGCTCCTACAAATACAAGATGGCTAGCAATGCGATTTAGCTCCATCATAATAACTCGGATAAACTCAGCACGTTCAGGGACTTCGATGCCCATGAGCTTTTCGACTGCTAAGGCATAGACTTCATTGTTCAGCATTGAGGAGAGGTAGTCCGTTCGGTCGGTAAGGGTGACAAATTGAAGGTATGAACGCTTTTCGGCTAATTTTTCGATGCCCCTGTGGAGATAGCCTATATCTGGTTGGGCGTCAACAACTATCTCTCCATCCAGCGTAAGCACTACCCTGAGCACCCCATGTGTACTAGGGTGCTGGGGGCCCATACTTATTTGAATTTCTTCAGTTTTTAGTGTGTTTGTAGGCATATTCTAGACCATCTTCTTCATACTTGAATTACTCTTTGTTTATTGTTCTACATAATCCTTTCTCAGTGGGAAGCCCTCCCAAGTGGGTTCGAGAAGTATTCTCTTGAGGTTTGGGTGTCCGTCAAATCGAATGCCAAACATGTCGAAGACCTCTCGTTCCTGCCAATTAGCTGCATTCCAAACCGACGTAATCGATGGCACTTCGCAGTTCTCCTTGTCAGTTTTAATTTTTAAAGTTAGGAAGTGCTTCTTTTCGATTGAGTAGAGATGGTAAACGATGTCAAATCGGTCGGGCCACTCGACAGCCGTGAGCGACATCAGATAGTCAAAGCAGAGGTCTGGATTTTCTTTTAGGAATCGGCATACCTTTACAATATCGCTGGCTTTGACTGTGAGCGTTGGTTTGCCGGAGACTTCCTCGAATGCTTCGCTTGAGTTGGGGAAGCGTTCTTCAATTATGTTTTTTATAGTTTCCAAGGTCATTTTTTTTTCGACAAGTTCAGTAATAAAGTGAAAGTAGCAGATTTCTCAAAACCTGCTAGCAATTGCTAACAACTACTTTTTAAGTGATTTTCTTTCTATTGCTTTATTGCTTCCACATTATGTTTTTTTGTTGCGATAGTCTCCTTACGGATTTTCTCGCGGAGTTTTATGCATGCGTGGAGGAGCGCCTCTGGTCTCGGCGGACAGCCGGGAAGATAAACATCAACCGGTATAACTTCGTCAACACCCTTCACGACACTATACGAATCGTAGAAAGGTCCGCCTGATATTGCACATCCTCCCATCGCAATCACATATCTTGGTTCTGCCATCTGCTCCCATAGGCGGCGTATTCTGGGTGCCATTTTTTTTGTGACTGTACCGGCGACAATCATTAGGTCGCTCTGTCTTGGCGATGCTCGGAACATCATGCCAAATCTGTCGAAATCAAACCTGGCTGCTCCAGTTGCCATCAGTTCAATTGCACAGCATGCGAGGCCAAAGAGCATGTACCAAAGGGAAGATGTGCGTGCCCAATTTAATACTGTATCCAATGAAGTAGTAATTATGTTTCCCTCTGGTAGCTTCTCAGCTATTCCCACCGCAGAACTCCCTTCCACCACGCATATATGAGCCCGATTAACAGGATTGCAATGAAAATCATCATTTCAATAAATGCAAATACAGCCATGTTTATGTGTCCGAATTGCATGGCCTTTAGGCTCTTTAAAACTGCAGCCCAAGGGAAAATAAATACGGCTTCGACGTCAAAGATGACAAATACCAGTGCGAATATGTAGTAGCCGATGCGAAATTGCTTCCATGCATCACCAAAAGGAACCTCACCGCACTCATATGTTTCTCTTTTTGAGCCCACAGACTTGTGCGTAGGCCTCAGCGCCCATGAGAGCCACATGGCTATAACGCAGAACGCAACTCCAATTATTACCAATAGCCCAATATATGCGTAATTGTTTTGCATCGGTTTAGCCCCAAAAGCAATAGAACACACAAAGAAAACATGATTCCAAGTATTATATCATATCCGAAAAATGTATGCTAGAGACTATCATTTCCTCTTATTGGAATCTTACTTGACCAAAACTCTCTTATTTGGTATTGTATTTGCAATTAAACGATAAGGAGAAGCGCGAAAATGAGCATGCCTGTAAAGATTGGCTTTGTTCCCGCAAACAGGCGTTATTTTTCAACCGAGCTGGCGCTGAAAATGCGGGACCAGACTCTCAATGCGTTTGGAAGGCTTGGTGTTGAGGTAGTTGTCCCTGACAAGAATGTGACGGAGGCTGGGTGCGTCAAGAATCGAGACGAAGGGCGCAAGTGTGGCGAACTTTTCCGCTCAGCTGGAGTTGACGGTATAATCATCGGCGCAATGAATTTCGGCGATGAACAAGCATGTGTCACAGCGGTCGAGGGCTCCGGCAAAGTCGTTCCAGTAATGATCTTTGGCTGTCATGAGGAAGAAGTTCTTCGCCCCAATCTTCCAAGACGCGATGCCTTCTGCGGACTTCTCTCAATAGCCGAGGCACTACGCCAAGCAGGCATAAAATACACCATTGCTCAAACTCCGATTTGTTATCCCGGTGAGGACGGTTTTCTTACGGAGCTTGACCATTTTATACGTATCTGCAGAGTAATAAAGGGAATGCGCGGAGCACGCATTGGTCAAATAGGACCGCGCCCAGAGGCGTTCTGGACCTGCCGCTATGATGAGAAAATGCTTCAACAGATAGGTGTTACAGTCGTTCTGAAGGATCTATCGGAGCTCCTGGGTGCGGCGAATCGGCTTAATGACAACGAGCCTGGAGTGCAGGCAAAGATGCAAGACATCCAGGCAAAGATAGATACATCGCTCATTTCGCCTGATATACTTCTAAAGATTGCGAAGTTTGAACGAGCTCTTGAAGATATGATTGTCCAGTTCGATATGAATGCAGTGGCAGTCCAATGTTGGAATTCGCTCCAGCTTAACTACGGCATAGTCGCGTGTGGAGTGCTTGGGCGGATAGGAGATGCTGGCGTACCAGTTGCGTGCGAGGCAGATGTGCTCGGCGCACTCTCGATGTATGCACTTACGCTTGCATCAAATTCATCAGCAGCATTGCTCGACTGGAACAATTTACACAACAGCGATCAGGAATTGGTGAATCTTTGGCATTGTGGCGTTTTTCCACCCTCTTTTGCCAAAGAAAAGCCAAAAATGAACGTGCAGGGAATCATGAGCAAGCACATAGGTCCAGAGATATCAACCGGTGTGCTAGAGCTTCGAGTGAGGCCAGGGTCAGTAACCTTGTGCCGAGTAGCACAGGGACTTCCAGGAGAGGGTTGGAAAGCATTTATCGCACAGGGATTCTTCGAGGGACCAGCGGCGACTTTTGGTGCCGGGGCGTGGTGTAGGATTCCGCGGCTCCAGCATATCTATCGCGACATTCTACTCGATCATTTTACACATCATGTAGCGGTTACTCGTGGACATGTTGGAAATGTGCTCCATGAGGTGTTTGGAAACTACTTGGGTATGGCGGTGTACCATGGAGGGCAAGCAATACCCGGCGTATATACTCGCCAGGCGCCATTTGAATTTGTGAGAACGGATTGAAAGGTATAATCATATTTTATTGCTAGTATTAAGGAGCTATCTATGGATTGGATGCTGTGGGCGATTGAAGGATGCGGTTTTCTGATTTTGTGCATCTGGATTGCTGTACCCATAAGTGAATTCAGACAGATCGCTAAACGACTCAAGGAAGAGCGCTGAGACGAAGAAGTGAACTTTTATCACAAGGTTTAGATTATGACATGGGTTGACTATGCTATTATCGGCATATTCCTCAGCGGTCTTGCGTTGGCGGGATTAACGCTCTCGAAGCTTATCAGGCACTCGGATGACATATTTGTGGCTGGTCGGCAGTTGACTCCTTTCATCCTCGGGGCTACGATAACCGCTACTAATCTTAGCATGTTCCACTTCATCTCCATGGGAGGAATCGCATTTCAGAGGGGCATCTCGATTATCTGGCAAAATTGGACTGGCAATATGGCGTTGGTATTGTCGGGGCTTTTTGTCATACCAATCATGCGTCGTTTGCGAGTACGTTCAATTCCAGAGTTTCTAGAAATCCGATACAGTCGCTTTTTGCGTGTATTGGTTGGTGCCTTTTGGGGGATTAGGCTTTGCATATTTCTTGGAATTTTTCTTTATGTTGCAACGACAACAGGCATTCAAATCACCGGCTGGAACAACCCATGGGGTTGGCTGATGGTTTTCTCACTAATTGCAATCATGTATTCTGCGATTGGCGGCGCATGGGCGGTTGCAATTATGGATTCCCTCCAGTTTGCGCTGATTATTCTGGGTGGGTTAATCACTCTCCCAATCGCTGTTCACTTGGCAGGAGGTACGCCAACACTGATTAATTGGCTTCAAACCCATGGGAAGCCAGTACATGTCCAACTGGTGCCTGCTGGAGCAAGCGAATTCAATTGGTTGTTTATACTTGCGATACTCTTAATTTCTACAAAGTGGGCAACCGTAGACCAAGTAATACTGCAGCGTGCACTTGGAGCAAGGAACCCTCGAATTGGAGCGCAAGGAATGGTTCTATCGGGCCTGATAACAACCCCGCTTGCTTTTCTTTGGATACTTCCAGGCGTCGCTTTGGCAAAAATACATCCCGGGCCTATAGAGAACCCTGATCATGCGATTCCATGGTTCTTGGCTACATATCTGCCGCAGGTGGGAAGGGGCATACTTGGTCTTGTGCTTTGTGGATTGGTTGCTGCACAGGTTTCAACCATAACAGCGGATATCAATTCGGTCGCTACTTTATTCGCAAATGATGTATTTCGAGCGATGAAGCGAAAGGAGCCAAGCCAGCGCCAGTTAATATATGCAGCTAGATTTAGCTCTCTTATTTGTGGAGCGCTTATGCTTTGGGTAGCGTATTATCTACTCATGCATTCTGTTTCCGGTGCTGTCAGAGCTAATCTAACAGTCGTTGGAATAGTGGACCTGCCGTTATTTGTTGTCACAGTAATTTGGGGATTGATGTGGAAACGTACAACCTGGCAGGGGGCAATGGCGGGATTTTTTATGGGTGGCTTGGCTGGCATTCTTACATACCTGGTGGTGACTCCAACGTATTTCCAAAATATTCTATATCCTTTGATGAGTGCTATCCCTGGCAAAGTTGATGTATGGGCGGTCGGCTGGCATGAAAGATTGAAGCATCTAGAGCCCGCCCTCAGGAATATCGCTCCTTTTGTTAGCTCGGGAACGGCATTAATTGTTACGCCAATCGTTAGCCTTCTAACAAAGCCTGCGCAAAGCGAAGGGCCTGTCAGAATTTGGACGTATTTTCGCAAAAGTGCTGATGACGAGAAAGATGTTTTTCTACTGATTCCAAACAGTTTCCGCGGCAAGATTGGTTTATCATTGGTAATCGCTGGGTTCCTAGCATTTCTTTTTGGAGCTATTTCGGCATCTTGGGGTTTTTCGCTGGCAACCGCAATGGCTGTTGGTGGAATGTGTGTGCTTTTTATTGGCGGCGTGCTTCGCGTTTGGTCTGAGTAGTCAAGGCATTCGGAATATAAGAAATTAATGACTTTTACCCAGGCTGCTAGGAAAAGCCTCGGCAACCGCAGAAGTCTGCTTTGAAATTATACAACCAACCTTTGATTTCTTCTGGCGAAAGACAACGCAGTTCAGCTATTAGCCCAATTTAGTGTTTATGCTGTTTGGCCAAGCAAAAAGTGGGTATTGACTTTGGCATGTTAGGGTAAAAAGTAAAAGGGAATTGCGCTTGGTTTTTCGAAAAAAAAGCATATAAAATGAACCGTCGTGAAGCACTTTCTGCAATCGGAAGATGTATCTTAGGTTCAATAGCAGGATTGTTGGTTGGCGAACATCTGATGGCATCGCCTAAGCTTAAGTGCACGCCATTGATTTTGGGTCCGCTTTGGTGGATGGATCCTGCCGAGTCTGCAAAATGGGGAATATCAGGCTGGCGGGATGAACTCGACCACCAACGTAGAATCGGCTTCGACCTTCTTTGGCTTACCAATGCACCTTCGGCGCTCGACCATCAGGGCAATCCTTTGGATGAACTCATGAACTTGTGTGCCAAACGGAAGGTAAAAGTCATTCTGGATACCGGTTCTACAGGGAAGTGGTATATGAAATCCGATTTAAAAGACGAACTAGAATTCTGCACAAAAAATGTTAGGCAACTTGGTGAGCGCTTTGCAGGTCATCCTGCATTTTATGCATGGTACATACCTCATGAGGTTTATATGTGTTGGGGCAAATTCGCTGAATTGATTGAAAGTTTCTACTCTAAGCTAACTGAAAGCTGCAAAAGGGCGGCGAATCTTCCTGTTACACTTTCGCCCTTTTTCATTCTAGACCGTGAAAAAGTTTTTGGCGATTTTAGGTATAACGAACCTGATGAGTACCGTCAATATTGGACTAAACTAATAAAGCAGAGTGGCATTGACGTAATAATGCTTCAAGACAGCGGTGAGCATTTTTTCTTATGTCACAAATGACCAACGCAGGCCTTTTTTCGAGGCTATGTATAACGCCTGTCGTGATTCGAATGCAAGGTTTTGGGGAAACGTTGAAACTGCTGAGTACGTTTGTTAAAATAAAGAAGAGTATATTAGATTATATGGACGCGTGCACCATTCGGAGGCAAAAGGGCTTTCATGGAGGCCGGTGCCAATAAATCGTCTGAAAGAGAAGCTAATGCTTGCAGCTGAGTTCTCAGAGCGTATTGTCACATGGGGTTATCGTGAATTTTGCCGGCCTATTCTCGGTCCCGTGGCGAAAAAATGGTATGATGACTATAGAAACTACGTAATTTCTTTGGCAAAAAAAGACAGCCAGTCAAATTTAACGCCGGGAAGGTAGGTTGATATGAACCTAGCAGATATCGGTGAAGAAGTCCTGATTGAGCATCTAATGAAGGAGTTTAGTCTTCCCACATCTTCAGAAGGGCTTGTTGTTGGCGTTGGAGATGATGCGGCTGTGCTCGACCTCGGCGGTCCAATGCTTACGATTATTACCACTGACATGCTTGCTGAAGGCATTCACTATCGCCTTGATCTAGTCACTCCATATGAACTAGGCTGGAAATCGGTGGCGAGCAACATAAGCGATATCGCTGCTATGGGAGGACTTCCAACCTGGACGCTGATATCTCTCGGATTGAAGCCCGATACTGACATCGGCTTCGTAGATGAAATTTACAGGGGCCTTGTTGAATGTGCCGAGAGATTCGAAAGTAAAATTATCGGAGGAGATACTATTTCCGTAAGGCAGGACTCGGTGATTGGTATATGTCAGATGGGTAAAATTGAGCCCAACCTCATCGCACGACGGTCCGGTGCAAGTCCTGGCGACCGCATTCTTGTAACAGGCTGGCTTGGGAACTCAAGGGCAGGCCTGGAACTCTTGCTGAGGTTTGGTACGGAGGAAGCTGCGCAGCTGCATGGGTGGCTTGTGGGCCAGCATCTGACGCCAATTCCACGAGTGCTCGAAGCTCATGCTGCTGTTGCAACCAACGCGATTCGGGCGATGATGGATATAAGCGATGGATTGGGTGCTGACCTTCCAAAGTTGTGCAAAGCAAGTGGCGTTGGCGCAATAGTATATGCTAGCAAACTACCGATAAGCAGTGATCTCCAGTCGGCTGCAGAAAGGCTAGGAATGGATACACTCGAGCTCGTTGCCGGCGGCGGAGAAGACTTCGAACTCCTCATGGCGGTTAGACCACATGATGTTAAGAAGGTCATTAAGGCTATTAAGGAAGGCACTGGAACTCGCGTAACCGAAATTGGAGAGTTCACAGAAGACAAAACAGTTGAGATCGTCATGCCTGATGGTTCAAGAAGGCCTTTGTGGGCAGGGTGGGAGCACTTTAAAAGATAACATCTAACTTGATGATTTCTATGGATTACCCTTTGACTGATGACACGTCTATCCAAAACATTTTATACATACTCTTCTGAGGAGACCGAGTTGCTTGGTGAACAAATCGGTCGGGCGCTACAACCTGGGGTTGTTGTTGCACTAATCGGCGAACTTGGCGCAGGCAAGACGACGCTCACTAAGGGAATTGCGCGGGGTCTTGGTGTCACCGATCTTGTCCACAGTCCTACTTTTACACTTATCCACGAGCACAAAGGGCGCGTTCCAGTATACCACTTCGATCTCTACCGCTTGGAAAGTCATGAGGAGATGGAAGATCTCGATTATGAGAGCTACTTTCGCGGCGAGGGGGTTACAATTATAGAGTGGGCTGAGAAGATTCCAGGCATACTACCAAGCGACCGATTGGAAATACGTATCTCAGAAAAGAATTCCACCCGCCGTTTTGACCTAATAGCCACGGGTACCCAATCTGAAGAGGTGCTTGGGCGTATATCTACTTGATTGCTACTGGGAGCGTTGACTTCCAGGAGCGCGGCGCGTTTGTGGGGGCACGAATAAGTGTGGTAGAAACGCCTTTCTAGCTTCTTCTACAACAAATACACTGCTAGAAACCGCTACCATAAGTGCCCACTCCGATAGGTTCAGAGCCATCGTGCGAAATATTGTTTGGAAAAATGGTAAATGCACTGATGCAATCTGGGCAACTGCAGATGCAGTTGCGCCAGCCAGCAAGTATGGATTAGTTAGCACGCCAATTTTGAACAGTGAGTAGCGACTCGATCGAACGTTCAACGCATTAAATGCTTGGAAAAGCGCCATAACTACAAAGGCGTAGGTTCGCGCTTTCCATACGCTTATGTTTCCAAGCCCCCAGTAGTAAAGCGAGAAGGTTCCAATTAGCATGAAAAGTGCCACAAAAACTATGTTGCTAACCACGTAGCGGTTAACTATGCGCTCCCTTGGATCTCTAGGCGGTTCTTTTAGCAAGCCTGGTTCTTTTGGTTCAAACGACAGTGGAGCTGTGCAAAAGCCATCAGTGACTAGGTTGATCCAAAGAATTTGCACCGGAAACAAAGGTAATGGAAGACCAGACAGAATTGTAGTTAGGTATATGAATACCTCGCCAGTGTTTGTTGAGAGCAAATATTGAACAACTTTGCGAATATTTGCGAATATAGAACGGCCTTCTTCGACAGCTGATACGATTGTTGCGAAATTGTCATCAAGAAGTATCATGTCGGCTGCTTCTTTTGCTACGTCTGTGCCGCTGATTCCCATTGCTATTCCGATGTCAGCACATTTAAGCGCCGGAGCATCATTTACGCCATCACCTGTCATAGCCACAATATGACCGCGCTCTTTTAATGCTTTAATAATTCGAAGTTTGTGCTCCGGTTCTGCCCGTGCAATTACGGCAATTCGGCCGATCGCTTGTGAAAGGTCTTCATCGCTCATCTTATCCAACGTCGTGCCCTCTACAACCCTCATCCCTCTGTCTAGAAGGCCGGTTGATTCCGCTATTGCACGCGCAGTATTTGCATGGTCGCCGGTTATCATTATGACGCGAATTCCAGCTTCCCTTGCTTGCTTGACTGCAATGGGTGCTTCTTCTCTGGGTGGATCCATCATGCCCACTGCTCCAAGGAAGACAAGGCCCGACTCGACATCCGAATGACTAATTGCTTCCTGTTCGGACGGAAGTTCTTTATAGGCAGCCGCAAGGACCCTTAAAGCTTCCTCCGTCATCTTGGCATTTCGAGCCGCAAATTCAGCGGCTTTGTCGGAGGTGAGTAATAGCACTTCATTGTTTTTAAGGTAGGTTCCACTCATTGCAAGTATTTTTTCAGGAGCGCCCTTTATATATACGATTTTTCGTCCATTTGGCAGAAGGTGGAGTGTAGCCATATATCTTTTTTGGGGATCAAATGGTAATTCGCCAATTCTCTTTTGCTCATCTTCTAATTCATGCTTCCGAAGTCCAAGCTTCTCGCCCGCAACCACAAGTGCACCTTCAGTTGGGTCGCCAACAATGCGCCATGTGTTATCTTCAAGATGAAGCCGTGCGTCATTGCACAATACTAGTGCCTCAAAGAGTTTTCTAATCCCTACGTGATTTTTATCAATTTCTTGGTCTCCAATGAGAAACTTGCCAATTGGTGCGTAACCTTCACCAGTGACTGTGAACGCTTCCTCTGGGGTATAGCCCGCACGAACTGTCATTTCGTTCTTTGTTAGTGTGCCTGTCTTGTCGGTACAGATTACGGTTGCAGACCCCAGAGTCTCGACCGCTGGGAGCTTGCGGATAAGTGCGTTGCGTCGTGCCATTCGTTGTACACCTGCGGCGAGGACAATGGTTATCACTGCTGGCAAGCCTTCGGGAATAAACGACACGGCTACTGCAACGCCAGTAAATAATATGTCATAGAGGCTAAATGCTTGAAGCAATCCGGCGGCAATGATAATTACAGCGATGACGATGCCCAAAATTCCGAGGTGTGTCCCGAGAACTGCAAGGTGCTTTTGAACTGGCGTCAATTCCCTCGGCTCGGCTGCTATGTTTAAAGCAATTTGGCCGATTTCGGTATTTACGCCAGTGGCGGTAATAATTGCTTTGCCTCGACCATAGACGACTGTTGTTCCTAAATAAACCATATTCCTTCGGTCTGCTAAAGGTGTATCTGGAGGAAGTGGTTCAACACTTTTGTCAACCACAAATGATTCGCCGGTTAGGTTTGACTCGTCCACCTTAAAGTTCATTGCTTCGAAAAGCCGGGCGTCGGCTGGCACGCGCTCACCCGTAGTGAGAAGTATCACATCACCAGGCACAAGTTCACTAGTGGGAATGTTCATCTCTTCTTCATCGCGCAGTACGGTTGCTTGAGGTGCACCCAACTTTTTTAAAGCTTCAAGTGCACGTTCAGCCCTGTATTCCTGAAAAAAGCCAATAAATGCGTTTAGAAGTAGGACTGCCATTATCACTCCGCCATCAATAGGATGGTTTGTGATAAATGAGAACGAGGCTGCGATAAGCAAAATGTAAATTAGAGGGCTTCGAAATTGGCCTAAAAAGATTGTAAAATGTGAAGGCCGGGGAGCTTCAGGGAGCTCATTTTGACCAAATTCTGCTAACCTTGCCTGTGCCTCAGCAGTTGATAGACCGTCTGGAGAGCTGTTTAGGTGTTCGAATACCTCACTAACGGTCATTGCGTGCCAGTTTTTTATTCCTATTCCCCCAGTTCTATCCTCTGTTTTGCTCATTAGACATCCTATGTAGAACTTGCAGGCGATGTTTAACCTGCTAGGCAGTCTCTAGTTCTCAAATAAGCGCTTTTGACCCACGAAGCGTTCGGCTATTTTGAGGATTAACTTCCTCTTCTTCTCTGAGATGACTCTTCCTGAGAGAATTATAGAGAATTATATTGTTACCGTCAACTGGGATTTCGATGTTTCCGCCGCCAAGCTTTGGCTCAGTTATCAAATAGTCTCTTATGGTTAATGTAGTTGACTCTTACTCGGCAGTTATAGTAATGGGTCGCTTGATTTCGGGTTCATGGGCGCTTGGTACCACAATTGAGGTAACCTTTGGTGGCTTTGAATCATCTTTTTGCACTATTTAATCCTCCCAGGCTTGATGTCATCGATATTTATATTCCCTGTTTAGTTTGTGTGCAGTCGCAGAAATGAACTTGAGCACCAAAAATAAAGCTTTTTTGCTAATCGGCTGTCTGACTAAAGGTTCACGAAATCTTCACTTTTTGTTCTTTTATTCTCCCATATGCTGAGGTCTTGTAATAATGGGAAGGCTTTGGCGAACGTTCCAATTTGCGAATGCTGAGAAAATTAGTGAACATTCATTCCTAAACCCTGTTATTTAGAGGTAATTATATGCTTACTGCAATTCAGCGCAGGGCTATCCCCCTGCTTTTTAGGTTGACGGATGAGGAGATTGCCGAGAAGTTGAGAATAAGCAAAAGGATGCTTGATGAGTGGAAAAGGAGCCCTGATTTTGCCAACGCCATATGCGATTATGTCAAAGAAAATCGCCGTACGGCACTTCGGTTACTTTCTGAGCGTTATGTAGAGGCTGCCCGTGAACTCGAAAGCCTCATCAAGTCGGAAGATGAAAAAATAAAATACAAAGCAATTATCGACCTCCTCAAGGCAAGCAATCTTTTAAAGGACGCGGATGTCCATGAGAATGATTCAATCGAACAAATTCTCCGGCAGATTGAGGCTAAAGAATCAGGTGAGGATGATGACTCCGGCGAAGAGGATTAAACTTGCGGATTTGCTTTGGGGTTGGAAGCCCCATCCCACGCAAAAGGAGTGGTTATTGGACAATCATCAAGTAAAGGTGGCGGCATGTGGGAGACGTTGGGGAAAGACCGAAGCTGCAGCAATTGATGTCGCAACATATGCTATTTCGAACAACGGCTCAATCCAAATGATAGTTGCTCCCACTTATGACCAGAGCAAGCTGATTTCGCGGACGGTCGAGCGGCTTCTCCTTTCCCATTCTGAAACCCGAAAGTATACCAAGATTACTCGAACACCTTATACTGAAATTTGTCTACGAAACAGCAGAATCATGGCTCGGACAGCTGATGAGGATGGAAGGAATCTCCGAGGCCATTCAGCCGACCGCGTTGTGGTGGATGAAGCTGCGTTTGTGCGTGATGAAGTAGTCGAAGAGGTTATTAGGCCAATGCTAGCCGATCGAAATGGCCAATTATCGCTGATATCAACGCCTTTCGGTAAAAATCATTTTTATCGTGCTTTCATCCGAGGAAATAATCACCAGTCAACAATAGCAGAGTCTGACTGCAAACATCCGATTTCCAATGCCAGATATTCGTATCGTTCGTTCCGTTTCCCATCGTGGGCAAACCCATACATCAGCAGACAGTATATAGAAAACCAGCGAGAAATATTGACTGAGCGGCAGTTTAAAGTTGAATATGAAGCAGAGTTTATTGACGACCAAAATTCAGTATTCGCCTGGGAGGACATTCAAAAGGCTGTTTGCACTGAGCAAATCAACTTTGAAACGACGGCCTTTGTGGCAGGTATTGATTGGGCACGTTACTCAGACTACACCGCGGTGGTTGTGTTGGCTGTAGGCTACCAATCGCCAGTAGATGGCGTTGGGCATGGCGACCACCGATTCCACGTAGTTGCCCTAGACCATTTCAACCGCATGGAATGGAAGTTGCAGGTTAAGCGAATTGCAAACATACTTTGCCGGTTTGGAGTTCGAGGAATTGCTGTGGACCAGTCTTCTATTGGCGACCCGCTTTTGGAAAACCTCGGGCATGTGCTTTGGGAAGAACATGGGCTAGACGCAGAGCTTGAGGGCGTAATCTTTACGAATAAGACCAAGCGTGAATTGATTGATAACTTAGCTGTCCGCCTTGCCCATAATGAGCTTCGGTTTCCGTATATTAAACATCTCGTCCAAGAGCTCCAGTTTTATGAATATGAGCTAAAGGAATCGGGGAACGTGAGAACTAGCGCACGGAGGGGATATACTGACGACTGCGTCTGCGCCCTAGCGCTTGCACTGCGCATTGCACCGAGATATTTGTTTGGTGGTAACTTTTTAACCACAGGTCGGATAAGAGATTCAGTGAAAGGGTGGTATTAGGTAGTCTGATGGTTTTCCCTATGGACGTATACCCTTGGGACGCGCTTGCTGACAGAGCATATGACTTCGTCTGCAATCGTGCCCTGAAGGTCGGCAATTTCTTCGATGGAAATAAACTCGTTTCCCTGCCGTCCATAGAGGACAACTTCGTCGCCCGTCGAAACTCCGGGGACGTCGGTTACGTCAAGCATCACTTGGTCCATGCAAACTCTTCCGATGACTGGTACTCTTATTCCATGAACCAGGGCTGGTGCTCGGTTTGAAAGCAACCGGTTGTATCCATCTGCATAGCCAATGGGAATTGTGGCAACCAGAGTGCGCCTCTTAGCAATAAAAGTTCGGCCATAGCCCACCGATTTACCAGGGGGGAGCTCCTTTAGGAAAACAATTTTGGTCTTTAGGGTCATCGCTTGCCGAAGCTCAACGTCGCGGACAAGGTGCTTTGTGTCGTGAAGCCCATATAGCATTATTCCTGGCCGCACCATGTCGAGGTATGACTCGGGTAAGTTTAAAATTGCTGCGCTGTTTGCCATATGTCGAAGAGGGATATGGATGCCTGCTTTGCGAATTTCGTCTGTGAGCCGTCGGAATTCCTCAATCTGGATATGAGAAAAACTTAAATCTGGGTCGCCAGAAGACGGAAAGTGTGTAAAAATTCCTTCGATTTCCAAGCCGGGCATTCCTGAGAGTTGGATTGAGAACTCCACTGCTTCAGCTAGACTAATGCCCAGGCGCCCCATGCCTGTGTCAACTTTGATATGGACCTTCATCCGTTTGCCTGCTTCTACAGCGCATTTTGAGAGCTCAGTGGCAAATGCAAGATCGCACACCATTGTGCTCACATTGTGTGCAATAATCTCCGGAATTCCGTCTGGGAGAACGCACTGAAGGATTAGTATTGGTGTATTAATACCCGCGTTCCGAAGTTCAAGTGCTTCCTCAAGTGTGGCTACTCCTAGCATTTCGGCGCCAGCGTTGAGGACTGCTTGGCTTACGGGGATTGCACCGTGCCCATAGCCGTCAGCCTTCACAGCTGGACATATCTTTACTTCTGGTCCAACTAGATTTCGAACTTGTCGAAAATTAAACGCAATTGCTTCTAAATCAATTTCGGCAACTGTAGGTCGAAACATTATAAAATCCTTATGAAAAGTAACTTTTCATAGTCATTTTGCTAATAATGTGGCTGTGACATCTGCGTATATGCGCGCTGCAAGGCATACCTGCTCCAGATCAACATATTCGTTTGCCGAATGTGCTTGTTCAAGCTCGCCTGGCCCAAATACAACCGCATCAACCCCGATGCCTGTTTGGAATGATTCTGCGTCTGTCCATCCGCGCCAGCCGACAATCTCGGGTGCACGCCCGAGAATCTTCTCACCCGCAGAAGCAAGTGCACGCACAAGGTTTGAATCATGCGGTGTGTTAAGCGGTTCGCCCTGTTTTGCAATATTATAGACTGCCTTCCCTTCCCAATCGTCGAAGTACTGCCTTATGCGATTAAGAAGTTCCTTAATGGTCATTGGTGGCACTAACCGAATGTCTACTGCCGCCTCACATCGGTTGGGTACGCGGTTTGGTCGGTCGCCTCCTTTTATTATCCCTAAGTTCATTGTTCCTGGCCCAATTAGCGGATGGGATGGGTATTCTATCGCTACTTTGCGAAGTCCGGAAATAAGCTCAAACATTCGGTCAATCGCATTGACGCCCTGCATTGGGATTGAACCATGGGTGGATTTTCCATAGGTGGTGATCTCCAAAATAAGCAAGCCACAATGGGTTGGCACCATTTGGAGGTTGGTTGGCTCGCCTGTGATTACCATATCGCACTTATAACCATTCTCGATTGCCGACCGAACGCCTTGTGCATCGCCTTCTTCGTCCACGGAAATAAACAGGTCAAGTGTGCCGTTAAGTTTGACATCCGATTCGGAGATTGCCCGAATTGCGGCAACCATGGCGGCAATTGATGCTTTATCATCTGCACTACCCAGCCCATACATGCGTCCGTTCTTAATCTTTGCTTTGGGTACTGACTCCCCACTAGGAGGAACTGTGTCAGAATGAGCGTTCAGGCAAAGTATGGGGCTTCCATTTCCAATTCGTACTAGAAGGTTAAAGCGGTTTTGCTTTACCATTAAGCGGTGCGGGGTAAATCCCAAACGCTTGAGCTCATCTTCAAGAAAAAGCATGATCTCCTTTTCATTCGGAAAGACGCTTGGTATGTTCACAAGCTTAGTATGCAGGTTGATTAAGTACTTATCGTCAATGCGCATATTTTATTAATTGAGCTGAGTGCAAAAGATGGTGCGGTGGAAAATTCTCAAACTTCCGCTGCCTGATTTTTCGTGTACTACTCGCTTACTACTGGATTCCTTAAAATTCCAATCTTTTCTATCTCGACTTCCATAATATCTCCGGGAAGCACTGGCTTCATCCCTTCCGGGGTGCCTGTTGAAATAACGTCGCCAGGGAATAGCGTATGATATTGGGATATCCAGTGAATAAGGTATGGTATCTTGAACATCAAGCTGCGTGTGTTGTCTTTCTGACGAACTTCGCCATTCACACGAGTCTCAATGTCGAGCTCGACGGGCTCGTGAATCTCGTCTGGAAGCACAATCCAAGGTCCGAGAGGGCAGAAGGTATCAATCCCTTTCGACCTAAGCCATGGGCTTGAAATGCTTAAATCATGCTTTTGTAAATCACGAGCTGTTACGTCGTTCATCATCGTGTAGCCAGCAATATACGATTCTGCCTCGCTTTCGGGAATGCTTGAGCCTTCCTTGCCGATGATTACCGCAAGCTCGCCTTCGGGGTCGACACGAGTAAGGAATTTTTTATAAATAACCGGCTCATCTGGACCAATTACCGCAGAGTTTGCCTTCGCGAATATAATTGGTTCGGTCGGTATCGCCATGCCGCTTTCGAGAGCATGCGCCATATAATTTCGTCCCAGGGCGATAATCTTCGAAGGTCTTTTGATTGGCGCAAGAAGCTTGTATTGCTTCACGGTGAAGCGCTCCATCATTCCGTGTTTTTTGGAGAAATCAAGAACGTTTTGGAATGTCTCGACGGAAAATAATCCTTTTTCCATTAGCTCCATTGGTGAATGAACGGGGCATTCGCACACTTGCTTTTCGAAAAGCTGATATGCCTGGAAGGCACCAGTGAAATTGAATACTTCGCCGTTGAGTACAATTCCAATATTTTCTGGTCCAAGGTCTGGTGCAGCAAAGCGAGCGATTTTCATATCTATTACTCCTAATAAGTTGGTTGCAGAGGTATGTTACCACTGCCTTCGAATATGGGTCAAGAGGATGAAAAAATTGGAGATGGGACTATATGAAAGTAGGTCAAAGTATTTATTTTGCAAGCGATGATTCTTCATCTCCTCCTAAAGGATTGCCATCTCTGGTTGTCGAACACATAGGCCAGATATCCATAGGATTGCACTCGAACTAGAAGTCAAGGATTCTGCCAATGCACATTTCTTCAGACATTGTAGGCTCTCGTGTTGACATTGCGCCTTTTGGCATAATTAGCTATTGGACTGGCTCAGATAGGTTTACAATTGAAAGACATGACGCTCCGAGTGATGGAACGGCATGGCTTCCAGTTGATGTACCAGAGCATGGTGGACCGCATATTGGGTTGGAATGGGAATGCCCTCGCCGTTTTTCAATGGTTGAAGTCAGATATGCCAAACAGCGAGCTCCTTCGCCAGGCATGGTCAAGCTCCAATATTGGAATCATACCTGGCCTGAACAATGGGCGGGAGGCTGGACTGCTGTCGAAGATGCATATAATGGCAAATGGGCAACAGCCCACGATAATGTTGAAGTAGAAGGAAATGTTTGGAGACATACCTTCGACCCACTTGACATTGTTGAGCTTCCGCATGCGGAGGACTTTTCAGTAAAGTTCCGCCAATCGCTCAAGCTCCGTCTGCTTTTTCATGATACTAGTCCACGTATTGAGCATATCAGCGTCTTTTCAGATTCAATCTGGCGGAAGGCGACACTACGTGTGGAATTTGGGATAAACAACGGGGGTATTACCTTTGCAGACCATGTGGAGGTTTACAATGGCTATCTGCTTTCGGTGGATGAGTCGAATCCGAAGGCAATTGTCATTGAGGTTTTGTTTGCCGATGTGGGTGCTGGTTTTATTGAGAAGGCAGCTCCTCTGCATCCCGATGCGACAGTGGTAACCGTTAAGTGTAGGGAACGGAGTTTCTCATTCCAAGTAACCGATGCACTCAGCACCGGCGTATATATCACCGATTTTGGGGTATTTGTTGGTGAGGAGGGCTCAGGAGGATTTAAGCAATGGCGTCGAGAAGGGGTGGTCTCAATCTACGACCGGGTCGCTACTGAGCCGGAGCAAACATACGAGCGTGCCAGCGCAGAGATACCTCAGCTTTGGAAAACTCGCCAGGGCCCATATGGCCGTTACTGTCCAATTGGATGCGATGCTAACCGTCAGGAGTTCGCAGTTCGATATAATGGTGACATCTTTGCGGACAAGAGTTTGTTGAAACTGGTCGGTAGGGACGCTGCAAGGCTCCTTTGGCCAGGAAAAGCAATTTGGTTCAGATTCCCTTCTGGTGAACCACCTGACTTCCGTGAGCGCGAAGATGCAACCAGCCAGTCGCCGCTGAGGGGCTATCTGCCAATTTACTTGAGCCAATGGGGGAGCGGAGACATCCAGTATAAGCAAACAACATTTGCCGCTCTTTTGTACGAAAGCCCTTGGCAGGAGGAAAGGAAACGAGGAGACGAGCCGGTTGTTGCATTGTCTAGAGTTGCCATTCGCAATGTGGGAACTCGGCGCCAGGCTAGTCGTTTATGGCTAGTGATAGAGAACCCAGAGTTGCTTGTTTTCGATAAAGGTTTTGTTTATGCCATGGGCCGGGCAAGGGATGCTAATTCGCATGACCCAAGTAAACCAAAAAAGTGGATTGTTGAGCCATACGATTTGCCTCGGATGAGGGCTTTTATAGATACAAGGTGCAAAGGGGCGGTGGCTCCATCGTGTTGTTCATATTCTCCATGGGATGTTGTTGGCATCAACAATGCAATTGCCTATGACATTGAGCTCGAACCAAACCAGGAACATGAGATTGAATTTCGTATCCCATTTATAACGTTTACTGGCAATGAAGGCGTGGAGGCAGTCGGGGCTCTTGATTATGAACTTAAACTCGCAGAGACAATCGAGTACTGGGAGGCTCAGATAAACTCGGGCGCCGCTTTCTGTGTGCCAGAGCAGTTACTAAATGATTTCAACCGCGCCAATCTATGCCATATTGCTATCACAGCAGATAAGGATGTTGATACAGGACTTTATATGTTGGGCGCAGGAACTTGGGACTATCAGGTATTTGGCACTGAGACGGTTGACCAAGTTAGATCCCTTGACTTAAGGGGTTACCATGAACGTGCGCGCAAATATATCATGCCTTTTGTTGAGCTGCAAGGTAGCCGCCGAATGGACGGACGGTTTAAATCGCAAGAAGGCGCACTTCATGGATTGCGAGTAAGTGAGGATTATGACTACCAGGTAGGTGATTACAGCCTTGACCACGGGACGATTCTTTGGATGCTGGGCGAACATTATCGCCTTACTAGAGATAAGGTATGGGTGTCAAAGATTGCGCAAAATATGGTTGATGCTTGCGATTATGTGGTCAGAGAACGACAAGCTTCAATGCGCACAGCACCTGACGGTTCGAAAGTGTGGGAATATGGACTTCTGCCGCCATGCCACCTAGATGACAACCCTGAGTGGAAGTATTGGTACATAGTGAATGCCCTCTGCTACAAAGGGATGAAAAGTACAGCAGATGTGCTAAAAGAAATTGGCCACCATGAGGCTGAGCGAATTTCCTGCGAAGCGATGGCATATGGCGAGGATATCCGGCGGGCTATAGCGGTTTCGATAGAGCGTTCTCCCGTCGTGAAGCTTTTGGACGGCAGTTGGATTCCACATTTGCCGGTGCGTGCCTACCTGCGGGGGCGTGATGTCGGCTGGATTCGAGATTCGCTCTATGGCCCGATTTTCAATATCGACTGCGGCTTGATTGAGCCAGATTCCATTGAGGCAACTTGGATTCTCAAGGATTACGAAGATAATGTCTTTGTCTCACGGTCGTTAGGTAGGGATGTCGACCTTGAACGTTTCTGGTTCAGCCATGGAGGAATTACCATCCAGTCAAACTTACTACCGAATCCGCTTGTTTACCTTGTTCGCGGGCAAGTCGAGCATGCGCTTCGGGCCTTCTATAATAGTTTTGCGGCTAATCTCTATGCTGATGTGCGTTGTTTTACCGAGCATCCTGTCGTAGCTTATGGCTGGGGAGCAGGGCCATTTTATAAGACGCCTGACGAGTCAGCGTTCCTTACCTGGTTTAGGTACCTTTTGCTAATGGAGAGTGTGGATGCGCTTTTGCTGTGTCCTGGAACCCCTAGGAAATGGTTGGACGACGGGAAAGAGATTGAAATTACTGAAGCTCCTACATACTTTGGACCCGTAAGCTACCGTGTGGTATCTGAAGCCTCAAAAGGCCGCATATTTGTTGAGATTACTCCGCCCCGCAGGAATCCGCCGGCAAGTCTGAAACTTAAACTGCGCCATCCAAGCAAACTGCCGATTAAATCTGTCAAAATTAATGGAATGCCATGGTCAGACTTTGATATGGCAACCGAGATAATTTCGATTCCAATGCCTCTGAAAGAGGCACTGGAGGTAATCGCTGAGTACTAAGCCGGAAAAATGCGAGACCCGAGTCTCATATAGGCGGTTTCGTTAGGCATTGATGTTAGCCGGCTATTTTCTTAACTAAGTGGTAAAAAGTGCGTACTCCCACACCGGTTGCACCTGGAGCTCGGTACGATTCTGCTTCTGCTCCTGGAACGTCTGAGGTTCCGGCAATGTCAAGATGGACCCATGGCGTATCCTCGGCAAACTCCTTCAGGAAAAGGGCGCCAGTGATTGCACCGCCAAACCTGCCGCCAGCGTTTTCAATATCAGCGATATCACTCTTGAGTTGCCGCATGTAATCCTTTTCGAGTGGAAGTTCCCACATTTTTTCGCCTGCAGACTTTGAAGCATCGAGAACACACTCAATCAGCTTGCGGTTGTTTCCAAAGAGACCCGTGATTTCAATCCCAAGGGCTATCACACATGAACCGGTCAGCGTGGCGATATCCACCAGGTAGTCTGCGCCCAGCTGTCTTGCGTAAGTAATTGCATCTGCTAGAAGCATTCGCCCTTCGGCATCGGTTGTGATAATCTCCACGGTTTTGCCACTCATGCAAGTAATCACATCGCCAGGCTTGTATGCTTTCCCGTCGGGAAGATTCTCTGATGCAGGGACAACACCCAAAACGTTGATTGCTGGCTTAAGCTGAGCAATAGCCTTCATGGCACCAAGCACTGCGGCACCGCCGGCCATGTCGAACTTCATGTCACGCATGTTTTCGCTTGGTTTTATGGAAATGCCGCCGCTGTCGAAGGTCAGCCCTTTGCCAATAAATGCGATTGTCGGCTTGTCGTCGCCAGCTCGATATCGCATGACAATTAACCTCGGCGGTTGTGTGCTACCTTGAGCGACTGCAAGGATTGCTCCCATGCCTAGATTATTCATGCGGTTCTCGTCTAGAATGTCTATCTCCAAACCATATTCTTGTGCTATCTCCTGTGCCTTCTCGGCTAGTTTAGTTGGCGTCATCTTGTTCGCTGGTTCGTTTGCCAGGTCACGTGCGTAGTTGGTTGCTTCGGCGAGAATTTGTCCCTCGGCTGCAGCTGCCTCGAACTCGGAAGCCTTCTGGGGGTCTCGTTCGACTAATGTAAAGGTCTCAATCCTTTGAGATTTTTCTTTCTTGTAAAGATCGGGTTCATACATGCCAAGGATTGTAGCCTCTATGGTGGCCCGCGCAGCTTCGGCGGGATTGAGTCCGCCAACACCTGCTCCATGGACTATTGTGGTGACGCTCTGCACGCTTTTGCCTTTCAAGAAACGGATTGCGGCGCCAGCAGCTTTGCGGACGGCATACAAGTCGAATTCATCGCTCTTCCCAAGGCCAACCACCAGAACCCGCTTCGGTGCAATCTTTCCATGCGTATGAATGAGCGTAGTCTCACAAATTTTGCCTTTTATTTCACCTGCGGCGATCAGCTCGCTGATAGCTCCATCAAGTGCACGGTCTACCGCCCCAGTCGCACCGCCGGGAGCGGTGATGCCCTCAAAAAGGTTTACTATTAATGCGTCGCTAGGTGTTTCCGTAATAGATCCTTGTACGACTCTAACTTCCACGCATCTATCCTCCTAGAGAGTCTGTTCATATTTTGGCTTAAAACTTTATTGATTTGTAGCTTTTCTTTTTGTTTTGCCATGCGTTTTTTAGTTGCTCCACGCCCTTTCCATAAGGGCTCAGCAAGCTCAGAATCCCATTTCGCCAGCAAATTACTAAGTTCCTTTACTCTCTCTTGGTTCTTTGAATTGAGATTATTCTTCTCTCCGATATCTTCTTCCAAGTTATAAAGTTCAGTGTAGCCATCCTCCAATTTCACAAGCTTCCAATTGTCTTTTCGAATTGCTAGTTGAGCACCAAATCGCCAGTATAAAACATCATGTGGATTAGCTTTTGATTTGCCTGTCAGGAACGGAAGCAGGTTAACACCGTCGAACTTAGCTCCTTTAGTGTCGGCGCCTGCTACCGCACATGCGGTTGGTGCAATATCTAGCGATATGACTGGCTTGTCGTAAACCTTACCTGCGGGAATTACGCCTTTCCACTGAACCAAATAGGGCACGCGAATTCCTCCTTCATAGACTTGGCCTTTATACCCCCTTAGCGGGTCGTTTCTCGAAGTGGTATTTAGTGTTGGCCCGCCGTTATCGCTTATGAAGAAGATCAGCGTATTTTCCTCAATCTTATTCTTTCGAAGAGCGTTGAGAACCTTTCCAACTGCATCGTCCATCGCAGAAAGCATTGCAGCAAATGTCCGACGTTTTTTATCGGTGATTGAGGAGAAACGGCTAAGGTATTTTTCGGGTGCCTGCAGAGGTGAATGTACTGCGTTGAACGCTAGATAGAGGAAAAATTTTTCTTTGCTATGTCTATTAATAAACGAAACTGCCTCGCGGGCAAACGCATCGGTTAGGTATTCTTTTTCTTCCACTGGTTCTTTTCCGCGCATGATGCGGTTCCGAGCCTCTTTGCCCTCGCCGAAGTATTGGTGAGCACCACCAAGGAATCCAAAAAACTCGTCGAATCCTCTGTTTAGCGGCCAATAAGGTTCATTGTAGCCGAGGTGCCATTTTCCGACGATTCCTGTTTTATAGCCAGCAGTCTTGAGCCGTGCAGCCAAAGTGGTTTCAGTAAGAGGAAGCCCAAATTGGGTGTCTGCTAAGTTGGCTGGACCTGGATTAAACTCATGCCCGAATCTTTGTTGATACCTTCCTGTGAGTAGCCCTGCCCTAGTGGGACTGCAGACCGGACATGAGACATATCCATTGGTGAAGCGGACTCCATTTTTCGCAATGGAGTCAATATTTGGCGTAGGGATATCTTTGCATCCCTGACATCCCAATTCAGCATAGCCCTGGTCGTCAGAGACAATTACAATTATGTTTGGTTTATTGTCTCCCAAAGCCGAGTTTGGAAGCCAGCTTGGTAGAGCTAGTGCTGCCGCGCCTATGCCTGTGATTTTCAAAAATTCGCGTCTATTCATTGCGTTTTCCGTCATAACTGTTTGTCCTCCTTGGCTTTCTAAGACCTTTCTCAGGATAGCCAAAAATGGCTACCAATGCAATAGACGCTCAAATTCTACATCAGTTCGCTTGCGCCAAATCCTTGACCGAGCTATGCGTGAAGTGGGATAATCAGGAAAAGTAAAGGAGGCTGAGCAATGAAAATTGGGGTTAGTTCATACAGCTGGGCGCGCTATCTTAGAGAGGGCAAGCTGGATATTTTTGGCGTCATTAAAGAAACTGCCGCAATGGGGTTTGATGGCATTGAGTTCTCAGGGCTTAATGCGCCGGAGGGAACTACTGACCTTGGGAATTTTGCAAGAAAAATCAAAGAAGCTTGCGCTGAGGCAGGACTTCCTATTATAAGCTACACAATTGGCGCGGATTTCTTGAACGCAGAAGGCGGTTGGGAAGCAGAGGTCGAGCGGTTAAAGGGCGAAGTAGATATTGCCGCTGTTCTTGGCGCGCCCCGCATGCGACATGATGCTACGCGAGGACCTGCGCCTGAGCGTTTAAGCACATGGGACTTTTTCCAGGTGCTTCCAATTCTTGAGAGAGGTTGCAGAGCCGTTACCGAATACGCGGCAGATAAGGGTATCAAGACAATGGTTGAGAACCATGGACGGTTTGTGCAGGATAGCGATCGGTGTGAGGCACTAATGATTGCTGTTAATCATCCTAACTTTGGTGCGCTTGTAGATATCGGCAACTTTATTTGCGCGGATGATGACCCCGTGCGTGCAGTAACTCGGATGTCTCCCTATGCATTCCATGTTCACGCCAAGGATTTTCATAGAAAGCCTGGATATGAGGACCCTGGCCGAGGATGGGGACGCTCACGAGGAGGCGATCTATATCGAGGTGCAATAATTGGCCATGGAAATATAGATGTCCGTGGGTGTATTGCTGCTCTTAAATCGGCTGGATACGATGGCTACCTTTCGATTGAATTTGAGGGGATGGAAGATAATCACCTTGCCCTAGAAATTGGCCTTGAGAACTTGCGAAGATACGTCGCCTCCGTCGAACAACCTTAATCCGGCTTGTCATTGACGTGCGCATTTTATTCGGGAGTAAAAATTTGCTTGATAAGGTTTACTTTGAGTGATATTATGGGCATATGCTCATAAAGGAGAAAGCAAATGCCTAGGCCAAGAATTTACAGATGTGTTCGAGCGCTTCCGGTTGTAGACCATTTCCATCCTTGCGGGAGACCGCCAAGTGGCCAGGTAATTCTCGGAGTGGAGGAGCTTGAGGCCCTCAGGCTTGCAGATCTTGAAGGCAAGACACACGAAGAAGCCGCTGGTGCTATGAGAGTCTCCCGCCAGACGTTCGGGCGCATTGTTGAATCGGCCAGAGCAAAAGTTGCAGATGCACTTGTGAGCGGGAAAAGTATTGTAATCCGAGGGGGCGTGTACGAAATGGCAAAGCGCGAGTTTAAATGTGTAGACTGCGGTTATGTATGGGAAGTTCCTTTTGGAACGCCAAGGCCTGATGAGTGTCCAAAGTGCAATAGTGTGAATATTCACAGAGTTGGTGCACCGCAAATGGCAAGGCGCGATCCAGCGTGGTGCTGCTGCCACATGGAGGAGTCAAATCAGCAGTAAAGCACGCCGCGGGCAAAAACTGTAAGCTTTTCTAGGGTTCTGAATAGCACGGGATTATCTTCAATACGCAGCCTGGCAAATTAAGTGGTATATAGATAATACGGTGTTTGGTAGCAAAGTATGCTGGGAAAGCTATATACCAGGAGATATTTTGCTCGCCAGGCATGACGTCATTTATCCGACCTGGCAGCGGCGATAGCTTCCCTTAGGTCAATCGCACCAGTATATAGCGCCTTGCCAACAACGACGCCCTCGATGCCAATGGATTCGAGGCTTTTAAGTTGCTTAATGTCGGCAATGTTTGAGACTCCGCCGGATGCAATGACGGGTATGCTAACCGCTCGAGCCATTTCTTCCATTGCAGTTATATTTACGCCCTCAAGCATCCCGTCGCGCTTGATGTCGGTATAAATAATCCGCCGTGCGCCCAGCGATTCCATATGCCTAGCGAATTCAACAGCTTTTAGGTTTGTGCTACCCTGCCATCCATGAGTAGCGACATAGCCATTGCGGGCATCCAAGCCTAGGATTGCACGTTCTCCAAGTTTACGAAACATTTCCTCTGCAAGGCTGCTGTCAAGCGCCGCGGTAGTGCCGATTATAATGCGGTCAAGACCGAGGTCAAGCATTTCGCGCGCAATTTCGAAAGTTCGAATACCGCCACCTAGTTGAACTGGAATTTTCAGAGTTCGAACAATGCGGGCTACAACCTCGACATTTTGCGGACTGCCGGTTCTTGCGCCGTCTAAATCAACAACATGCACGCGCTCGGCCCCAAGAGATGCCCAGTGCTCAGCCATCGCTATTGGGTCATCCGCAAAAACTGTCTCACGGTTGAAATCTCCTTGAAGAAGCCTTACGCACTTTCCATTTCGTATGTCAACGGCAGGAATAATAATCATTATAAGCTCCAAATGATGGGTACAAGTAGTGATTAGCCTTTGTCCTTCAAGTGAATCTATAACATGCCTTTTGTTGAAGGCACTCCATGGATTCGCTCGCTGATTCGTGTCGCGGCTTCAAGTGCTTTGGCAAAAGACTTAAAAACTGCCTCGGCTGTGTGGTGTGGGTCTTCACCGGAAAGCTTGCGAATGTGCAAAGTTATGCCGGCATTGCGAGCGACTGACTCAAAAAATTCGGGAATTAAGATTGAATCCATCGTGCCGATTTTTTCTTGTTCAATAACAACATCATAACATAAAAGGCCGCGCCCGCTTAGGTCAATTGATGTTAGCACTAGCGCTTCATCCATCGGCACGATTGCCCAGCCATATCTTGCTATTCCAACCTTATCGCCGAGCGCCTTGTCTATGGCTTTCCCAATAAGGATACCGACATCTTCGATTGTGTGGTGCGGGTCAATTTCTAGGTCGCCCTTTGCTTGTACTTGCAAATCAAATAAGCCATGTTTTGCCAGTGCTGTAAGCATGTGGTCAAAAAATCCTACCCCTGTGTGGATGTTTGATTCTCCATTACCATCAAGGTCTAGGCTTACTTTGATCTCGGTTTCTTTTGTCTTCCGTTCTAACTCTGCTTTTCGGCTGGGCATGTTGCACCTCCTATAGTAACATGCTTAATGCCAAGAGGGCGGCGTTCACATTATCCGCTACCATATCGGCCCTTTGGCTGATGAAAACTTTATGCAAATTTGGATCATTCAAGCCCGTCAGCACTGCACAAAATGCTATTTCATAACCCAAATCTTTATAGTTGCGAACGGTAGCCAAGTCGTCTGGGGTGTCGCCTACGTACATTGGAAGTCTGCAGCTTGTGCGTTCGACTGCAAGCCTGAGTACTTCTGGATTGGGCTTCCAAAGGTGGTCATCCTCCGTTACGAGCACTGCGGGCGGAAACAAATCAGACAAGCCCATCAGTCGAAGTCCCGTGATAGTTTCGCCAAGCGTACGCCCAGTAGCAATCCCAAGCTTTAACCCATTTGGCACTAACTGTTTATTTAGAATGCACCGGTCGCGGTGAATCAATCCCAATCCTTCGACTATAGTTGCCTTGTACCCATATACCTCTGGACAGAGATCACCAGAGTAGGTTTCCTGGAATACCTTTTCAAGCAGCTGTCTGTCAGACCAAGCCGAAAGGACATCCCATTCCTCTTGCGAGGCAAGTTTTTGTAGTGCTTTTCGAGCATTTTCCAATCCGCCGCCGAGTTTTGCCACACATTCGGTGAAATCCATAATTATTGGCGGCTTGCTTCTTAGTTCGGACCCCTTGGTGCTCGAATATCGTACGCTTTTTAGTAGGTAAAGCAATACCCACGCTGTGGCAAGATCCCAGTCGCTGTTGAAACCGCGAGCGAGTTTAAAGGCGTCCACATCTTCTGGAGTAATCATGCCTTCGCAGTCGGTCCAACCAAGCATGCCGAAGTAAATCTCAGCGACTCTTCCGTGCGCTAGCTGGATAGATTCTCTCACATCTATGAGCACTCCGTCTACGTCGAAAATAATCCCATCTATACTTGATAAATATTTCGCTGAGTCATGATGGATTAGTGTTTCTCCAGCCTCTGTTTCAATTATTTTATAATCTCCAGTCACCTTGCTTATTCTGTCGTCAACCACCAGTTTCAATAATCACCTCTGATTGAGAATCACTGTCAGTTGTTTTTAAGTCTTTGTCGAATGGCATTTGCGTGTGCATCAAGGCCCTCTGCCTCGGCAAGTTCAACAGCGGTTGGTCCTTCGGCTTCCAAGCTTTCTTTAGAATACATGATTACGCTCGAAACCTTGATAAAATCGGCTACGGTTAGCGGTGAAGAGAAGCGAGCTGTTCCGCTTGTGGGCAGTACGTGGCTTGGTCCGGCAATGTAATCTCCAATTGGCTCGGTAGAGTATTCACCAAGGAATATCGCCCCAGCGTTCTTGATTGATTTTAGGTATTGGCGGGCATCTTTAACCATAAGTTCTAGGTGTTCGGGAGCAACTCTATTTGCAATCTCGATTGCTTTTTCGATATCTGGAACTATGATTATTAAGCCGTTTTCCTCGATGCTTTTTCGTGCCGTTTCACTTCTAGAAAGCAAGTTTAGTTGTTTTTCAAGTTCGGCTTTGACTTCATTTGCAATGAGAGCCGAAGTGGTGACTAGAATAGCCCGGGCATCGGTTTGGTGCTCTGCTTGCGAAAGCATGTCCGCCGCTGCGTAGCACGGGTTGGCGGTTTCGTCTGCAATCACAAGCACTTCACTTGGTCCAGCTAGCATGTCAATGCCCACTTCGCCGAAGACAAAGCGCTTTGCCATTGTTGCATATATGTTTCCAGGCCCGACAATCACGTCCACCTTGGGAACGGTTTGTGTGCCATATGCAAGCGCTGCGACCGCTTGCGCACCGCCCATTCTGAATATGCCATCAACTCCTGCCTCGACCGCTGCCGCAGCAACGGCGGGGTGGATTGTTCCATCCTTTCTTGGTGGAGTGGCGACGTAGACCTCCCGTACGCCGGCAACTTTTGCTGGGATTGCCGACATCAAAAGCGAGCTGGGGAGAGGCGCGGCGAAGGCGGGAACGTGAATGCCAGCTCTTTCTACAGGGTTTACTATTTGCCCAAGGAGAATCCCAGGCCGCTCGCTATCGAACCAAGTGGTCTGAACTTGCTTGAGGTGAAATCGCTCTATATTTTCTTTTGCAACCCTGATTGCAGAAATAAGTTTGCTTGGAACCTGAGCAGCTAAGTTATTGACCTCACTTTGTGGAATGGCAATCGCATTTGCATTTGGCCAGTCAAACTTTCTCGTGTACTCTAGTACTGCTTCGTCGCCCCTAGCTTTTACATCGGCGATTATTGCGCGAACGGTGGCTTCAACATCAGGGTTTTCCTGAAGAAGCGGTTTATCTAGGATTGTTGATAATTCTTCCGGTTTGCATTTTTCAGTGTTTAATACTCGCATGCGCAGATTATACCAGACGCCATATAAGATAGCAACTTGGTTTGATTGCTTGACTACTGGCATTAAAGTAGATAATATGGGTGAAATCACGAGACAACTTTAGGGGTGAATAGTCATGTCCAACCAGGAATCACAATATCCTCCGCCAAGGCCGGAAAGAAAAATGAGCTGCCTGAAGATAGGCGCTATTTCGTGTTTGGTACTTGTTTTTGTAATAATAGTTGGAAGTTATTGGCTGTATAGGGTTATTGCAAGCAATCCTGCTTTCAAGAAGGGGATAGAGGAAGCAAAAGCAATGGCACAATGTACAGTACAGCTTCAAGAGCTTCACAGGGCGTTAGAGAGATATTATGCAAAGAATGGCAAATATCCTTCTTCGCTGGGCAAACTCTATCCAGACTATTTGGAGGACAAAAAGATTCTTTTCTGCCCATCGGACAAAGCGCATTCGGGCGAGAGCAGTTACATCTATTACCCGCCATCGCCAAAAACACCAGATAGCGCCGTCGTGTTGGAATGTCGCCATCATATCCTGATTGAAGGTCAGCCGCCGCAGGTGATAAGACTTCGCAAGGATGGCCGCATCGAGGGCGCGGGATATCGACCTCCTAGGGCACCAAGCCCTGCGAAGACTCGGTAACAAACTTGGCGTCAACTAATGTAAAGTTTGCTTTTGCTGGAAAAACCTGGGCTTGGCATGCTTTGCTGTTCCAACGCTAAAAACATGCACGGCATCCTTGACAAAATAGCTTGTCGGTTGGTATACTGGCTAAGCTTGGAGTTTAGGAAAGTGGATAGCAATAAGGCTATCCACTTCCTTATTTTGTGAACACCGAAGAGGGACGGGAAATGGCAAATACGGTTGTCGTGGGCGCCCAATGGGGCGACGAAGCAAAAGGCAAGGTTGTGGATGTCCTTGCTACGGATGCTGATTATGTTATTCGCTACAATGGCGGAAACAATGCCGGCCACACCGTTGTCATAGGGTCTGAGGTTTATAAATTTCACCTTATTCCTTGCGGTATACTTCGGAGTAATATTGTTTCTATCATAGGTGATGGCGAGGTTGTTGACCCAGGTGTATTGGTAAGTGAGATTGATGAGCTCGAGCGGCGAGGGATATCTACGCAAAACTTAAAAGTCAGCATGAATGCCCATGTCATTATGCCGTACCATGTTCTTCTTGATCGCCTTGAAGAAGAGCGAAAAGGCAGAAATGCACTAGGTACCACAGCTCGCGGCATAGGACCAGCATATGCGGATAAAGCGTCGAGAATAGGCATTCGCATGGCCGAATTCGTAGACCCCCGGCGTTTTCGCAGCCGATTATCTGAAAACCTCAAGCTGAAAAATGCGATTATTACCAAAATTTACGAAGCAGAGGGCTTCCCTTTGGATGCAATCCTCGAAGAGTATCTTGTTTACGCAGACCGCATTAGGCCTTACGTAACTGATACGAATTACCTTGTAGCAGAGGCGGCGCAAAAAGGAGCGAGGTTATTATTCGAGGGGGCTCAGGGTACCCTCCTGGATATAGACTATGGCACATATCCTTTCGTTACATCATCCCACACTGTCGCAGGTGCAGCGTCGCTTGGTACTGGGGTTGGGCCGCGCGCATTCGATAGGATAGTTGGTGTTGCTAAGGCGTATACAACACGTGTTGGCGCTGGCGTTTTCCCTACAGAATTGCTCGATTCAACAGGTGAATATATTCGGGAGCGGGGAAACGAATACGGCACGACCACAGGCAGACCAAGAAGGTGCGGCTGGTGTGACACCGTGGCAATCAGATACTCAGCAATGGTAAACGGCTTTACCGATCTTGCGATTACTCTTTTGGATGTGCTGACCGGCCTTGAAACTTTGAAGATTTGCCGTGCCTATCTTTGCGATGGCTCTGAGACTAATCGGCTTCCCAGCGACTGGGAATCTATACGCGAATGTGTGCCAGTCTATGATGAACTTCCCGGCTGGACAGAGGATATCTCAAGAATCACTCATTTTGATGACCTTCCGACAAACGCGAAGGGGTACATTCAACATATCGAGCGATTAGTCGGCGTTCCGGTTAGCCTCATCAGCGTTGGTCCCAGCCGAGAGCAGACAATTGAGTTGTAGACAAATTGTGCCTTGTCGCATACTGACTCCATTGGAACCAATTGCCTAAAGCCAGCCCTAGGGCATGCGGCGATCCTTCAATTCTCAGCAAGTAGGTATTTTGAAGATGTCAGATGCAAGGTGCAGTTTTAAATAGCTTGGCGCCGAATTTTCAACCAGCTATGCGAACGCCTTCATCGAGGACGGCTAGGTAGTTTTCAACCGGCATGTAGTCGGTTAAAGAATTGCCAGTGCCAAGAGCCCAGTAGCCATCATAGAAGCATTCCTCTATCATTCGCCTGGCATATGCGCGAAGGTCTTCCTCTGAGCTTCGGCAGATGACGTCTACATCTAGCCCCCCCAGGGGAGTAACCTTTCTTCCATACTTTCGCTTGAACTCCTGGACAGGCATAATGGCGTCTTCGAACGAGTGCTTGGCATCTATCCGACAATATTCAATGAGGTCTTCGTAAACTTCCGCTAAATTGCCGCAAGAATGAAGTATAAACGGCTTGCCAGCTTTATGCGCTTCTTCGACCATTTGCTTATAGATGGGAAATACAAAGCGGCGGAGATCGGCTGGGCTAAGGAACGTTGATGTTTTGAAACCAAGATCATCGCCTTGACGGAGTGCGCCTATTGCATCCAAAGTAGCAAGCTGGCGGACGGCGCTAATATGGAGTCGTCCTATCCTTTGGAAAACCATCGCGACAAGTTCAGGATTATCCGCAAGCGCATACGATAACCCGATTGTGCCCATCATCCTAGATACCCATTCATAGGGGCCTGCGCAGACCCCGCCGACAATTTTAACCCCATCTGGCAGTAAGCTGGCCACTGTTTCGAAATATTTGAACTCAATCGGGTGTGATTCTTCAGGCCATGGGTATTTCTCATAGTCTTCAAGTGTACGTATGACCACTTGTGCCTCGCTTCCATGCGACAGCCCACCGCCTGTGGAGGGTAGGGGGCAATTAAGGCTGATTTCCATTGGGATGCAGTCGAAGCCCATTCCAAGCCAGAAATCAACATAAGTGCGCCAGTACTCTGTGTCATCGATGTTCATTTTGTCGAACGGTTTTCCAGTTCGCCTGGTAATGAACCCTGGGCTAGCGATGTGCTCGTAGAATGGCAGGTGATTGGGTTTCCCTTGCCTGTGGAGGACTTTTAGGAATTGTTCAAAGTCTGGCGTCCGTTTCATAAACAATTCCGCCTTCCCATAAAAACATATCCTTATATTACTTTATTATATGCAAAATGGCGATTCAAATGAACAAATTTCCAAAATCCCCGTCTAAAGCGTTTGGAATTTGCTGAGTACATTCCAAACTACATAATCCAATGAAAGGAGGATAAAACTAATGGTTAGAAAAGTAGTTGCAGTAGCTTTGGTTCTGGTTCTGGCGTTTGCGTTGATGGCATATGCCCAGAATCAGCCGCAGGTCAAGCCGGCAAAACAGAAGCCGGTTGTAGGCGGATTTGCTGGTCCGCAGGGTCTTATAGGGCGGAGACCCATAGATAAAACTTATTGGTTCTATCGCAATGTCTATCTTCAGAGATATCTGCTACCGCCTGGAAGAGGCGAGCTTGAAAAGCTTGCTGTTACTATAGGGTTGACCGCGGAGCAGAAGCAGAAAATTCTTGAGCTCTGCAAGCAGTTTATGGAAAAGGTTAGACCCTTACTTGAACAGAAAGCAGCCGGAACGAAAGAAGTGTTAGACATA
Organism: Armatimonadota bacterium; assembly: GCA_023511795.1. Lineage (NCBI taxonomy): Bacteria > Bacillati > Armatimonadota > Armatimonadota bacterium. The sequence goes on along the minus strand of JAIMAU010000003.1, from coordinate 35,223 downwards.
CTGCAGAGTCCATCGCCGAACAAGGGCGCGCTAAATGCAGCTGCGAATAAGGTCTCTCAGGCAGAAAGCGCTATTCTAGATGCTGAGTTTGATTTCTGGTTGGCGTTTAGGGGCATACTGAATGCTCAGCAACAGCAAGGCTTCGCGCAGTTTTTACAGCAGAAAGTGCAGAGAGAGATAGGAGGTCCGCGCCCGCCAGCGCCAGGTGCGCCTCAGCCTCCTGCAAAGCCCTAGTTTGAATTAAAGCATCAATTTTTAATTTTCTAGTCCAGGACGAGGGTGAAAGTTAATCTTCGTCCTGGACTCATTTTTTATCCTAGTGTATTATTGAAGTCAACGTTAGCAATATAAGCTCAAAAGGGGGAATAACTGTGTTGCCAAAAAGGTTTGCTTTATTTGTGATTGTATTGGTCTCTATCGCGGCTCTTGTTATCATCGCTTCTTCTGTTCTTGCTCAGGTTAGAAATAAATCGGGAGTTCAGTCTGCTCCGCCTATTCTGCCTCTCGACCGTTCGGTTATCCAAGGTGGGCCGTGCCCTGTTAGGGTATTCTCACTTCCTTCTCTGCAGTCTCTCCAGAGGCTCGGTGAGGAACTCAACCTCGACGAAGACCAATTGCGAAAAGCCGAAGAGCTTTTCAGGTCTGCACAACAGAAAATCCAGCAAATCACCCAATCTGGAACTCAGATGTCTGCTTTGGTGAGTGAGTTGAAGGCTGATTCGACCGATGCGACAAGAGTAAAAACGTTAGCAGCAGCAATTGCAAAGCAAGAGGAGACAATTCTGTTAATCGAAGTTGATGCATGGGTTGCGTTCGAAAAGCTCCTCAAGCCAGAGCAGAATTCGAAGTTTTGGGAAAATTTCTCTCGAAGGCTTCCCAGTGCACGGACTCAGACTCAAATTCCTAACGAGCCGGCTTCATTGCCTCCGATTCCTGGTCAGTAAGTTCAAGCAATCTGCAATAGAATCTGATATAATTTTAACCATTGGCAAGCTTGAAAGGAGAGGGGCAATCCGTGTTCAACTTCAGCAGGGGCCAACTTGTTGCTGCGTATTTAATCGTGGGACTTGCACTTTTGGGTACAGGCATTCTTGTGGCAAGGTCGAGAACGTTTAGTTCAAACGAAGGAATTAAGTTTATCGAAGCTGGGTCGAAAACAGCAGAACCCAGCGAGAATATTAAGCCCGAACTCCCTGTTAGCGCCAAAATATGCGTTCATGTCGCTGGTAATGTAAAGAAACCAGGCGTTTATTTCCTGAAACTAGACAGCAGAGTTAATGATGCAATCAAAGCAGCAGGCGGTCCTATTGGGAAAGCGGACCTTGATAGCATAAACCTCGCCGAGAAGCTTCAGGATGGCCAGCAGTTGTATCTTGCGGCGAAAGGCGAGATTCCTGCCCCAAAGATTTCCATTGTCCGCAGTGGTAAAGTTACAAAACAAAGTACTTCAGTCGGCAGCGAGGCTGAAAGGGCTGAAAAGAAGGGTCCACAAAAACTAACAACACCTGGGGAGGGAACCGTTAATCTCAACAATGCAGGTTTTGAGGAACTTCAACGCCTCCCAGGCATCGGTCCAGCTATGGCACAGAGAATCTTAGATTATCGGGCTGAGCATGGGCGTTTCCAATCAATTGATGAACTTAATGAGGTCAGCGGAATAGGCCCTAAAAAACTTGAGAAGCTTCGGCCTTTCGTGTCTTTGTGAGGCCGCATGAGCCTACATAAACGCCCACTTTTTATTTTTACGATTACTTATATCGCAGGCATTATTTGCGCTGTCCAAGCGCATATGATTCGCTCAGCCGGTTTCTGGATTTGTGTATGCATCTTGTTGCTGGGGTTTTCTTTCATTAAAGGACCTTTCCCTCGCTATGCACTTATTCTAGGATTATTGTTATTTACTGTCGGATTCATTCGAACCTCTCTTTATCTAAGAATCCCCAATAATGATGTATCGTTGTTTGCTAATGGCAGGCTAGTTCATGTTGCGGGCAGGATAGTTTCTGACCCGGAACCACGTGGAGACAGAGTGCGCTTTATCTTGGAAGCAAGCAGGATAAAGACTTACGCAGGCGAGTTTCCAGTTCGTGGGAGAATCATGGTGACCGTTTACCATACTAAATATATGCCTAAGCCTCAACAGGTGCCCTTCTTTGGTCATATGGTTACCATATACGGTAGGTTGCGCCACCCGTTTCCGCCTTCGAATCCAGGGGCTGTTGACTACCGTAGCTATCTGGCAAGATTGCGTGTTTATTCCACCCTTTCGACTTATTACGATAACATCGCCATCAACAAACAAAATACCGGTGGTTTGGCGGTGGTTATAGCGCGGTTCAAAGATGCGTTAATGTCCAAAACAACTGAAATGTTTCCCCAAGTACAAGGACAACTGCTGCTTGGGATACTGCTTGGCAACTATTCGCTCTTGCCGCTGGATATACAGACGGTGTTTATGCGTAGCGGAACTATGCATCTTTTTGCCCCATCCGGATACAATTGCGTGGTTATTATCACAATCTTAGGTTGGATAGTGCTTCAGCTCACGATACCTAGGTTTTGGCGGCATTTAATCTTGATAGCTTCAGTTTGGGTTTTTACTCTTCTCGTGGGAGCAAGTCCATCGATTGTGAGAGCGGCGGTTATGGTAACAGCCCATTTATCATCATATTTATTTTGGAGATCAACCGACCTGCCGAATGCTGTAATGCTAGCTTGTTTAATCGTGACGGGTTTGAATCCGCTGAGCCTCTATCATGTAGATTTTCAACTTTCATTTGTTGCGGTGATTGCGATTATACTCGTTATGCCGTTACTTGAGCCGATGGGAGAGAGTGTCCTCGGTAGCCCAAAAACCCGTAATGTCAGCCGCGGGGCTTTCTTGGACAGGGTTATAGTCTTGGGTGCGAAAAGCATTGGTGGGGCGGTTTTTCTGTCTATAGCTGCCACTTTAGGAACTATGCCGATTACAGCTTATTATTTCAATTATTTTTCTCTTGTTTCTCTTATTGCGAATGCCTTTATTGCACTTTTAGTTTTAATACTAACCGCTAGTAGTATAGCAGCGCTTTTAATTGGCTTTCTAATTCCACCACTTGGTCACATTGCGGCGGTTTTTCCTAGCTGGATAGCGGCGGTCATGCTGGGGGTAGCTGGTGAATTGGGTGGACAATCATGGTCGTCGGTTTCGGTAAGTTCGCCACCTCTGTTGATAATTGTACTGTATTATGCTGTGCTGTTAGGAGTCCTCGAAAATGCACACAAGAATATTTTATGCCTACAGAAGAGCTATAACCTTACTTAGTCTGGCAATTGTTATCCTTGTAATTTGGTTACTTACACTGTCGCCGAGAGAAAAGGTGCTAGAGGTAACTTTTCTAGATGTTGGCCAGGGTGATTGTATTTTTGTTCGGACTCCCAGTGGGCATACAATGCTGGTAGATGGCGGAGGGCAAGCTGATACGCCTGAGGACGAAACTATTGGCCTTCGGGTGGTCACTCCTTTTATTCGAAGCATTGGGCTCAACCGGGTTGACATAGTAGTGCTTACACATCCCCATGATGATCATTTGCAGGGATTAATCAGGGTTCTAAAGGATTTTGAAATTGGAATGGTACTTGACCTCGCAGTACCTCATCCGTCTCAGGCATATACGGCTTTTCTAGATGTAATCAGCTCACAGAAAATTGATTATCGTAAAGCGTTGCGAGGACAAATGATAGACTTTGGCGATGATGTGCGAGCAGAAATTCTTAATCCGCCAAAACTACATTTTAAAGGAACTGGAGACGATCTAAACAATAACTCAATTGTTCTGCGTCTTACATACGGCCACCAAAGCGTCCTTCTTGCTGGTGACGCAGGCATTGAGGCTGAGAAAAGCATGATATCAGCTGGTTTGCCGCTAAGAAGTACAGTACTTAAGGTTGCACACCATGGAAGCGAGAATGCAACTAGCGAGGAATGGGTTCGGGCAGTTTCGCCAAAAGTAGCTGTGATAAGTGTAGGTCGAAACAATCCGTTCGGCCATCCATCAGGCAATGTGCTACGCCGTCTTGAGGTGGCAGGAGCTAAAGTTTACAGGACAAATCATGGCGGTGCTATACGCCTAAAAATAACGCCTAATGAATGCAAAGTTAATTCCTTCATAAAAGATCCTAGGCAATAAAAGGTATGCTTTTTGTACTAATACTGCATTAGAAATTCGTCCCAACTCGTATTTTGCGCAAAAGCAATTTGTGAATATTTTGCAGAAAAAGCTCCTGGGTCGGAAATATAAATTGAAATGCCATGTGCATTTGCTACCTGATTGCCTGCGTGTCTCTCTGCGATAATTGAATTTTCAACAGCATTTGTTACTTCTTTTGCAATCGACCGGACCTGTTCAGTAGTTGCTTGAGTGCTCAGTAGGTGAGCAAAATTATAGAGATCCTTATAATCGTTGTAATACATTCTCTCCCTATCGAAATATTGCACGGTTTGTTGCACACTCCTGACGACCGAGCGCTCATTGTTCAAGTTCTCCAGAATGGCGCTTCCAAGGCGGTCAGTTGCATTGGCCAATTCTTTAATTGCAGAAAGCTCAATAGCTGAGGCAGTAATAGGACCTGAGGTGCGATTGATATAATAGTCAACGAAATTGTTCACAATTAAAACGCTGAATTCGTAAGGCGTCATTCCAGGCTTCGATTGCAAAGCAGAGAGGAGCAAATGGTAAGGTTGACCAGCAGCTGGTATATTATCTTCTGATGCAATCATGATGTCGGCATTGTCATCGATTGCATAGGCAACCTCTAGCATACCCATAAGACATGCATCGAACAATACAATATCCAATCTAGGACCTGCAACAAGTGCCAAGTGAAGCTGTTCGAGGTTCATTTCCCTCATAGACGATTGGTCGTAATTGATGGCTTTGATTGAAGATTCTGGGGTTAACATTGTGGCGCGGGTTTGCCAGCCTCTTCCATGATTCCATAGCACTAGCACAAAATGATCTGCTGGATAGTTTTCTGAACCCCAGCGGATAAAATTTCTAAGGACGGATTCTGACGACATATCAAGCTCGCCCATGTCATCCAAAAGTATGGAACCAATGTGCGACGTGTCGGAATCTCGGGTGACATAGTATCGGCGTGTAGTTGTCCAATTGCCATCGCTTGAATCAAATCCAGATGAGCGGTCAATCTGAACGACGATGGCAACATTTTTATTCGAGCCAATTGCTTCTAGTTCATTAAGGTCTTGGAGAGCGTACTTTTCAAGGTCATTATCTGCACACATGTAAACTAGAAATGTCCATTTTTCGGTAATATTGCTGGTTCCACAGCCACTGCTTCCGCCGCAACCTGTAGCGATGATTGCAATTAAGAAGGTGAGAAAGGTTGCGGAGATTAGCTTATTTCGTGGCATAGATTCCTCACTTTCTTTTCTTTGCGCCAATTATTCTAAGTGGTGAAAATGACTTCCCATACTGATTATGTCTGGATTGTGATTGAGATGAGTCTAGCATTGCTTATAAGGGCTGTCAACCGCAAGAGATTTGCCCGTACAAATGCTTGTTTTAACCTCTAGACACTCGATTTGTAGCATTAAAATGACAATAATTTGTGATAGGAGACGATTTGACGGCCGGCTTGCAGAGGGGAAACACATGCAACTGATAAAGCTTGAAGATATCGTGGCGAATGCCAAACAACCTCGAAGGACTTTTTATGACCACAGTCTGGAGGAGCTTGCCAAGTCCATTAAGGAACGAGGTGTGCTGGAGCCAATTGTGGTTCGCCCGAAGGACGGAAAGTATGAGATAATTATGGGCGAGCGGAGATATAGAGCTAGTAAGATTGCAGGCTTAACAGAGATACCCGCCATTGTCCGCGAAGTAAGTGATGAGGATGCATCCACGGATGCTTTGCTTGAAAACTTTCAGCGTGAAGACTTAAACCCTATTGATCGTGCACATGCAATTGAATCGCTTCTTAGTTTTATGACTTGGGAGAAATGTGCTAAAACGCTTGGAGTAAGCGAGAGCACACTTCGTCGCCACCTTGAATTGCTCGAGCTACCAGAAGCTGTCCAGCGTGAATTGGTTGCTTCGTGGGATAAGAATTCTTGCAGTGGCTTTACGGAAGCGCATGCGCGGGTCTTGCGCGCTCTTAACTCCGACCCTGTTACTCAGCAGCGGCTAGTTGAAAAAATAAAAAACGAGGGCCTATCGGTCAATGAAACTCAGCGCTTGATAGATGCAATAAGCAACGTCCCTGAGAAAAAAGAGGCATTCCTTCGCGTGCCACTTAGGGTTACAGAGGAAATCTTAAAGCAAATTGGGAAAGCCCATCGGAAAGCCAAACCCTTTAAACCACAGACTGCAGAACAACATTTGGCAAGTTTAGAGAAAACAGCTAATCAGCTTTGCTCATTGCTGGATGAACGATTGTTTGAATTTCTAAAAGTGGAGACAATGAATCAGTTGCTTAGTAGCTGTGCTACATGTTTGGATGAATTAGAGAAGTTTGTGAATAGGCTAAGAATTACACTTCAAAAACGACAGGATGGCTTTAAAGAAGTTTATATTCATTGTCCACTTTGCGGCAGAATCGAATTAATAGGGAGTCTCAAATGTAGCGTTTGTTGGAGTGTTTTGCGCCGATGCATTGATTGTGGGAATTATGATAAAACCTATCAGCGGTGTTCGATAACTCAAGATTATGTTTATTTATCTGAAGCAGAGTCACCTCGGGAGGATTCAAAGTCGTATAAATGTAGCAACTACAAGCCGCGGTTTGAGGTAAAAAAGGCGGCATAATTCTGATTTAAAATTGCAAGCAATCGTTAGGGTGTTCCTATAAAAAAGGACACCCTTTTTGCTTATAAATGGCTAAGCGTTAAATACCACCCACACATATTAAGCCGAAACGTTCACTGATTGTTTGACAAATTCTTCTGAAAAAGTATGTTCCCTTTCAAGAAAGCATATGGGTGTTTAGAGGTATAAAAGCCTTTACAGTGTAAAGGTTATATAAAGCATAATCGAATTGCCCCTTGACAAAGCTTCTAACTTTATATATACTACTAAGGCAATTTATCCGAAGACCGGCGGTGTGCCGGCTTCCGCGGTAGGAGAAAGGAGGTACTAATGAGTAGCAACGAAGGCGCCCGCGACTACGTTGGCATACGACGCAGTTTGGGCGGGGGTTCGCTAGGCGAGTTGGAAGCCCAGATAATGGATATTGTTTGGAATCTTGAACCTCCTATTACTTCAAGCCAGGTCTTCAAGATAATGTATCCGCGCCGTGAGCTCTCGTATTCTACTATTATGCTTACTATGGCGAAGCTCTCCAGAAAGGGCATTTTGACTCAGACAAGAACGGGAACCAAAAAGACCGACCCATTCGTCTATAGCCCAAATATCAGCCGTGAGGAAATGGGGGTCAAGCTCATGGATGAAGTTGCGCGGAAGGTTCTGGGCAAGCCACTAAATGAGGCGCTTCAAAGCCTCTGTGGTGGTGCGGTTAGTTTCGAACGCCTAGCAAAGCTAATAGAAAATGCTGAGAGTAAAATCAGCAAGATGACCAAAGGATAACTTTAAATTACCGTCAAATGGAAAAGGCCACCGCTTAACTTGCCCGGGGTAATCTTTAATAAGACCGGGCTATTTCCATTTTAAGGGCACATTTCATTTGATTTTGCAGGTTAAAGGTCGTAGCGCGTTTAAACTTCATATAGTGGATATTGAGAAAAAATCATAAATCCAAGCACTTGATTATTTTACTATCACCGTTATTCTGTTGAAAAGGAGATGGAAAAGTCTTGAGTACTGAAAAGCTGGCGATTGAAGGCGGAACCCCTGTACGAACAACTCCACTGCCCAATGTTGGCAATAAATCGGGCCGAGATATGGGCAGGGAAGAGATCGCAAATCTTACGGAGGTGATAAATTCCGGTAGTCTCTTCCGCTATGGAGGCAAGTTTGTTGCTCAATTTGAAAAAGTATTTGCCGAGATGTTGGGAGTAAGACACGGCATTGCTTCTACTTCTGGCACGGCAGCAATCCACATCGCAGTCGCTAGTATTAATCCCAACCCTGGCGATGAAATCATAACATCCCCAATAACTGACATGGGGACGCTGATTGGAATTTTATTTCAAAACGCCATTCCTGTTTTTGCTGACCTTGATCCAGAAACATACACCCTCCTACCAGATAGCGTTGAGGCATGTATTACAAGCAAAACGAAGGCTATTATACCTGTTCATTTGTTCGGCCAAATGTGCGATATGGATCCCATTTTGGAAATAGCAAAGAAGCATGGCTTGAAGGTAATAGAAGATTGCTGCCAGGCTTACTTGGCTGAGTACAAAGGGCATCTAGCGGGAACTATGGGCGACATTGGCTGCTTCAGCCTTCAACAGTCGAAGCACATGACTGCTGGCGACGGCGGAATTACCATTACAAATGATGATAATCTTGCTAATCGTGCAAGGCTCTTTATGGATAAGGGTTGGCCACGCGAACCGGGTGCGCGAGACTACATGTTTCTTGGCATTAACTACCGCATGAATGAGCTATCTGGAGCGGTGGCTTGCGCTCAGGTGGAGAAAGTAAAAGGCATAGTTGAGCGAAGGCGCAAAGTTGCGGAAGGAATAACTCAACTTATTGCTGATGCCCCTGGCGTTAATCCTCCTGTTGTTCGCGAAGGATGCAAGCATTCGTGGTGGTTATACCCTATCACCATTAATGAGAAGATTCTTAACGTTACTCCTCAGGAGTTTTGCAAAGCTTTGACGGCAGAAGGTGTGCCAGCTGGCGTGGGGTATATCGGCAAGCTGATATACATGTCGCCGGTTTTCCAAGAACGCATGACCTATGGGACATCTGGATGCCCATTCACGTGCCCAAACGCAAACCCAAGGCAATATCGTGAGGAAGACTGCCCGAATACCGTCGAAATTCTTAGGAGGATTATCACCCTGGGTTGCAACGAGTTTTTTAGCGAGCAAGATATTCAAGATGTTGGCCACGCAATCAACAAAGTTGCCAGGTACTATGCTGGGAGGAAGTCATGAATTTCTCGGTTGTGGATATAAACACCCATTTTGGGTTCCTGCCATATCGCGATACTGATGTATCACTAGGTACACTTCTAAACTCTCTTCGAAAATTCGGTGTGTCTGCTGCCTTAACCTATTCGCTTAAAGGGGTTAGTTATGATGTAGAGGAGGGAAACGACGAAACTTATGCGGTGGCACAAGCACATCCTGAGCTTGTGCCAGTTGCAACCGTTGATCCCCGCAGGCATATTGGCGTCATTGAGGAAATCGAGAAGCGAAAGAAGCAGGGGTTTGTGGCTCTCCGAGTTTTCCCCGAAGCCCAGGGTTGGAGAATTTCGTCGGCAATGTTCCGTCCAATTCTTCGAACACTAGAAAGCCTCCAGATGCCCCTGATTGTGAGTGGCGCGGGAAGTGGAACCCCTACTGAAATTCTTCAAGCGGTCCAAGGGACGACTATCCCTGTGATAATGTGTGGCATTGGTTACTTCAACCTTGCAGAGGCGCTGGCTGTTTGTGCCGAACATCCTCAACTTTACATCGAAGCTCAGATTATAGACACACCCGATGCCCTCAAGGTCGGCGTTGAAGCTATTGGCGCAGAGCGATTTTTGTTTGGGTCGAACCATCCTTCGTGTTCGATGAGAGCTTCGCTAAACGCTGTCAACGAGGCATATCTTACAGATTTACAGAAAGCGTTAGTTTTCGCTGAAAATGCTCGGAGGCTCTTCCCTGATCTTCCTACGAGAAGTGGGATTAGCCTTAACCTTGATAAGCCATTCGAAGGCACGCCTATTATTGACGTTCACGCCCACTATGGCAAGTGGCCGTTCCCAATGAAAGGTACTGGCGTAGATTTCACCCTTGACCTAATGCGCAGGCGTGGAATTTCGAAAGTCATTCTTTCATCAAGCTATGCTATTGTCTATGACTTCGTTGAGGGTAACGCGCAGATGGAAAAGGCAATTGAGGGTCATCCAGAGCTTCTAGGCTATATTACTGTAAACCCAAACTATTTCGATGCATCATGCCGTGAATTGGAAAAATACGCTAAGAAACCCAATTTTGTCGGCGCAAAGATTCATCCTGCTTATTGCCGCATCAGTATCAACTCTCCTAAAACCAAAGCAATGGTGCGCAAAATCCAGGAATTTGGCCTGCCCCTCCTCATTCATACTTATGGGGCGGGGATGCCAAGTCAGGCAGAAGAGCTTGCACAACACTGTCCTGACCAGCCGATTATTATGGGTCATGGAGGTGCAGATGCGTGGCGCGAAGCAGCCGAGGCTGCCCGACGTACGGAAAACCTTTATATGGAGTTTTGCAGTAGCGTACTTGAGCACGACAAAGTCCGACGTTCTATAGACATTGCAGGCGTAGACAAAATCCTCTTTGGTAGCGACATCGACCTCATCCACCCGGGCTTTATTGCAGGAATCTATGAAGAAGCTGGTTTGACACTCGAGGAGAAAGAGAAGATACTTTATAAGAATGCAACCCGGGTGTTCAACATTACACTCTAATATCAAATTCTCTTTCACAATTAGTGCTAAGGCTAAGCATTTGATATGCATATCAAATGCTTAGCCTTGGCAATCTATCGTAGAGGCAGTCTGATAATCCATGGCTGAAAAAAAAGTGCTAAGTCTGCCTGTCTTGCTGCCGCCGGCATATGAAGAATGTGACCGGTGCGTGGGCAGGTTGCGCGATTCCCTTTTGCAAATAGAAGGCATTTTGTCCGTTGAGGTGGACAGGGAAAACTCAACTCTCACCCTTGCTTATGACCCTCATCTTGCAAGGATGGAAGATGTCGAGCGGAGGGCGAAGCACATAGGAGTGGAAATTGGAGAGCGATTTGAGCACCTGACGCTTACGCTTGTTGGCCTTGACTGTCCTGATTGTGCCATAAAACTGGAGAAAAATATTGGCCGCATGAATGGCGTTCTATGGGCTTCAACGAACTTTGCTGCATCCAAACTATCTGTGGAGTATGAGCCTCGGATTGTGAATGCGTCAGACGTCGCCAAAAAAATCCGTCAGCTAGGTTACGATGTTCGGGAAGCAGAGGCTGAGCTTGCTGGACAGCCTCAGCGTGAGCAACGCGAGATTATTGCACCGGAGCAAGTAATTTTCACAAAACACGTTGCAATAACATTTATTGCGGGGCTTCTGTTGGTAGTTGCAATTGCTCTTTCCACAGCTAATCAGCTCATTCTCGCTCGGATTTTATATGCAGCTTCTGTGGTGGTAGGAGGATACTATGCGGCTCGGGGTGCCTTCTACAGCCTGCGGTCCTTCGTATTGGACATGAACTTTCTAATGACACTTGCGGCAATCGGCGCAATTGTCATTGGCGAATGGTTTGATGCCGCAATGGTGATGTTTCTTTTCTCGCTTGGAAATACGCTAGAGGCTCGAACTATTGAACGAGCGCGTGATTCGATTCGTTCATTAATTAATCTTTTCCCAACCAAGGCGACTGTCAAGCGAAATGGTGGTGAGGAGCAAGTAGATATAAGCTTAGTTAAGGCGGGGGACGTTCTAATCATACGGCCTGGTGAGAGAATACCGACCGATTGCGAGGTAATCTCGGGTAGATCCACGGTAGATCAGTCGCCTATTACTGGCGAGTCTACTCCAGTGGAGAAGACTATTGGAGACTTGGTGTTTGCCGGTACAATTAACCAAAGAGGTTCATTGGAAGCTCGTGCTGTTGCCACCGCCGAAGACAATACGCTGGCAAGAATCCTGCATCTAGTTGAAGAGGCTCAGGCAGAAAAAGCGCCAACTCAGCGATTTGCAGAATTGTTTGGCAGGTATTATACACCGGTAGTTGTTGGGCTGGCGGTTGTTATTGCTCTGGTTCCACCGCTCCTTTATAACGCAATGTTTCGAGATTGGCTCTACAGAGCGTTAACTCTTCTTGTTGTGGCTTGTCCTTGTGCGCTTGTTATTTCTACTCCTGTGGCAATAGTCTCGGCGATTGGAAATGCTGCAAAAAAAGGCATCTTAATCAAAGGCGGAACGCATTTGGAGACTGCCGGTGGAATCCGAGTGGTGGCATTTGATAAAACCGGCACGCTAACTACCGGAGAGGCTAAGGTGACTGACATTATTCCAGCGGGCAACTTCACACGCGAACAAGTGTTGTCTCTTGCAGCGGGTGTAGAGTCAAGGTCGGAGCATCCGTTGGCACAGGCGATCTTGCATGAGGCTCGTAAGGAGAATATAAAGCCCCATGAGGTTACGGATTTCGAAGCGCTGACCGGAATGGGCGCTGCGGCAAAGTTAAACGGCGATGTGTGCATTGTTGGTAATACGCGATTAATGGATCAATTCGGCATAGAGTATACTGAATATACGGATAAAGTCAGGACTTTTCAACAAGATGGCAAGACTGTTGTAATGATTGCCTATAATCGAACGCTTGCGGGAATTATTGCTTTGTCGGATACTGTGCGAGAATCGGCTAGGCGAGCGTTCGAGGACTTGAGAAGCGCAGGGGTTGAGCGTATTTTGATGATTACTGGCGACAATGAGGCTACCGCGCGGGCAGTGGCGAGGGACTTGGGGGTAGACGAGTACTACGCAGAGCTTCTGCCTCAGGACAAAGTTGATATTGTTCGTTTGCTAGTTGAAAGGTTTCATAAAGTTGCAGTCGTTGGCGATGGTGTGAACGATGCACCAGCGATGGCAGTAGCAAGTCTCGGTGTCGCAATGGGTGCGGCAGGGTCGCCGATTGCTTTGGAAACCGCTGACATTGCTTTGATGTCCGACGATTTAAGTCGTCTTCCTTTTGCAATGCGCTTGAGTAGGCGAACACTTGCTACTATAAAAGAAAACATAGCATTTTCTTTGTTGATAATTGTTGTTCTCGTTTGTACGGCACTCTTAGGGTGGTTGAAACTTTCGCTCGGAGTCTTTGGCCATGAGGGAAGTGCGCTGCTAGTCATTGCAAACGGCATGCGCTTATTGAGATTTCGATAAACCAATGCATGATCAATCGTTATTAGACCCTAGTCATACAATTGCCTTGCGGGCGGTAGTTGCAATGTCTGCTGCGTCGGTAGGTGGTTTGGTAGGCATTGCCTGGAACCGAGTCAGCCATAAAGTGTTGTGTGGAATGGTTAGCCTTGCTGCTGGTGCACTTCTTGGGGTTACCGTGTTGCATATCATACCTGAGACGGTTGAAATTCTTGGCGCCTGGCCTTCGCTAGCGAGTCTTGTTGCAGGTTATCTCTTATTCGCAGCTATTGGAAAGTATATATATTTTGTATGCCCAGCTTGCGCTGCGTCGGCAAGCGAACATGAAACCGGATATTTGAGGCTGGGGATACTCCTAATGATTTCAATGAGTATCCACAGCACTGTTGATGGCCTGGCAATTAGCGCTGGTTCAAGGACATTTTCTGTAGTGGGAATAATGATTCTGCTGGCGGTCTCGTACCATAAGGTCCCCGAAGGGCTTGCACTTGTGAGTGTGGCACGGCTTTCAGGTTATGGGCGGGCAAAGGCAATTTTTATAACACTTCTTATTGAACTTACAACCGTTTTCGGGGCGTTCATCGGGCTATTACTTTTCTTTGAAGTACAGCAAACGCTCTTAGGCGTTATTCTTGGCTTCGTGGCTGGGAGCTTCCTTTATACGGTCGGGTTTGCTCTCATCAAGGAGATGTTTGCGCATGAAAAGATATCAATTTTTATATACCTTGGCTTAGGTTTTGCTTCGATGGTTGTTTTGAGCGAAGTGGTATCAAGTCTCGGCGTCCATGTTCACTGACCTAGCGGTTTGGTGATTGTATAACAACTTTGCTCAGTTTATCAAGGCGCCGTTGAGAATCTAAAGCAATCTCCCTAATTTCGGACTCGCGCTGAAAATCTCGCTTTCCACTTGCTTCTAGGATATCGCCGACTTCCTTTAACGATTTTTCAAAGCGTTCTATTCTATCTAGCGAAAGTTTGTATTCTTGAGCGGCCCTCACTAGGTTGCCTTCTTTTTCAAGTTGTTTTGCAATGGCATGATGAGCGAACACATATGCAGTTTCAACAAACTCTGGCATTGCTCTAATTTGCTCGCATGGGCTGTTTTCAATTTCTATCATTCGATGGTAGGCCTTTAAAGCTTCGTCTGGACGACCCATGCGTTCGCAAAGTTTTGCTTTGGCATAAAGAACCTGAACGGCATTTTGGTCCCATGCTAGCGCTTTATGATATGCATTCAACGCCTCTTTGTCTTTGCCGGCAAACTCATATAGCTTTCCAAGTTGATAATAACTTTTAGCTGATGTTGGTGTTCGCTTGGTAGCAAGCAATAAGAAATGTTCTGCTTTTAGAAGGTCGCTTGCATCATGCCGAATACTCGCGCGGGCGGCATATGCTTGCCCAAGTACACTCATGTGCTCACTGTCAAGGTAGTCAAGCCGCACGGCGGTTCGGTAGGCGCAAATTGCTTCGTCGAGATTGCCGTTTCTCACCAAAGAATTTCCTCTAAGCTCAAATTGATGTGCCGTGATGGCGAGTAGCGATAAAATAATGCCGCAGATAGTGAGACAAAATAAGAAAACTACTACAGCTTTGCGTGTTTTGTGTCCTGAGGAAGTATAAGAAGGTTCTGATGCCAACGAAAATCCGATGCCAAGTATCGCTGCAAATGAGAAACCAATTGCTGAGATATACCAATCAGAATCAACAAGATTCCTTGCGACTGATGCGGCAACACCGCCCAGAATGCCACAAAGCATTAATTGCTTGTGCGGTAGCCAATCATCACAGGTCGATTCATCCCTCTGCTGTTGTCTTAACCCAGCAGTCATTAGAGAGAGGTAAACAGTTCCAATAAGTAGCACTAAAACGATGGGAGCAGACATGCCAGATTCAGAGGCGAGCTGGAGATAGCTATTATGTGCCATCTTCGTAAATCCAACATGTGCATATTTGGGATATATCAGCTCAAATGTTCCAAGTCCCGTACCGGTAATTGGGTGCGCCTTTATAATTCGAATTGTGCCTTTCCATGTTTCAATGCGAAATGCGCCTGAATAGGACTCCGACCGCAGTGTAGAGACGCGGCTAGTTAGGGGTTTTGAGAAGAAAGTCAGGACCAAAAGCGACGGTAGAATGAGCGCTACGAGCTTTGCGGCTTGGGTTTTTTGGAAAGATCTGCCGGCTAGCGCGAATAATAGGCAAAAAACAACGCCGCCGATTGCGCAGAGCGTGCCGAGTCTCGAACCTGTAAGCAATATCGCTCCTAAAATGCCAAGAAACCCAACCCCTGCCGCTAGAGAGATACCTTTTTGGTTTGGTGAAAGATACCAGGTCAGTATTATTGGCAAGACCATGGACATGAAGCCAGCTAGGAAATCTGGGTTGAAAAAAGTTGCAAAAGTTCGCCAATCTGACTTTGCGGACAAAAGGTATTCTCTCACGCCGAGTGTTGACACAATAAATGCGGATGCCAAAAGAGATGCAAGTATTCCGAGCGCCATTCGCTGGTCGGGAAGGCTTGCAGTAGCTGTAAATATCAGTAAATATGCCATCAAGTTCAGGACCGAAAAAAGGGTTTTGTGAATAGATACTGTGTTTGCAAATGAAAGCAGTCCTAGAGCAAATAAGATAATAGAGAGCCAAAGCACAGAGCCTTTTCTTATTTCTGCAGAATTCTTTAACACCCTTGCCAAAAGTATCATACCTGTAAAAAGGGCAAGTATTCTCAGTATTCCTGTGCCAAATGGGTCGAGTTTGCCCCCAATTAAGGGAGCAAGAAATGCAATTATGGCAAGAATCCACACTTGGCAAATCAGCAGATAGTCTTGCTGTTCAGTCTTTGGCATTGGCTTGAGGCTCACTGCTTTGCTCCTTTTTCATAGCTTCCCTTCTACCTCTGAGAGTCAGAAGCCTTAAGAATGTCTGGATGTAGTTGTTAGCTATGAATAGAGTAGCTCGTGCGAAAATTCCAATCGGGATAATCACTCGAATTGGGAGCGACCACCTATCGGCATAGTGTTTCTTGTAGAATGCATACATGCTTTGATGAAATGTTAAGATCATCTTATTTGGCGCTTGGTCACTGCTTTTCGCTAGGAAATGGATTATTTTAGCCTCAGAAAAGTAGATTGCCTTCCATCCTTTTTGTTTTGCCCTATATGCAATATCCACATCCTCGCAATACATAAAAAAGCGCTCGTCAAGCAAGCCAATCTCGTCCAACATTTCTCGTCGAAGCATAAGCGCTGCACCCGAAAGCCAGTCAACTTCGCGCGGAGAGCTGTGGTCCCAATCTGCCATTAGGTATTGCTTAACATACTGGTTATTTGGAAATAGCCTTCCTAGGAAAGTGTTTCGGAATAACGCAGCTAGCGGGGTGGGGAAGCGCCTTGCTGAGCTTTGGAGGGACCCGTCAGCGTTTAGTATCTTTGGGCCAAGCAAGCCTGCTCTGGGATTTGAATCGGCGAATCTTACTAATGCAGAAAGTGCGCCAGGCTGGACTTCAGAATCAGGGTTAAGAAGCAAGATATATCGTCCATTGCTTGCTTTAATTCCAATATTGGCAGCGCGTGAGAAACCTAAGTTGCTGGTGTTTTTAATCAGTTTCGCTTGAGGAAATTCACGCTCCACCATTTCTTGGCTACCGTCGGCAGATGCATTATCAACTACGATAACCTCCATGGCTGAAATTCTATCGAGCTCAACAGATGCAAGACATTTCCGCAAATAAGAGCAAGTATTCCAATTTACTATGACAACTGACAAGTCAATCTGCATTCTATTTCTTCTCGCTTCCAAGGGAGCGCATCCTAGCTACAAAAAACGAGTTTACAGTGATTGCTAGCATTATGAACCAATACACAACTATAGGCAGTTTATTTCTATAATGCTTTTCATAGAAGCGTTTTAGCGCCCTATGTGATTCTACTGCCATTTGGGCTGGTGCTTGACTTGTGCTTGCACCACCGTGGTGAATAACCTCGGCTAGCGGAGTGAAATATATCTTCCACCCTTTTTCTTTCGCGCGGTAGCACCAGTCAACTTCGTTGAAAAATATCGGGAATTGATTATCAAACTCGCCTACATCCTTAATTGCCTGGCGAGAAAGAAGGAGGCAGGAGCCCATTGGCTGGTCTACTTCAGCCTCATGCGAATAGTCAAAATATCTCATTCGGTAGGAACCGAAAAGTTTGCTTCTGGGAAATAATTTGCTTATGCCGGTGTATTCAAATAACAGACCAAGAGGCTTGGGGAAAGACCTACATGAACGCTGGACTTTTCCATTTGGGTGAACTAGTCGGCACCCCACAGCTGCTGCTTCAGGGTGGGCTTGTCCGAATTCTAGAAGATTATCGAGTGCTCCGTTTTTAACTTCGACATCTGGATTAAGAAGGAGTATGAATTCACCCTGTGCCGATTCAATCGCCTGATTGTTTCCTTGAGCATAGCCTACGTTCTCCGAGTTGGCTAGCAAAGTGACTGTGGGAAACTTTTCTCTGACCATTTGTGCGCTTCCATCAGTTGAAGCATTATCTACTACCAATATCTCAAACTTAGCGTGTGGCGGGTAGGTGTAGAGCGATTTTAAACAGCGCTCTAGATAGTCTCTTGTGTTCCAATTCACAATAACAATTGACAAATCCATAGAAGATAACTATTTAAAGAAACGTTGAAAATGCGCCAAAAGTTCCGAGAGGCTTCGAACGATGAGGTCGGGTTTTTCCTTGTCAAAGAAGTCGTCAGGTCGGTCTGGGCGGAGAAAGCCAACTGTAAGCGTGCCGGCTGCTTTGCCCCCTTGGATATCCATCCAATGGTCGCCAATCATCACAGCTTCTGAGGGTTTGGCGCGGAGGGCATTGAGTGCTTGGAGCAGATGGTCCGGATGCGGTTTGGCGTTCTTGACGTCATCGCGTGTGAGCAAGACGTCCACTGATATACCAGCTTTGGCAAGGGATATCTCTACCGCTCGCCGAGAGTTTCGCGTGACAATTCCAACACCAATGCGCTCTTTCTGCAAAAATTGAATAAGTTCTCGAGCTCCAGGTATTTCCTTGGCTTCGTCTATTCGTGCAAGTTCCATCTCCTCAAGCTTTTTAAATGCTTCGGAGCGAATGGCTTCTGCTGGGGCATACGAATGGGCAATGACATAATCTACAATAGCAAGCAGGTCTAGACCAGAAACCTCATGCTCCGAGATTCCATGCCTACTGGCTAGGGCAATGAGCTCGCGACGCATGCGAGCGAAATCTATGTTTGTCTCGATAAGTGTGCCGTCTAAATCAAAAAGCGCGGCACGTATGCCATTAAACAAATTAGTCATTTGATTCATTATATGGTTTGTTTTGCGTTAAGGTCAATTCAGTGATTGGCTGGCGTTAGCAAATGCTTGATGGAGCTTTATGATTGCTGATTTAATATAATGCGTTGTTGTTCACTGGAGTAGGCTCGATGGAACAATAAAGGGAACTCTTCCCATTGAGTTCCCTTTATGTTTTTAAGTTGGACTTGGTATTGCAATAAAACTCTGTTGTAAGCTTTTGCTTTTATATTTCCTCTATTTCATAATTAGTGCTTCCCAAGCCCCGGCGCTCGCAGGCATAAACCTGAACATAGGGGTCAACGCCGTGTATCTTCTTAAACAAGTGGCCTTCGATATTGCGCAAAATCAGCCAAGGGATAATTGTATTAGGTAGCAAATTGCGATAATCAATGCTGTCCAGAGTTGCTTTCTCGACTGCCACTATGTCATTCGAGGCAAAAATTCCTATGTCAGGAACCAGACTTGGCGTTGTCATTCCTGCGCAATCGCACAATGGTGTTATATCTATTGCAAAGTTAATAAATGTAGCGTTTCCGTTAGGGAACCTATTTAGGACAATTTCGGTTGCAATTGCCATGACCTCTTGAAAATCATGGGCGATTTCTTCGCGGATGCTTAGGGCACCTTGGGGACATATTTCGTTGCATTCCAAGCAAAAGTTGCATTCATGGAATCCCACGTGTAGCTTCTTGTCGTCAGCAAAACGCATGCATTTTACTTTGCAGTTTTCTACACATAAGTTACATCCGTCGATGTAATGAGTACACTTACTAGCATCCCAGTAGGTCTCGGCATGTTGGACCATATGCATACAATGGCGTGATTTTGCCACCATTGAGCCGAGCGCAATGTTCTTAATGCTTCCGCCGTATCCGCTGTTCCCATGGCCTTTTGCGTGGGCAAGGCAAACTAAGAAATCAGAATCCCATATCTCGCCTGCAATTTGGAATTCCTCCAAATTTTTATAATTGATCTTGTGGGTGTAAACGTACTTATCATTCAAACCAGCCTCTGGAATAATCGGGCAGCCAAGCACTTCAGGTGTGTACCCTCTTTCAGCAGCAGTGAGCACCCAATGGAGGTTGTCTGTAATAAACGGCTTACCGCCTGCAGCTTTTATGAAAGAGATGACACGGCGCACAAATACCGGATGGATAGTCGAGTAGCCTACGTTTCCACCCAGGTGCATTTTTACGCAGACTTTTTTGTCTTTGAGCTTTTCGGCGAAGTCGAGACGCTCCAGGATTATATCAAGCTTACCCGGCAATGTTTGCTTCCAGGTAAGCTCGCTCATACGTGCAGAAGCAAAGAGGACCTTGCTCATAGCTCTTTAGTTATAGTACCTTGTTTGCTGCTTTCATTAGCCTCGATTTGCGGCGTGCAGCAGCGTTTTTGTGAATTATACCCTTCTCTGCGGCTTTATCGATAACGCTTGCAGCCGCTGAGATTGCTTGCTGGATCGCCTCTTTGTCGCCGGACTCAATGGAAGCTCTAGCTTTCTTTACAAAGGTTTTGATTTTTGACTTCTCTGCGACATTGCGAAGATGCCGCTCACGGGATTTCTTTACGTCTTTAATTACCGATTTGATGTTCGGCAAATGATGTCACCCCCAAATTTCAATAAAGAATCAGGTTCAAGGCATACTCACGCCGTTTGGGCGCGAAGGTTCTCGACTGAGACAATGGATTATAACAGGTTACCCAGCAGAAAGCAAGTCATAGGGTTGCACTGCTTTTCCAATTCAGGTACTATTTTGCCATACAATTTCGAAAGGAGCTATGATAGCAAACGAGATGCCCAAATCGGTTCGAGTTTTACCCTACCTGCTTTTCATAGCCTCGGGTGCTTGGGGCTTAGTGTATGAGGTTACCTGGGCAAGATACCTTTCGTTGTTTCTTGGCAACACGACGCTAGCACACATGTGCGTGTTGGCTGGATTCATGAGCGGTCTTGCACTAGGTAGCTTTGTTATTGGGGCGGCGACACGGCAGTTTCGTCGTCCGCTTGCAGTGTATGGGTGGCTTGAGATAGCAATTGGTCTCTATGCAATCATATTTCCTTTAATAATCCATCCTATTCAGTCTTTTGCGCTTGTGGCGACGGCCAGAACCGACTTTGGCAGTCCAATTGCGCTGGCAGTGAAGCTTGCAGCGTCAATTGGTGTGCTGATTTTGCCAACGTTTCTCATGGGCGGCACATTTCCTGTGTTGATGAAGCACTTTCAGCCCGAATCTGAGCAAAAGGATGATAAGGCTGAGTGGCTTTACCTAGCAAACTGTGTCGGTGCGGTCGGTGGAACGCTTCTTGCAGGCTTTATGCTGATACCGGCACTTGGCATGCGCATGACCATGACGACCATTGGAGCAGTAAATATTGCTTTGGGGTTAATTGCTGTGATGCTCGGCATGTTGCGTGACGTTACTTCGTGTTCTGCTAGAGAACTCGCAAAAAGTGGAAGTGCGGCAAGGCATCCGCTTGTTATTCCCATCTGCATTGCAGCCGCTTTGTCAGGGGCGACTGCGATGATCTACGAACTGGTTTGGATATGTATGTTTGGCATTACACTTGGCAGCTCCACCTACTCATTTACGCTTATGTTGGCGGCATTCATCACAGGTTTGGCACTAGGA
This sequence comes from Armatimonadota bacterium, assembly GCA_023511795.1. Taxonomy (NCBI): domain Bacteria; kingdom Bacillati; phylum Armatimonadota; species Armatimonadota bacterium. The sequence continues at coordinate 14,239 of JAIMAU010000003.1, read as the reverse complement.
AGCCTTGCAGTGGGACTTTGCCGTCCTCTTAGTTTGCAGGCACTTTTAGCATTTGCTTTTGCCGAAATAGCTATTGCTTTCTCAGTGGCTGCAAGTATTCCTTATTATGAAAGATTGCCGTACGTCTTTTGGCGATGGTCCTTCCTTTTATTCCCGACCGAACAAACTTTAGGAATGTTTAACCTGTTGAAATATTCGCTGTGTTTTATTGTAATGTTGGTGCCGACGTTCTTTTTTGGGATGACACTTCCGTTGGCAATAAAAGCGGTCGCGCGAAGGGATGAGGACATTGGTAGAGATAGCGGACTAGTTTACGGTGCGAATACAGTCGGCACTCTTGCTGGGTCATTCTTGGCAGGCATTGTCCTTATTCCTATGCTTGGCCTTCGTGAATCTCTCCAAGTTGCTGTTGCGCTTAATATGATTGTGGGCGCACTTTTACTTGTGGTTTCTAAGTTGCCTCGCAAATGGGTCTTCACTGTTGGCGCATCAGTAGCAATTACAGTGCTCCTTTTCTCGTTGCCCCAATGGCATCCAGCAAGTTTTAGCCGGGGTACATTTCGAGTGAGAATGCTTCCTCCACCCGAAACTTGGCGTGCCTTCCGCTCTTTACTGTCGGAGATAAAGGTTTTTTATGTGGGTGAAGACGGAAGCGCCAGAGTTGCGGTTATTTCTGCTGAAAATTTGAAAGGACGATATGACAAACTACTTACAATCAATGGTAAGCCTGATGGTACATCATGGGGAGATATGCCGACCCAGGTGCTGCTTGGTCAAATCCCTATGTTCTTCAAACCAGATGCAAGAAATGTTTTGGTTATCGGTCTAGGCACGGGTGCTACTGCCGGGAGCGTTCTTACACATCCGAATACCCTTGTGGATTGTGTTGAGATATCACCTGCTGTTGCGAGGGCTTTGCAGTATTTTGACGATGTAAACTGGATGGTAAGGAAAAATCCAAGGTTCAACTTAATCATCGAGGATGCAAGGACGGTAGCCGCGGTTACGCAGAAAAAATACGATGTTGTAATTAGCGAACCGAGCAATCCTTGGATGGCGGGAGTAGGCAACCTCTTCACGCTTGAGTTTTTCCAGTCACTCGATAGAATTCTTAACCCTGGAGGCGTACTAGCACAATGGTTTCATAGCTATGAGATGTCAGATGAACTTGTAGCAATAATTATTCGCACCGTGCGGCAGGTTTTTCCCTATGTGTATATCTTCGAAACCCAAGCGAACGATTACATACTTTTGGCTTCACGCGATCCGATATCACCCGACTTTGAGGCAATGGAAAAGCGGATAGCGCTTGATTCCGTCAAACGAGATCTCCAAAGGATTTCAATAACTTCTTTAATAGCCCTTCTCTCGCGGCAAACGATGTCAGCGGAGACCGCGGAAGAGGTGGCTGGCGTGGGCATGGTGAATTGTGATGACTTGCCTGTGCTAGAATACCAAGCGCCGCGCTCATATTATATTGGTGAAGTCGCCGAATGCATGAACAGCAATGACGAGCGAAAATGGGGTAATGAGAACTTGTTCAGCGTGCAGTATATGCGCTTTCGTAAACTTAGTAAAGAAGATTATCGGTCGCTAATTACGGCATGCCTTGATTCGCGCATGAAACACCCGGCTTTACTTCTTGCGCTGCTAAAACATTATTTAATGGAATGGCCGAATGATCCTGAAATACTTATTGAATATGCGAAAGCATTGAGCTCGACCGAGCCATTAGCAGCTTTACGAGCGGCACATTCTGCGGTTCAAATCAAACCAAACGTACAATCGTTGGAGTTAGAGGCAGACATCCTTTTGGCAGAGGTCATGCGTCGGCAATCGGTATTTACGCCGCAGGACTTCGCTCCTATACTTGACCTTCTCGATCGCGCAATCAACCTTGATCCAAAAAACAAACGCCTGCAGGAAAAGCGGCGGGAGGTTGTTGAGATGATGCAGTAGAGTTTATCTTAATCCAAGGACCCGCTTTAAAAACGGGGTGAAGCCTTTAGCAATAAGATAGAAGCCGAGAGAATTCGGATGAACCCCGTCCACTAGTCCAAAACTAGTTTTCTTGGAGATCATCTTCCGACCATCGAAGAAGTGTATATTCTGGTCGCCTTCGCAGTTCATTTTCTTAACGAACTCTTCGCCTGTCTTTCGTTGTTCGACGTGAAGTGAGTCGTCAATATCATCTCGACAGTAATAGAATGGTCCGGTGACAATAATTGGCACGAGTTTATGCGATTTTCGAAGTTCGCCAACGAAAAGCGGCAAATTTTCTCGATAATTCAACCCCTTATTCGCCCAATGGTCAACGACTATGCAGGCGCATTCGATCTCGCCGATAGCCCTTGCCACTTCAATATCTCCATGACCATTGCCAGAGAACCCAAGATTCACAAAATCCACATTGAGCCAGCGGGAGATAAAGTCTTGGTAAGTTGTTCCCGGGGTCGAGGCGCAACCGCCTTGTGTAATGCTAGTTCCATAGAAAATGATTGGTTTCTTGATTGCAAAGGGCTTGTGTTCTTTGATGGCAGAACCCTCGTCTAGCCCGATTTGCCTAAGCTCAACGGGTTTGTATAGCGGCATGTGGATTACTATGTCCCGAAGCTTTGGGGACTTTTGAATGTTCCACTGCGCTTCAATATTTCCGGCAGCATCAGGGGAAACGCTCCCCATGAAAAAGCCGTCTACATAAATATCGAAGCCGCTCTGCCCGATTCGGGTAATGTGGTTCATAACTGCATTATCCGAGACCTTTGCACGAAGGCCAACTTGACATGAGTCAGTCTTGAAGAGAATTCTGCCGCCTGCAGGGCATTGTGCAAGCTCCCAAACGGCCGGACGAAAAGTGTCCTTCAGTCGCTCAGGGAGGCGTCTCAAAACCGGCCGGTCTTCTTCAAACCATGGGAGCCCATGTACGTTGAAGCCGTCATTGGGGAAATCTATCCAGTCCATACCCTAAAATTAAACATATTGGCTGTTTTTCCTACCCAAGACTTCCCGAAAAGCGAAAAAGTTTGGTAATATTCGTTAGGTTCTTTAGGCAAACGGAAAGACTGCAATTTTTTAAAAAACTGGTAAATTTACTGGCTTGACGCCAAGCTCTTTCTGGGATATTATTCCAATAAGCTGGGTTATTGTATTTAATAGCGGCGTTGGCGGTTGTTATTAAAGCTGGCGTCAAACATTCCGGTTGCGCTTTAGTTAGAGGTAAAGAAAGGAGAGAGATGGGATGAAGAGGTTGCATATTTTTCTGGCGGTTTTTGCCGTTTCCCTCTGCTTTTTACTTCCTGCACAAGCCCAAACCGACGGACAGATTGTGCTTAAGCATGGCTCAGGCGGTTATTACGGCACTACTGACACATGGATTGACTATTCTAATCCAAGCACGAACTATGGTTCGTCAACTGAGATGAATGTCAAGATGTTCTCAAGTAGCCCAAGGAATAGCGGCCTCATTAAATTTGACCTTACTGGCCAGCTCCCCAATAATCCTTGGCTGCGTATAACTAGTGCTACGCTTTCGCTATATCTCGTCCGCTTGGAAGAATTCGGGTCTGGCGATTGGATGTACATTGGCCCGTATATGATAAGAGATTACAAAGATTGGGTTGAAAATCAGGCGAACTGGAATGTTTTCAAAGGGTCAACTTATTGGGCTACGGCTGGATGCGAGAATACAACTTGGGATAGGTATCCGAATCCAGACTCGCTAGTTTATTTCTATTACGGCATGGCCGCCGGTATTTACTACAACTGGAATGTTACTAACAGCGTAAAGAAGTGGGTGGAAGAAGGCAAGCCAAATAATGGTTGGTTGATGCGCGCTTACAGCCATGATGGCGGTGGCGATGTTGTAGTGTTTGCAACCAAGGAGGGTTCACTGGGCGTCCGACCAAAATTAACAATCAACTACACAATCATTCCGGAGCCAGCAAGCATTTTGGCGCTCAGCATGGGAGTATTAACCCTGATAGGCGCGGCCCGGCGAAGAAAATAGACCGAAGCAGCAACCTTCCTCGCTCCTTTATAGCGCCAATCTTAAATAGCAGGAGTTAAAAAACTCCGCCTCGTAGCGCTTTGCGAGGCGGAGTTTTACTGCAATTACTGGATTTTCACTGGCTCCTGAGTCGCATAAGTTTTGCGTTGTCTTCTCCTCCGTTTGCCAGATAAAGCAGTGGGATTGGCCGGTCTACTCCTTCGATAAACTTCGGACGAGCCGACCAATTTGCCTGCGATAATACGTTGTTCAGGTCCATCCAGTATTCAAGTCTTGCAGGCGATAATCCCTGAATCATATGGAAATGGTTTGCTGGCGGATAATGTTTATATTCATACATGCTTGCATACTTTGGCACCACGAACGTGTGCGGCCACGTTGGTGTTGTGCACTCACCTAGTGCCTTTGCAAGCTTTTCGGGCACTTCTGCTGTTGTCGCCTCATCCCAGCTCATGCTGAATATGCCTGACAGACTGCTGTACATAAGCCGTCCTGCAATGCCATCAAGCCCGCCCGGCGAGACGAACGTTACAGAATTACCCAAGCCTGGGAAATATCCTTCGTCAGCAAGCGGCATCGAAACCTTTGACATTATCTCTTCTATGCTTGCGCCAGGCTTTGCGGCCCAATCAAGCGAAGCACTACCAGAATTGTCGCCATCTACTAGGCCCTTCTGTGCCCAAAGTTCGTCTTCAGGAAGACTCACTCCTATTTTTTGTGCAAGAGCCTCAAGTTCCCATTGCTCCCAAACCTTGCGGAAGTCCATAAACAGCGGTGGATTTCCACCAGTTAATGCGCTCATGAAAAGCATGGTGAGAAGCCCCTGGACGTCGGCCTCGGTTGCGAATGGAATGGGTACCTTTCGCCCATTGTGGTCGAATGTCGAATTGAAAAACGACTCCATTGCGTCGGCAACTGGCAGAGGTATGCCTCGTTTGTCTGAGCCCCACTCAAGTTGACTCATAAATCCACCGCCAACAGCGTTCAAATCTTCCATCAAGTCACGCGTAATGAGATATAGCGCTAGGCTCTGGTTGAACCGCTCGGAGTCGGCTTCGTTTCTTATTTCCAGCCGACTGCCAAGGTGTTTGTCTATAAACGCACGGAATGCCTTGAGTTCTTCAGCGTCATAGGCTTTTTTCTGGAGCATATCTGCAAGTAGCTTCATGTCAAGCCGTGTTATCTCGATGCCAAACTGTCGGCGTGTAGGAAGAATATGCGCCAGAGCGGTTTCCATCCCCATTGAGTCGTGGCCAAAGATTACAACCCTGCTGCCTTTTAGCGCTTGCGTCGTAACAGCTGCAAACGCCCAGTCTACTAAGGCTTGAGCGGTTTCTTCCGTCATCACCGGTTCAATGCCTGTATCTGGCCATGTGCCCACATTTAGGTGTGAAAGCCTTCCATATTGCGCCAAAGCACCATTTACTGCGTGAGCGAAAACAACACCCGGCTTCGGACCGCTGTTCCCGCAGGTGAAGTTTATCGGCGTGTCAGTGGGGAACTGCTGAATAAGTGAGATTACGCTCAATTGAGGAAATGCCCAAGTATCTGGCGTGCAAACCAACACCTTCACTCCGGCGTCTTGGAACTGCTTTGCCACTATGTCCGCTTGGGCTTCACCATCAACAAGTATGGGGGCATAAACAACCTTCGCCGGGGAGCCGTTGGGCAGTTTGACCCTATCGGCTAGAATGTCCGCTGTCATTTTTACAATGTTCCTGCATCTTTGTCGGCTTTCAGCATCTATTCGAGGATCGCCAGCACAGAATACTCCAATTACTGGCGTATTTTTCTCCAATTTGCGAACGTCATCAGGCAATCCAATCGCTTTTCCCATGTTGCAGTCCTCCAAATATTATGTTTCGATTGGTATTCTAGCAGATGATAATACGTCAGACAAGCGTCATTTCGTATATTGAAATTATCAACAACCTAGCTAATGAACAGAACATATGTTAATGGAGAATCGTCAAAAGAAGAAAGGTGGCCAATCCATCACATGCTAGGGCAACAAATAGCTTAGCAGGAGGTTAAAATGAGGAATTTGCGCCAAATTGTTATTTTACTTGCAATTACCATGCTGATGTGCGTAATCCTTGCAGAGGCAGGCGCATCAATTGTCTCTGAGGGCATGGTAATTACAGTACAGGAATGGACCCTCTACATCCGAACTCCCGACAATAAGCCGCTTTCGTTTAATCCTTATTACGTTTTCAATGGGACTACCTGGGTTCCGTCCGGCCCAGCAAAGACGGTATTTCCGTGCCTCGAGTCTGGAGAAAGAGTGCGTGTTACCTGGACCATGGATGTCGAAGGCAAGAGGAGAGTCGACGCTATCCAGATAATAAGTGCTCTTGAGGGTACCACAAGTGGAGTAGTTGTATCATCATCGCGAACCCAGCTTGTAATCCGGCCAAAAGATGAGCCAGGGACGGTAACTATGAACCCGAGATTCGTATTGATTGAAGGCAAATGGGTTCCTGACCCGGTAATTTCCAACAAGCTGGCAGCATTGACGCCCAAGACTAAGGTAACAGTGCGTTGGTTCTGGGATAGAGAAGGCAGAAAGCGAATAGCTGCTTTGGATATCGGCTGGCCGCCTGAACGATAGTGCACGTTTTTCAGATTGAAATTTGAGTATTAGTAATTGCTTGCTGTTTTGAAAGCCGCACGCTTATACAAATTAAAGTGCGGCTTTTTGTTTCATTGACAGTTTGTCCTCATCATGGTAGAATTTTTTCGCCATCAGAATACGGCGGAGCGATGTCCGAGCTTGGTTGAAGGAGCACGACTGGAAATCGTGTAGCGGGACACAAATCCCGCTCGTGGGTTCGAATCCCACTCGCTCCGCCAGTTTTTTCAATTATCTCGACCCAAGCTTTATTTTAGCAAAGGCTGTTTTTTTTCTTGCTTGCTTTATTTGATAGCCCTATATTGAGAGTAGATTCAATTTTTGCAATAATCCCGAAAGCTATTTTAAGGCAGGGGATAAAGAAGAAAACCATGAATAAAAACCTAGCAAAACTTAGAAAATTTACCTGCAGGAAGTTTTAAGTCAGAAACAGATTTTATGAGTTGGCTCTTCATGAAAGAAAATCTTGATTTATTAGGCGAAGAGATTGGCGCAGATATTAAGCTTGTTCAAACCGAGGCGGTTGTACGAATAGACGATATTGTTCCAAAAGGTTTTTCCAAAATACATTAGAGAGTTTAAAAATAACCTGCCGCTGAGTTCGGCTGAACCTAGCATTTGCAAGAAGAGACTTAGAAAAACTGTCACCAAGCGAACGACATGAGGGCAAAAAAAACATCAATTTTCGGATGAGAAAACGCAACTTTAAAGTTTCGTCTGTGATTGGCGCTACGTGAGTAAGTTGAAAGTGCAATAAAGAGAAATGGCGGGCTTTTGCAAGGAAGCTCGCCATTTCTCTTTATATACTTTTTGGAGTAAGCCTATAAGCCGGGTTCTGTCGAGGATGATCATCTCTCTGGGGCGCGGGTTGCCCCGAGCCTCAAGCGGCCATTACCCGAAGGGTCAGCGGGCAGCTTCTTCCCCTTCCTATTCGGCCTTGCTCCCGATGGGGTTTACCAAGCCTCCGCATCACTGCGGAGCTGGTGGTCTCTTACACCACCGTTTCAGCTTTGCTCCACCCGAAGGTGGGGCGTTTTCTTTTCTGTGGCACTTTCCGTGGGATCGCTCCCCCTCGCTATTAGCGAGCATCGTGCCCTGCGGAGCCCGGACTTTCCTCCCCGATTACTCGAGGCGATCATCCAGCTTACTCCGAGATTATTTTACCACATTTGCGTGGATTATCAATGACTAGCGCTTGGTTTGCAGATAGTCGTTAGTCCCGGGCCGTCAATTTTACAGTTTTGTCAACCTCAGTTGCAAGCATTGGAATAACAGCGCGGAATTTCCAGTCACCCAGAGGGTCATTTAATGCCGCAGGCATCCGAAATTCAGCTGTGCCGGTTAGCAAGATTTCCCGCGTGTGTCGAAAACTTCGGCGGCCATCTGGGCGAATGGCTTCGATAAAAATGGGAATTGGACATCCACTTGGTTCAGCGAGCCTTATAATAAACTCGCCATTTGCTACTTGAACGTCGAATTCGGGTCTTCCTGGTTTTTTCGGATATAGACAAAGTATTGCGCCTTGTCGCTGGGTGAGCTGAACAGGGATTGTTATATTCTCGCCAGCTTTTTGGAATTTAAATGCTTTGCCTGTGGCTAGGTCGCATATATATCCCACTTTAAGACTTGGATTCACGCTAATTTTTGCAGTTGCGGTTTCCGGCCGGTGATTTACCACAACAACTGCCGAGGCATTCTTGCCAATCAGGAGACTAGCTTCAAATTCGTCATCCGAGCATTTTGCCCATGGGAGAATCCCATAATTAGTGAAGACTTCCCGAGCCCAAGATTCGAGCATATCCACAGTTTTCACATCATCATGTTCTACTGCTAGGCGGTAGGTATTATCCAAACCCTCAGGAACTTTTATTATATAGCCCTTTCCAACCTGAATTGTTTCCGCACGCCATGGTTCAGCAGACGGCATCTCGCCGACAAGTGCCTTTAATTGAGTGAGGGGTGCTCCTTCGGGGGTGATTGATGGACAGTGGTCGAGCATAAGGATTCCGCCGGACCTGATGAATTCAATTAGAGTCGATTCCACTTTTTGCGGTAATATATCGGTTTGAAGAAGTATGACTGCTTGGTAAGGTTCGAATCCACGGTCGAGGGCAATTTCTTCATGGAGGATGTCGCACTCGCCGAACTCGCGGCGGAATAATTCTAAGCCGAACGTTGGGTAATAAGCTCCATTTATGATCCATTGGCGATATGGAAAGTAGAGAGCTATGTGGGCTTTAGCGCGCTCAGTTGACAGCAAAAATGGTGTGGTTTTCGCAATTGCGCGAAGGTCTGCCCCGCCATCCTCCCAGCGTTCGGGTCGAGCCATATTCCCTGCGCCAAAAACGCCGTAGATAAATGTATTCAAATAGTGGCAGCCTTCACCGACAGCAGTATATGCTAGCTCGCCGGTTGCCTCCTTTGGGTTTTGTTGAAAGGGCCAGTTCCTATCGTCCAGCTCAACATAGAAGCCCATTGGCTTTCCATAAAACTGCACAACACAACGTTGGAAAGCAAATCCGTAGTGTACCTTTGCAAAGCGGCGTTTATGCGATTGTGGATACCAGTATGGGTATATGTCGAAGTCGAGATAGTCTGCCGTGCCACCCCAGCGGAAGACATCCTCAAACCTTCGCTGAGGCGATTCGCTTCCAAATCCTGGCTCCATGAAAGTATGAAGTAATCCCCAGGGCTTTTCTTGCTTTTGACAGATGTTATACGAGAGTTGGAATTGGCGGCGTGCATAATCCCCAACAAAAATCCAGTGTTTCAGCCGATTTTCGCCGCACAAAGGCGCTTCCTGTTCGGCGTCGGGCGCATTAAAACCACATTTCTCAAGATATTCTCTGCCGCTGTCGAAATCAAGATTAAGATTCGCATAGTTTGCGACAGGCTCATCAATATGCTTCACAGCGAATAATCGGGGGACAAGGTCTGCCACTTCTGTCCAAGGTTTTAGCAATTCCGCAGCTTTACTTTCGGCATTCGGGGATCGCACGTCAAAGGGCGGACGGGTTTTGTGAGCAAATATCGGTAAGTGTGAGTAGTCGTACATAACAGCCATTCCCTGCTGTTGGGCATAAAATTCAAGTAAGCCTGCCATTTCTGCAGCAAATCCCTGCGGCTCGCGCGCTATCGCATCGAGAACCGGGATGGCGATAGTGTTGATTCCATGGGAGGCGACATCCTCTACCATCCACTTCAGCGTCTTAGGCCCAAGCCAGTGGCCACCTTGCTGGACTGGGACTCGGGCAATGATAGGATAAAAGCAATTCATATCAAGAGGTGAGGCTATGGCAATCGGCACATTTGTTGATGTCTCTTTTGATTGAACGGATAAGGTATACTCGCCATCGGCAAGGTCGGGAAGTATATCTCGGATTTTCAATGAACCAGTTGCGTCAAGTGTGCCAGCCGCTCGCCATACTACTCTCGTGCGAATATCTCTAAGCGACGCCTGAACATTTGCCCCTGCAGGTCCATGAACATTAAACTCGAAGGTGCCTAGCGGCTTGAACACACGCTTGTGGTATCGGAATTCAACTCTAATAGACGGTTGAAAAATAGTCGTCTCCTTCTCATGTTCAGCCCTAAGGTTTGTCAAATGAGAAATTAAGGATGAAATAACTTTTGTATATTCTTGAGACCAATATAAAGATTTGCCTCGGTCAATGCTCGGATCGGGCCAGCAAGTAACTAGCGCAACTTTTCCATTACCAAATGGACGAACGATAATAACAGGTCTGCCTCCTGCATCCTCAAGGATCACTTGCGAGTCAGGCTTTAAAGTAACCTCTTGCAACGGCCCGGGATATCCTAGTTTATTCTCTTCAGCAGGTATTATTTTTGAAGCAATTATAGGCAATTCACTCCTATCATTTGTATGTTTCTCAGGAAGTGCTGGGAGAATGTCTTTCGCCAAGGGGCGGCCGTCGAGGCTGGCATTGACGCTGTTAGGCCCAGCGAAGATTAAGAGGGAACCACCACTGTGAACGTAGTCAGCCAAGTTGGCAAGCTCTCGGTCAGATAGGACGTAGGTATCTGTGTCTACCATCACCACTAGTGATAGTTGGCTGAGGTTGGGCGGCCAGTTGTCTAGTGGCATGTGAGGACCCCTAAATGCATGGGTTGAAAGTCTAGCAGTTGGAAAATGGATTCTGAAAATTTCCTCGGCTTGGTAATATTCACCAGCACGGTTCAAGCATAACGCAATTGTCGGCGGCTGCGTTGGCTTGAGGTTCATCTTTTTCGGCTTGTAGTTCTCGACAATGTCTTCGCCATACCGAAACGTTAAGTCGGCTAGTTGTAGCTCAAAGGTTGAATTCCCAGGGGGTTTCTCAATGCTTAGCGATAGTTGTGATAGTCGGCGCAGTCCATAGAAACGCCAAACATTCACGAGCGAGTCTGGCTGATTGATGTCCGCCTCGAATTCGGTCCACTCATTGGAAGTTTGCTTGACCTTCGGAAAGAAGGAAAACGGAGCATCGGGGGATTTGAGGCATAACCGGAGTTTTAGATTTTCAGGAGAGATGTTTCCTGTTGCCCTGAGCTTGAATGATATCCATCTGGGACGCATGAGGTTAATATCTCGGCTCAGGCGATTGGTAGTAGCATCCCTAAAATCCATTGGGATATGCAGGATGCCATCTGCTCGGATAATACCTTTGCCTATTTCTTTCTCATCAACTAGGTACGACAGCGACCACGCCGACGAATCTTTTAAATCATCTTTCCACATAGCTTCTCCTGTTTGTGTAATCGTTAGAATTAATAAGAGTGAAACAAGCGAGCTAGCGAGTGTGTTTTTCATAATCTCCCCGCCTTACGCATGGCGCAAACCTCATTTAGATTTCTCCTTGCTACTGCATAGTTAGGGTTGAGCCGGATAGCTTCCCTAAACTCATGCTCTGCTTCATCAAACTTGCCCATTTCAGCCAGGGCAACGCCCAGATTATTGTGGGCCTCTGGTAAATCAGGGTTTAGGCTGAGTGCTCGCATGTGATATTCCATCGCTTCGTCTATTCTTCCAAAATCTATGAGTATGGCTCCAAAATTTGTATATGCCTCTGCAAAGTATGGATTCAGCTCCAGTGACTTTGCATATTCTTCAGCCGCTTCATGGATTCTTCCCTGCGCAGCATATACTCGCCCTAAATTGTAGTGGGCGCGTGCGCTTTTCGGTTTCAAGTGGAGTGCTTTCGCCAAGTGGTCCAGTGCTTCATTGTACTTACCTTTTTGAATGAGGGCTGCTGCGATTGAATTGTGTGCCTCAGGGCAATTGGGGTTAATTTGTAAAGCGGCAGTATAGTGTGATATCGCCTTATCAATTTCTCCTTTTTCTGCAAGGACAACGCCCAAGTTAACGTGGGCCGACCATGCGTGTGGATTTCTTGAAATCGTATTGCTCCAAAGGGTTTCTTCGTCTTTATAAATCCTCTGTTGATTCCAGCTTAGGCAGGCAAGGATGAGAACGACTGCAATAGCAGAGAATGTGCTTGGTTTGACCATTCCATGGCGTTCTATAATTCGGCAAATCCCAGCCACAACAAGGGCGACAATTCCCAGCATCGCTGAATACTGCCAGTGGTCGGCAACCAAGGAATAGCGCATAAAGTAGATATTCACAAAACCGAGCACGGGGAAAAGCATTAGCACAAAGTATCCAAGCGCCGCAAAAAATGGTCGTCCCCAGGACTGCCTAAATAACCAAAATATTGCAAAGCAACCTAGCAAGGTTGCGAGAGGTATCCAGGCAACTATTGATGATGGGTTGATTTCCCATCGCGGATAGACAAAGAGAAGGTTTGTTGGGAGAAGGTCTTTGTAAAGGTAGAACCAGACTACCCAGCCGGTGCCGGCGAGCCTTGCAAAGAAGCTATCGGTACGAACGATATCTTCACCAATGTTCCGGTGGGTTTGGACGTAAGCTGTTAGCAAGCCGGAGATTATGGAAGCCGCAATAAACGGGAGCATGCACACTATATCATGCCGCCCAATCTTGCCTCGCTTCCACCAAGTGATTAGCAGAAGAACAGCAGGGAGCATCATAACTGAAATTTTGCTCAAGAGTGCGAGGATGAATAGTAATAACGTTAGGCAGTACCAGAAGCGTTGGTTTTCTGTTTCAAATCTGAGATAAGCAAGTATGCTGGCGAGCATAAGCAGCATCGGTAGGATGGTACGCTGTTGATATACCCAACCAGCGGTTTCTACGTTTACTGGATGCACGGCAAAAATGACTGCAGTAAGCCAGCCGCCAGGAATTCTAAGCTTTTGCAACGTCAACCACGTGAGAACGGCAGTACAAGCATGAAGAAATATGCTGAAAATATGCCAGCAAACATTGTTAGCTCCCCAAAGTTTCCATTCAATCCAGAAAAGGGTATGCACGAAAGGAAAATAGTCCGGCGACTGCATAGTACACCAGTACCGGTAAAGCGCGTCTTTAGTGTTTATAATGGGGCTCTTAATAATCCATGCGATATCATCCCATATGAAGCCATTATTGATTGAGGGGACGTAAATGAGGAATGTAATTGCGACAATTGCCATGCCGGCATAGAATTGGTTGCTTGCATGACTTTGCCTTTGTCTTGCTTTCTTGTTAGCCATTTTACAACACTAGATTAGAGTTTTCATTACGGCGGCATCTTCTGCGTCAGAGCCTTGAGAAATTGGGGGTGTGGCTTGCCGCCATACTTTTTAGCAAGCGCAATTTCCTTCCACGCTCCAGCGTAGTCGCCCTTCAAATAAAGCATGACTGCTAAGTTGTTATAGGCGTCAGCAAAATCGGGCTTGATTTGGATTGCCTTTCGATACTCATCTATCGCTTCGTCAATCAGGTTTCGTGCTCCGAGAACACCAGCAAGATTGTAATGAGCGTCAGCATTGTCGGGCTGTAGGATAATTGATTTCTGATAATGTTGCATTGCCTCTGTAAGTTTTCCCTTCATGGTCAGGAGTCTAGCCAAATTGTAATGTGCCGCCTCATTGCTGGCATTGAGTGCGAGCGCTGTGCGATAGTGTTGTTCTGCTTCATCAAGTTTGCCTATTTCTGCAAGAACGTTAGCCAAATTTGTATGTGCTCGGTCGTCGTTTGGGTTATCATTAAGAATGTTAATATATTGAATGGCTGCACCCTCGAAATTTCCTTGAGCTGCTAGGGCACTTCCCAGGTTGTTTCTAGCCTTTACATGATGTGGGTTGATCTCCAGCGCTTTCATATAGTTTTCAATTGCCTCTGCTAGATTCCCCATCGCGGCAAAAGCAATGCCCATATTGTAGTATGTATCCGGGTCGTTTGGCCTAAGATTAAGAGCTTTCCTATAATGGGGTAATGCTTCTTGTGGGCGGCCCAACTGTGTGAGGGCGGCGCCCATCCCAATATGAGCTTCGGGGCTCTCATATATCCCCAGGGCTTTTGTATGGTATTCCAGTGATTTTTCTGCATCCCCACGTTCAAGAAGAACAGAAGCAAGATTGTTGTATGCCATCCAGGAAGTAGGGTTTTTTGCCAGGTTGTCGCGCCAAAGTGTTTCAGCATCTTTATATGCATGTCCCTGGCGCCATGTTAGAACTGCAAGCACAACAAGAATCGCCGC